>JAKOVT010000424.1 GCA_029781935.1 Actinomycetes bacterium | reverse complement strand
CGCCACCGGGGCGCCGGCGTGCACCGGTCCGACGAGGACGAAGCGCGCGGAGCCGCTCTCGAGGACGTAGCCGGTGTGGTCGCGGTCGCCGGTCTCGGGCCCGCGGTAGGCCACGACCCGCATCCCGAACGCGGTGGAGTACCAGTGCGCCGCCTGCCGGGCGTTGCCGACGGCGAACACGATCGCGTCCATCCCGCGCAGCGGGAAGGGGTCGGCGGCGGTGACGACGAGGGGATCGGCGGTCTGGGTCATGGCGCGAGGGTGGCAAGGCAAGGCTCACCTAGCAAGACGCCCAGGACACGCCCAGCAACCTGCCCAGATGCGCTAAGGTTCCCGCGAAGTCACTGATCAGTTCGCCCAGCGAACAGCCCAGGGAATGGTCGACATGCCCGACACGATCCCGGTCGATTCCATCGACGCCGCCATCCTCGACCTGTTCGCCGCCGAGCCCCGCATCGGCGTGCTCGAGGCCAGCCGTCGGCTCAAGCTCGCGCGCGGCACCGTCCAGGCGCGCCTGGACAAGATGGCCGCCCGCGGCATCGTCACCGGGTGGGGTCCCGACGTCGACACGACCGCGCTCGGCTTCCCCGTCACCGCCTTCGTGACGCTGGAGATCGCGCAGAGCGGCCACAACGAGATCGGCCGCCGCCTCGCCGATATCCCCGAGGTCCTCGAGGTGCACACCATCACCGGCAGCGGCGACCTGCTCTGCCGCGTGGTCGCCCGCTCGAACGCCGACCTGCAGCGCGTCATCGACCAGGTGGTGGGCACCGAGGGCATCGGTCGCACCTCGACGGTGATCGCGCTCGCCACCCAGGTGCCGCACCGCGTCCTGCCGCTCGTCGCGACCGCCGCGCGCGACTCCGACCGCTGACACCCGAACGCCGCGAGCCCGCTCCCGACCGGCGGCCGGCTCGGGTTACCGTCGTGCGGTGAACCGCCGCAGCTCCGTCGTCGCCCTCGCCGCAGCCGCTGTGCTCCTCGGCTCGTCCCCGGCGTTCGCCGCGACCAGCCCCGAGCCCGCCCCGACCACCGCGCCGCGCAGCTCGGACCGCACGGCCGAGTCGGCGGCCCTGGCCGCCGCCGACGCACGCATCGCCCGCCTGCTCCCGTCCCGGTTCCTCCGTCCGTCGCCCATCGCAGCCTCGACGGCGAAGGCGGCGCTGGTGGTCGACCCCACGAACGGGAGCACGCTCTACGGCTACAACGTCGCGGCATCCCTGCGCGGCGCCTCGACCACGAAGCTCGCCACCGCGGTCACCACGCTGCGCGTCCTCGGTACGTCGACCCGCTTCCCCACCGTCGTGGTCGACGGCCGGACGGTGCGCGAGATCGTGCTCGTCGCGGGCGGCGACCCGCTGCTGTCGAGCTCGCAGCTGCTCCGCCTGGCGCGGAGCACGGCGGCCGTCCTCGCGACGCGCGTGCCCGCGCCGCCGACGACGACGCCGGTCCCTGCCTCCGCTCCCACGCCGTTCCGGGTCTCCGTGCGGGTCGACGACTCGCTGTTCCCTGCGCCCACGCTGGCCCCCGGGTGGCCGTCGAGCTACCAGCCCGGCGTGGTGTCACCGGTGCGCGCGCTCAAGCGCGACCTGCGGCACAGCAGCGACACGAGCAAGGACGCCGCGACCTACTTCGCGGGCCAGGTCGGCGTGGCGCTCCAGGCGCTGCTCGCCGCACGCACCGATCTCCACCCGTACGCCGCGTACGACGGACGGCTCACCGCCGCGAAGGACGCCCCCGAGATCGCGCGGTTCGCCGGCAACACCTCCGGCGCCGCGCTCGCGTGGATGCTCAAGGTGTCGGACAACGACGTCGCCGAGATGCTGTTCCGCCACAACGCGGTGGCGCGCGGCGTCGCGCCCACCTGGGCCGGTGCGCGCGCGAACGAGATGCGCGAGCTCGCGGCGCTCGGGGTCGACACGCGCGGCTGGGCGGTCTACGACGGCAGCGGGGTGTCGCGCTCCGACCGGCTCACCGTGCGCGGCCTCGTGAGCCTGCTGCGGCTGGCCATCTCCCCCGAGCACCCCGAGCTCGCCCCGTTGCGGGCCTGGCTGCCGGTGGGCGGCGTCAGCGGCACGCTGTCGTCGCGCTACTCGACGAAGCCGACGATCTGCGCGCGCGGGAAGGTCTTCGCCAAGACCGGCACGCTGCGCGACGCCATCGGGCTCGCCGGCTACGCGACCGGCACCGACGGTCGACCCCGCATCTTCGCGGTGATGGTCGCGCGCAACCCGGCGTACACGCCGCTCGCTACGCGGTTCGCGGTCGACCTGGTGCCGACCACCCTGACCGGCTGCTACTAGCAGGCCCTGCCGCCGCGCACCCCGTGCCGCCGGGCACTCCGCACCCGTAGTTCCCCGAACATGATCATGTTTGGGGAACTACGACGGAAGCCTCAGCGCAGGGCGCGGGCGACCTCGCCGGCGGCGCGCAGAACCTTGGGCCCGACGTCCTCGACGGGCAGCTCCATCAGCGTGACGACGCCGACCGAGGCCTCGATGCCCGCGACACCCAGCAGCGGCGCGGCCAGGCCGTAGGCACCCTGCTGCAGCTCGCCCGTCGACACGACCCAGCCCGGCTCGAACGGTCGACCACCCGTGGCCCGCGCCGCCAGCACGGCCTTGCCGGCCGCGCCGCGGTCGAGCGGGTGCCGGGCCCCCACGCGATAGGCCACGTGGAAATCCGAGCGCGTCGGCTCCACCACGGCGACGGCGAGAGCGTCCTGGCCGTCGACGACGGTGAGGTGGGCGGTGGCGCCGACGGAGTCGGCGAGGCGTCGCAGCGCCGGGATCGCCGCCTCGCGCAGCACCGGCTGCACCTGGCGGGCGAGGGCGAGCACGGCCATGCCGAGCCGGCAGCGGCCGTCTCCCCCGCGACGCAGCAGGGCGTGCTGCTCGAGGGTGACGACGAGGCGGTAGACGACGGTGCGTGAGACGCCCAGCTTCCCGGCGATCTCGGTGACGGTGAGCCCGTCCGGCGCGTCCGACAACAGCTCGAGCACGGTGAGCCCGCGATCGAGGGTCTGGCTGGTCTCGGCGACCATGACCCACCTCCTTGCGCGATCGTGCGCCGGATCCCCCCTAGGCTCCGCACGCCCTGACCGTCATGCTCCACTCTGCCCGACTTCAGGACGGGACGCGCGCCACCGCGGGCAGTGGCTGCACGGCCAGGTGCTCCGCCTCCCCGTACGCGCGAGAGGCCGCCGGGAGCACCCGGCGGCCTCTCGTCGGTGAACCGGTCAGGCTGCGGCGAGCTTCTTGATCTGGAACGACCCGACGATCTCGCTGATGCCCACGATGATGAGCACGATGCCGGTCAGGGTGAAGATCAGGCTGACGGCGGCGCTCGGCCAGGCCCAGATCACGACGGCGCCGATGATGAGCAGGATGCCGCCGGTGATGAGCCAGCCGCGGCCGTCGACGCCCTTGCTCTGCAGGCCGACGATGAGCTCGACGATGCCGCGGAACAGCCAGGCGATCCCGATGAACAGCGCGAGGATCTCGGCCGAGAGGTCGGCGCGGACCGCCTTGAACATGTAGACGGCGAGGATGATCGACAGGATGCCGGAGATCGCCAGCAGCGCCCGGTGGTGCTGCGCGGACGAGAACGACTGCACCAGCTGGAAGATGCCGCTGAGCAGCAGGTACAGG
>JAKOVT010000406.1 GCA_029781935.1 Actinomycetes bacterium | reverse complement strand
TCACCCCTCAGGTACAGGATGACATAACTATCAGCCTCTACATGAGGGTGAGAGTTGTCGCGGCGCCTGGGGAAGGGCCTCCGCGACGGTCGAGAGAAGGGTCAGGGCCATGGCGGCTCCCCAGAACTACCTCGCGGTGATCAAGGTCGTCGGCATCGGCGGCGGCGGCGTCAACGCCGTCAACCGGATGATCGAGGTCGGCCTCAAGGGCGTCGAGTTCATCGCGGTGAACACCGATGCGCAGGCGCTGCTCATGAGCGACGCCGACGTCAAGCTCGACATCGGTCGCGAGCTCACACGCGGTCTCGGCGCCGGCGCCGACCCCGAGGTCGGGCGCCGTGCGGCCGAGGACCACACGGAGGATCTCGAGGAGGTCCTCAAGGGCTCCGACATGGTGTTCGTGACGGCCGGCGAGGGCGGCGGCACCGGCACCGGCGGCGCGCCCGTCGTGGCCAAGATCGCCCGCCAGCTCGGCGCGCTCACCATCGGTGTCGTGACCCGCCCGTTCGGCTTCGAGGGCAAGCGCCGCGGTGTGCAGGCCGACTCCGGCGTCGACGCGCTGCGCGCCGAGGTCGACACCCTCATCGTGATCCCGAACGACCGGCTGCTGTCGCTGTCGGACCGCAACATCTCGATGCTCGACGCGTTCCGGCAGGCCGACCAGGTGCTGCTGCAGGGCGTGTCCGGCATCACCGACCTCATCACCACGCCGGGTCTGATCAACCTCGACTTCGCCGACGTGAAGAGCATCATGGCCGGCGCCGGTTCGGCGCTCATGGGCATCGGCTCGGCGCGCGGCGACGACCGCGCGGTGGCCGCGGCCGAGGCCGCGATCTCGAGCCCGCTGCTCGAGGCGAGCATCGACGGCGCGCACGGCGTCCTGCTCTCCATCTCGGGCGGTTCGGACCTCGGTCTGTTCGAGATCAACGAGGCCGCGCGTCTCGTGGCCGACGCCGCGCATCCCGAGGCGAACATCATCTTCGGCGCGGTCATCGACGACACCCTCGGCGACGAGGTGCGTGTGACGGTCATCGCCGCCGGTTTCGACGGCGGCCTCCCGCCGGCGCGCCGCACGACCACCAAGCCCGCGGAGAAGGCGGTCGAGACGGCTGCGGTCGCCGAGCCGGTCGTGGAGATCGAGTCGGTCGACCTGACCACGATCGAGGAGGAGCCCCGCCGTGAGCCGCGCACGATCGTCTTCGACGACAGCGGCGACGAGGACGACCTCGACGTCCCCGACTTCCTCAAGTAGCCCGACTGCTTCCCCTGGCTGCGGCCGGATCCCCTCGGGGGTCCGGCCGCAGTCGCGTTCCGGGCCGGTCGGCTAGAACGCGAACACGTACGGCGTGATCGGGATGATCGTCACGAAGCCGACGAGGCACGCCGCGGTGGCGGCGAGGACGAAGCGGCGTCCGGGCGGACGGCGGCGCAGCAGCAGCCAGGTGATAACGCCGACGACGGTCGGCAGCAGGCCTGCGACGAGCCAGAAGGCCGTGAGGGACCCCGCGGTGGACGGGTCCGTGGCGCCGTGCACGGCCGCCAGCAGCCAGACGCGTGCAGGTGCCGCCACCATGACGACCACCGCGACGACGGCGAGCGCGACCGCACCCCGGCCCGAGGTCGCCTGCGGGGCGTCGTCCGCCGGGCTGGTGCTGGCGTGCTCCGTCACGGTCGCCCCCGATCTGTGCGGTCAGTCTGGTCTTCCGTCGGGCTCCGTGGAAGCGCCCCTGATCACCGAGGTCACCGCCGTGGTCATGCCGAGGCGCGGAGGCTCGGAGACGGCACGATCACCGACGACCGTCGGTGGGGGACTTGGAGCAGATTCTTCGCAAGCGTGGCCTTGTGTCGCGGCGCGCTTGTGGACGACGCGCCGACGAGCCCTGAACTGTGGACATCTCGGGTTCGCTGACGGCGGAAAACCGTTGGGCTGCAACGGGTTCCAGTAGGGGTGCACTGTCAGACCCCCTCCCTAGAGTCCTGCACATGAGCTCGACCCAGCCTCCTGGCACGGGACCGGTCACGGTCCCGGCGCTGCGCGACGCCACCGCGCGCAGCACGGCGCTGGTCGGGTTCGTCGCGGGCGCTCTCGCCGAGGGTGGCCGGCTGGACCTCGGTTCGCTGCCGGCCGACGTCGCCGCCGAGGTCGCGGTGGACCTGCTGCGGCTGGCCGACCAGGCCACCGCTGCCGCGACCACCCTCGTCGGCCACGTCACCGCGGTGGCCGGTCCCGCGACCGGCACGCTGATCGCCGGTCAGTACGCCTCGCCCCGGCGCTGGCTGGAGGTGGAGGCCGGGTTGGGCGCGTCGACGGCGGCGACGGTGATAGCTCGGGCGCGCGACCTGCGCGAGCACTCGGCACCGGTCGCGCAGGCGTGGCTCGCGGGCGAGGTCAGCGGCGACTCGGTCCGCGAGCTCACCTGCGGGGTGTCCGGCTTCCTGAAGCTGCTGAAGACCTCGCGCGCGGAGAAGGACCGGCTGCGCGCCGAGGCGATCGACGTCCTGCTGCCCGTGGCGTCGCAGGGTTCGGTCGCCGACACCAAGCGGGCGGTGGGGAAGCTGCGGCTGCTGGCGGAGTCCGCGCACGAGAAGGACCGTGCGGTCGCCGCCTACGACGAGCAGTCGCTCACCTGCGTGCAGGTCGGCGACCTGACCCGGATCGAGGCATGGCTCACCCACGAGGCGGGTGCGGCGGTGCTGACCGTGGTCGACCAGTACGCCCGCCGGATCCTCGACGCCGACCCCGACGTCGACCACGAACCCGGCTGCCCGCTCGCGACCCCGATGCAGGTCGGCGACGATGCTCGGCGGTGGTGCTCCTGCGGTGCCGCGGCGGAGAGTGGGACGCGGTCCAACGACCGGTGGGACCACCTGCGCGCGGTCGCGTTCGCCGACGTGATGACCCGCCTCCTCGACGACGGCGCCATCGGATCGCATCAGGGCGTCGCGCCCCACATCACGGTGCAGGTGACGCTGGATGAGTTGAAGGCCGGACTCGGGGCCGAGCTGACGATGCCCGGCAGCGACGACCCGGTGCTGATCTCCACCGCTGCGGCGCGGCGGATCATGTGCGACGCCTCGATCACCCCTGTGATCGTGCAGCGCCTCCTCGCGCTGGAGACCGCCACCGGCACCGACCACCTCGCCCAGCTCCTGCGCTCCACCGCGATCGCCGTGCTCTTCGTCGGACGTTCGCAGCGCACAGCCACCCTGGCCCAACGCCGCGCTCTCCAGGCCCGCGACCGGCACTGCATCTTCCCCGGCTGCCGCGCCCACCCCCGCCGCTGCCAGGCCCACCACGTCGTCGAGTGGGAGAACTCCGGCAGCACCGACCTCGACAATCTGTGCCTGCTCTGCCCACGTCATCACATCTCGGTGCACGAGGGCGGCTGGACCATCACCCGGACCCCGGGCACCAGCCCGCACGAGACCGGCTGCTGGACCCTCGCCCCACCCAGACCCCAGCCCTGAGGAAGGGCGCACCACCCATTGCGGGCACTCGTGTCCGGCAGGCGGAGAGCGTGTGCGGCACGGCGCGTCGTCGTCGCCAAGCACCGCGCGCCCGACGGCGCAGTGGCCGGTCCGAGCCGTGTCTCGGCGTCAGGCGCGGGGAAGCCCGGCATGCAGACGCACCACCGCACACGACCGGCTCCTGCGGCGCTCACCGAGCTGTGACTCGACGGCCAGCGATCAGAGCTCGTCGTGGCCGTCATCCTGCCAGCGGTCGGCGAGGTCCTGGAGCGCCAGGACGACGTCGAGCCGCCAGCGCCAGTGGAGTGCAGCGAGGCCTTGCCGGAGCTCCTGCTCGGTGTGGACGACGGTCGCGAAGATCCCCCGCTCGGGGGCTGCGGCGACGAAGGGACGCTCGGCGTCCTCGTCGTACGGCGGCCGCGCCGACTCGTCGATCGTGCGCAGGACGATCCGTTCCACGTCGAGCACGGATCCGTCGCGATCCGAGACCAGCGACCGCACGGACTCCAGCGCCCCACCGGTGAAGAGCACCTCCGGGTCGGCGACGGCGACCGTGTGCACGACTCCGTCGTTTGTCCGCCACATGCGACGGATCCTGGCACGCGGAGCCGCTGGCGGGGCGGAGGTCCGCGGGTGCACGGTGGCGTCATGACGAGGGATGCGCGCACGGCAGACCAGCAGACGCCCTACCGGCTCCTGGAGCGAGATGCGCGGCTGCTCGTCGGGGTTCTGGCGACGCTGACCGGGTCGTCGCTGGGCGACGAGGACAACCCCACGTTGCGCCGCGTCCGTGAGCGCCTGGCGAGGGACGGAGCGCTCGACGACGCGGAGCACCGGGGCGAGGCCACCGCGATCCTCGGCGACCTCTGCCAGCAGCTGCGCTACTGCCGCGGGGAGTACGACGACGAGCGGCCAGGGCCCGAGGAGCGGGTGTGGACCCACCAGCTGCGGTTCCCCGACGAGGCGTCCGCGCGCGCGTGCGCCGACGAGCTGCGCGAGCAGTCCCCTCTCGGCGTCGAGGTCGTGCCCGACCACGACGGCTCCTGGGTCCACGTCGTGCCCGCCGACCTGCCGCCCGACGCCGGGTTCGAGCAGCGCCAGACCGACCTGCAGGAGCTGGCGGAGCGACATGGCGGCCAGCTCGACGGCGCGGCCGGCGGCCGGATGGACCGCCGCGCCTGAGCGGCGTCAGGCCCCGACGTACTGAGCCAGGTGCTGGCCGGTCAGGGTCGAGCGCGCGGCCACGAGATCGGCGGGAGTGCCCTCGAACACGACCTGGCCGCCGTCGTGGCCGGCGCCCGGGCCGAGGTCGATGATCCAGTCGCCATGGGCCATGACGGCCTGGTGGTGCTCGATGACGATCACCGAGCGCCCCTCGTCGACCAGCCTGTCGAGCAGCGCGAGGAGCGCCTCGACGTCGGCGAGGTGCAGACCGGTCGTGGGCTCGTCGAGGACGAGCACACCGCCCTTCTCTCCGAGGTGCGTCGCGAGCTTGAGCCGCTGCCGCTCGCCGCCGGACAGCGTCGTGAGCGGCTGTCCGAGGCGCAGGTAGCCGAGGCCGACGTCGACCAGCCGCGCGAGGATCGCGTGCGCTGCCGGCGTCCGTGCCTCGCCGTCGGCGAAGAACGATGCGGCCTCCGCCACCGGCATCGCCAGCACCTCGCTGATGTCGCGACCGCCGAGGCGGTAGTCGAGCACCGCGTCGTCGAAGCGCCGGCCCTCGCAGACCTCGCAGGTCACCGGGATGCCGGCCATCATCGCGAGGTCGGTGATGATGACGCCCGCGCCGTTGCACGCCGGGCACGCGCCCTCGGAGTTCGCGCTGAAGAGCGCCGGCTTCACGCCGTTCGCCTTGGCGAACGCCTTGCGGATCGGCTCGAGAGCACCCGTGTACGTCGCCGGGTTGGAGCGCCTGGAGCCGCGGATGCCGGTCTGGTCGACGACGACGACGCCCTCGCGGTCGGCCACCGAGCCCAGGATGAGCGAGCTCTTGCCCGAACCGGCGACCCCTGTCAGGACGACGAGGACGCCGAGCGGGATGTCGACGTCGACGTCGCGCAGGTTGTGCGTCGAGGCGCCACGGACCTCGAGGGCACCGGTCGGCGTACGCGTCGAGTCCTTGAGCGACACGCGGTCGTCGAGGTGGCGCCCGGTCACCGTGCCCGACCTCCGCAGGCCGGCCAGCGATCCCTCGTACACGATCGTGCCGCCGTCGGTGCCCGCGCCGGGACCGAGGTCGACCACGTGGTCGGCGATCGCCATCGCCTCGGGCTTGTGCTCGACGACGAGGACCGTGTTCCCCTTGTCGCGCAGCGCGAGCAGCAACGAGTTCATCCGCTGGATGTCGTGCGGGTGGAGGCCGATCGTCGGCTCGTCGAAGACGTATGTGACGTCGGTGAGCGACGACCCGAGGTGGCGGATCATCTTCGTGCGCTGCGCCTCGCCGCCGGACAGCGTGCCCGCGGGCCGGTCCAGCGAGAGATAGCCCAGACCGATCTCGACGAACGAGTCGAGCGTGGCCCCGAGCGCCTCCAGCAGCGGTGCCACCGACGGCTCGTCCAGACCGCGCACCCACTCCGCGAGGTCGCTGATCTGCATCGCGCACGCGTCGGCGATCGAGATCCCCGCGACCTTCGACGACCGCGCCTCCGGCGACAGTCGCGTGCCCTCGCAGTCGGGGCAGGTGCTGAAGGTCGCCGCCCGCTCGACGAACGCGCGGACGTGCGGCTGCAGCGAGTCGACGTCCTTGGACAGCATCGACTTCTGGATCTTCGGGATCAGGCCCTCGTAGGTGAGGTTGATGCCGTCGACCTTGATCTTCGTCGGCTCCTTGTAGAGCAGCGCGTCGAGCTCCTTCTTGGTGAACGTCGCGATCGGCTTGTCGGGCGGGAAGAATCCGCAGCCCTGGTAGATCCGGCCGTACCAGCCGTCCATCGTG
>JAKOVT010000401.1 GCA_029781935.1 Actinomycetes bacterium | reverse complement strand
GACTGTCGGAGGTGGTGGCTAGGTTGTCCGCATGACCTCGACGACCGATGGCACGCGCGCACCGATGACGGTGCCGGCGTTCGCACGTCGCGTCGAGGACCTCCTCGGCTGCGCCCGTGAGCTGAGCGGAGCGCTGGCCGACGACCCCAGCCTGCTCGGCGAGTTCCCCGACGAGCTGCTCGAGACCTTCACCCGCGACCTGCACCTCGCCATCGACGCGGCATCGGCCACGGCCACGGTCGTCACCGGGCGGCTCGACCGCAGGCTCGGCTCGGTGCGGGGCAAGCACATCGCCAGCCGGTATGCCACGACCACGACCGCGGCCGCCGCGCCGCCGGACTGCGTCCCGAGCAGCTGCACGCCCTGGCGCTGGCCGAGCTCATGACCGACCGTCTCGACGACGCCGAGCTCGGGTCGCACCACCGCGTGGCTGCGCACCTCACGGTGATCGCGGATCTGACCGACGCAGCCGCTCCGCTCACGGGAGGGCTGCAGACCGGCGACGACGACGGCGAGGCCCTGCTCGCCGCGCCGTCGCTGGACCGGCTGCTCTGCGACTCCGACGTCACCCGAGTCCTGACGACCACCGCGCAGCTCGGGCCGGTCCCCGCCGTGCCGGAGGCGGTCGCGAGCCCTGCCGCGGCCGTTCGGTCCACGACCGCCGACGACTACCTCGGGACGGTCACCGCGACTCTCGAGGCGATGTCCCGCTCGGTGCTGTACGTCGGCCTCAGCGAGCGCACCGTGTCCGCGCGCCTGCGCCGTGCGCTCGAGGTGCGCGACGGCCACTGCGTCTTCCCCGGCTGCCGGGCTCGGGCGGCCCGTTGCCACGCCCACCACGTGCTCCCGTGGCAGCACGGAGGTGCGACCGATCTCCCCAATCTCGGGCTGCTGTGCGTCACCCACCACATCGCCCTGCACGAGGGCGGCTGGACGATGGCGCTGCGTCCCGGCTTGACCGGGCACGAACGCGGCTGCTGGGAGTTCACGCCCCCGCCCCTGCGCGCCCGAAGACTCCGGCCCTGACGCAGGGCTGCTCCACCGACACCCGCGCACCTCGCGCACCTCACGCTGGTCACGCAGTCCACGCAGCGAGCACCGATCCGGTGAACTCCGGCCGGGTCCAAGGCCGCGTCCGACTCAACCGCGGCGGCGACCGAGACGATGTCGGCACCGGCTGCGAGCCGATTCCTGGCCCGGGTGGAGCGCGAACGTCGCGCAGTGGCCTGTACGGCGACAGGGCGCGACGGCAGCCTACGATCAGCTGGAGACGCGCCTGCATCGCGGTCGTCGTCCGCCGAGGAAGGACCACATATGGGCTCGAACGTTCCGGGCATCGTCCTCACGGCCACCGGGATCATCGCCCTGATCGTCTCTCTCACGCGAGGTCCCAACCTGGGCATCTCGCGGCGCACCGGCGTGACCATCGGCGCGGTACTCCTAGCGCTCGGGATCGCGCTGCTCGTGTACGCCGCTGCATCCGCGTAGCCGGCTGGCGGGCCACCGATGAGTCGGACATCCACTGGGCTGCTGGTCGCCCTGCTCATGATCGCGATCATCGTGGGTGTCGACGTTGCGTTCCTGCGCGACAAGCCGTGGGTGCGCCTGGCAACGAACATCGGCATCGTCGCAGCCTTCGGAATCGGCTACTGGCTGCTTCTCGCCAGGAACTGATTCTCCGGCCTGGGTGCGATCACCGAATGCCGGATGTTGCGCGGGCGGGTTGGCGTCTCGTCAGGTACAGGAGACTCCGCCGTCGGCGGACACCGCGCAGTGGTCGTGGCGGGCGACCGACGTCACCGAGGTCGGGACGGTGTCGACGAGCGTCCGGGTCACTGTCGTCTGGCCGATGACGGTGCCCGCGGGGATGCCGTCGACGTCGCCCACGGCGATCTGGCGCTCGGCGACGACCTCGCCGGTCGTCGGGTCGACGACGATCTCCTGGCGGATCCCGTTGACGTCCTCGAGCCGGCCGATGCCGACACCGGTCGCGCCGTCGATGCTCACGCTCTGCGTGGTGACCTCGACGCCGGGCACGGTCTCGAGCACGCGGTACAGCGACGAGCGCAGGTCGGCGGGGACCAGACCCGACCGCAGTACGTCGGCGACGTACACGAGCACCTCGCCGTCGGCGCTGCTGCCGCGACCCTCGGTGTCGGCGTACAGCCGGGCGCGCAGGGCGTCGACGTCGCGCGGGAGGGCTGCGAGGAACGCCGGGCTCGGCACCTGCCAGGTGGCGGGGACGTCGCGCGGCGCGAGGTTCGACGTCCAGGTGTCGGTCGTGCGCTGAGGTCGGTCGCCATCACCGGCGACGAGGCGTGCGGTCTCGCCGTCGGTCTCGGCGACCCACGACGGCCGCGACCCGTCGACCGCGACGTACTCGGTACGCCGCGAGCTCACCAGCCAGGCGGACCACGCCGCCGGCGACTCCTTGTCGACACCCGTCGACATCGCCAGGGTGAACCCGGTGGTGGTGACGACGAACCACTGGTCGGGGCGTGAGACCGGGTCGGTGGCCCCGATCGACGCCGCCCGAGAGAGCACGGCGGCAGCCGCGGGCGACGCCGCGCCGCCGCCGGAGAGCGACACGACGGGCACGAGGAGCACCGCCGCCGCTGCGGCGACTGCGAGCGCGACGCGCACCCGGGTTCCGCGCGGCCGACGCATCGGCGCCACCTCGGAGCGAGCCTCGTCGTCGACAGCGCGCGACAGAGCATCGGCGATCCGCGGCTCGTCGTACGGCACGATGCCGGCGGCCGGGTCGGCGGCGTGCAGGAGCTGGTCGAGGTCGGTGGTCATCGGATCTCCTCGGGGACCGGCGCGCGCGCGAACGACGCGGGCGCCTCGGGATCGGGAACGGCGAGCAGGCGCTCGGCGCGGCGACGGGCTCGATGGAGGCGCACGCGGACCGCGGTCGGGCCGATGCTCAGGACATAGGCGATGGAGGCGGCGTCGAGCTCCTCCCACACCGACAGGCGCAGGATCTCGGCGTCGCGAGGGGGGAGGGCCTCGAGCACGCTCGCCACGCGCGCGGCAGCGTCGAGGCGCTCGTCGACGGCATCGGTCGCGTCGGCAACCGCGGCGCTCGAGCCCTCGCCGCCGAGGCCGCCGAGGCGCTCCGCGAGCCGGCGGCGCCGCGCGGTCGAACGGCGGCGGTGCTGCACGTGGTGCGCGGCCGTGCGGTACAGCCACGGCAGCGCCTCGTCCGGGACGCGCTCGCGATGGCGCCAGGCAGCGGCGAAGACCTCGGCCACGACGTCGTCGGCGTCGGCGGGGTCGCCGGGCAGCCGGCGTACGGCGTAGGCGAGCACCGCGCGGTGGTGGGCGCGGAACAGAGCCTCGAGCCACGCCTCGTCGCGCCGCTGCTCGTCCATGCCCCCTTCTTCCCGGCACCCCGCTCCGCGTTACGCCGCCCCCACGGGACCGACCTGCGCCACGGTCCCACCCGCACCCCGCCCCCCGGGCTCGATCCGTGCTCGCACCCCTGGGTTGTTCCCGAAACATGATCATGTTCGGGGAATGGGTCGGGAGGGGAGGGCGCCTGACCTGCGACGACGCGCCTTCAGGACACGTTCAGGGACACGCTCTTGCGCGAGTTACCCGCGAGTAGCATCATGGAGTTACCGGCGAGTAACCCACACGCCGGTGACCGTCGTACCCACCGCACGAACCGCCGCACGGCCGAACCGGGGAGACCGCGCCCATGAGCCACTACAAGTCGAACCTGCGCGACATCGAGTTCAACCTCTTCGAGGTGTTCCGTGCGCAGGACCGCATGGGCACCGGCCCGTACACCGAGATCGACGCCGACACCGCCCACGAGATCCTCAGCGAGGTCGAGCGGCTGGCCACGGGCCCGCTCGCGGCGTCGTTCACCGAGGCCGACCGGAACCCGCCGGTCTACGACCCCGCGACCTGCACCGTCACGATGCCCGACGCGTTCAAGAAGTCCTACCAGGCGCTCATGGAGTCGGGCTTCTGGAACCTCGACCTGCCCCGCCACCTCGGCGGCACGCACGCGCCGCCGTCACTGCGCTGGGCCGCGAGCGAGCTCATGCTCGGTGCCAACCCGCCGGCGTTCATGTTCATGTCCGGACCGGGCTTCGCCGCCATCCTCGACCACCTCGGCAACGAGGACCAGAAGCGCATCGCGCAGATCATGATCGACCGGCAGTGGGGCGCCACGATGGTGCTCACCGAGCCCGACGCCGGCTCCGACGTCGGCGCCGGCCGCACCCGCGCGGTGCAGCAGCCCGACGGCTCCTGGCACATCACCGGCGTGAAGCGGTTCATCACCTCGGCCGAGCACGACATGACCGAGAACATCGTCCACCTGGTGCTGGCGCGGCCCGAGGGCGCGAAGGGCGGCACGAAGGGCCTCTCGCTGTTCGTCGTCCCGAAGTTCCACTTCGACCACGAGACCGGCGAGCTCACCGGCGAGCGCAACGGCGTCTTCGCCACCAACGTCGAGAAGAAGATGGGCATCAAGGTCTCCACGACCTGCGAGCTCACCTTCGGCGACAAGCAGCCGGCCGTCGGCTGGCTCGTGGGCGACGTGCACGACGGCATCGCGCAGATGTTCAAGGTGATCGAGTACGCCCGCATGATGGTGGGCACCAAGGCGATCGCCACGCTGTCGACCGGCTACCTCAACGCGCTCGAGTACGCGAAGAACCGCGTGCAGGGTGGCGACCTGTCGGCGTTCATGGACAAGGACTCACCGCGCGTCACCATCACGCACCACCCCGACGTCCGCCGCAGCCTGATGATGCAGAAGGCGTACGCCGAGGGCATGCGCGCCCTCATCCACTACACGGCGTACTACCAGGACCAGGTCGAGCTCAACGAGGCCGGCGCTCCTGCAGACGTCGACCTCGACACGGCGGAGCGGATGAACGACCTGCTGCTGCCGATCGTGAAGGGTGTCGGCTCCGAGCGCTCCTACGAGCAGCTCGCGCAGTCGCTGCAGACGCTCGGCGGCTCCGGCTTCCTGCAGGACTACCCGATCGAGCAGTACATCCGCGACTCCAAGATCGACACGCTGTACGAGGGCACCACGGCCATCCAGGGCCTCGACCTGTTCTTCCGCAAGATGGTGCGCGACCAGTTCCAGGCGCTGACCCGTCTCGGCGGTGAGATCCAGGACTTCGCCAAGGGCGACGCCGGCAACGGCACGCTCGTCGTCGAGCGCGAGATGCTCGGCTCCGCGCTCGAGGATGTGCAGGGCATCGTGGGCGCGCTCGGCGGCTTCGCGATGAAGGCGCAGGGCGACTCGACCGAGCTCTACAAGGTCGGCCAGAACACGACCCGCCTGCTGCTCAGCGTCGGCGACCTCATCATCGGCTGGCTGCTCCTGCGCCAGGCCGCGGTCGCCATCGACGCGCTGAAGGGCTCGCCGTCGGAGTCCGACGTCGCGTTCTACCAGGGCAAGATCGCCGCCGCGAAGTTCTTCGCCCACCAGCGCTTCCCGCTGCTGGCGGCCGAGCGCGCGATCGCCGAGTCGACCGACAACGCGCTCATGGAGCTCGACGAGGCCGCGTTCTAGGACGCGCACCTCGACGAAGGGGACGGACCCGCCGGTCCGTCCCCTTCGTCGTGCTCGGAGGCTCTCCGCAGAAGCGGCGTGGACTCGGTCCTGGTCATAGCGGATGGCGCTCTGCCGGACGCCGAGCGCGCAGGTGGCGATGGCCGGCTCGTGCCCGTCAGCGAGGACGGTCAGCCGGGGATCTCGGGACGGCCGAAGAGGTAGCCCTGCCCGTAGACGGCGCCGAGCTCGAGCATCGTGTCGCGCTCGGCCTCGGTCTCCACGCCCTCGGCCACCACGCGCACACCCATCCGCTCGGCGAAGCTGACGAGCATCGTCACGATCGCGGCGCGGCTCGGGTCGGAGTCGACACCACGCGTGATGCCGATGTCGATCTTGATGACGTCGGGGGCGAGGTCGAGGATGTGGCGCAGGCTCGCGAACCCCGCACCCGTGTCGTCGACGGCCACCTGCGCCCCCCGCTCGCGCAGCGGTGCCAGCGCCGCGTTGAGCACGGAGTAGTCCTCCACGGGGACGTGCTCGGTGAGCTCGATGACGATCCGGTCCCACGGCACCTCGCCGAGCTGCTCGGGCAGGCCGTCCATCACCGTGCCGGGCGAGAAGTTCACCGACAGCGTGGTGCCCTCGGGCCGCGACC
>JAKOVT010000387.1 GCA_029781935.1 Actinomycetes bacterium | reverse complement strand
CTCGGACCGGTCGTCGACGTCATGGCCGTCTACGGGCTGGTCTTCCTCGACTGGCGGTGGGTGCTCGGTGTCGCGGCGGTGTTCGTCGCGGTGCAGCTCGCGCTGGGCGCCTACGCGCTGCACCTCGACCACGAGTCGATGCGGCCGCTCTGGGCGCTCCCGCTGCAGCAGCTGGTCTACCGCCAGCTGATGTACCTCGTGGTGGTGCAGTCGGTCGCTGCCGCGCTCGAGGGCGCCCGCGTCGGCTGGCAGCCCCTGGACCGCCAGGGCTCCGCGGCCACCCTCGTCGACACCTGACCCGCCCGACCCCACCCGCGTGATCTTGGTGAGATGTGGGATTCCCGGCCCATTCCTGGCGGGGAACCCCACGTTCCACCAAGATCACGCCGCCAGGGTCAGTTCCGGGGGGCGCCGGTGAAGGTGTAGGACGTCTTGCTGGTCGTGAAGAAGTCGACGGCGGCGAAGCCCTGCTCGCGGGGGCCGTGGCTGGAGTCGCCGCGGCCGCCGAAGGGGACGTGGAAGTCGACGCCGGCGGTGGGCAGGTTCACCATCACCATGCCCGCCTTCGAGTGCCGCTTGAAGTGCGCGGCGGTCGCGAGGTCGGTGGTGCAGATGCCCGCCGACAGGTTCATGTCGCTGCCGTTGGCCACCGCGAGCGCCTCGTCGTAACCGCTGACGCGCACCACCGACACGACCGGCCCGAAGACCTCCTCGCGGTTGATGGTGTGCGTGGGCGACGTGCCGAGCACGAGTGCGGGCGAGAGGTAGTGGCCCGACGTCGCGAGCTCGAGGACATCGCCGCCGACGACCTCGCCACCCTCCTGCCGGGCGATGTCGAGGTAGCGGAGGTCCTGCTCGAGCTGGCCGGGGTCGACCACGGGGCCCATGTCGACGCCGGACCCGCGCGCGTCGCCGACGGTCCACCGGCCGAGCCGCTCCTGCACCGCCTCGACGAAGCGGTCGTGGATCGCATCGGTGACCACGGCGAACGACGACGCCGTGCAGCGCTGGCCGGTGGAGCCGAAGCCGCCCTGCACCAGCGCCTCGACGGCGAGCGCCACGTCGGCGTCGTCGACCACGACGAGCGGGTTCTTGCCGCCGAGCTCGAGCTGCACCTTGCGCCCGATCGGCGCCGGCGCGTCGAGGATGCCCCGGCCCGTGCCGACCGAGCCGGTGAACGTGACGCCGTTGACGCCGGGGTCGGTGGTGAGCACCGGCCCCACCACCGAGCCGCGGCCGAGCACGAGGTTGAGCGCGCCGGCCGGGAGTCCCGCGCGGTTGAGGATGTCGACCAGCTCGTACGCCGAGCCCGGCACCAGCTCGGCCGGCTTGAAGACCACGGTGTTGCCGTGCGCCAGCGCTGGCGCGATCTTCCAGGCGGGGATCGCGATCGGGAAGTTCCACGGGGTGATGACCGACACGACGCCCAGCGGCTCGCGGGTGATCGCGACGTCGATGCCCGGGCGCACCGAGTCGACGACCTTGCCGTGCGGCTGCAGCACGTCGCCCGCGAAGAACTTGAGGATCTGCCCGGCGCGGACGACCTCGCCGCGCGCCTCCGGGAGGGTCTTGCCCTCCTCGCGGGCCAGCAGGTCGCCGAGCTCGTCGGCGCGCGCGAGCACCTCGCTGCCGGCGCGGTCGAGGACTTCGGCGCGCTGCCACGGCGTGGTCTGCGACCAGGCGGGGAAGGCCTCGCGCGCGGCTGCCAGGGCGTCGCGCGCCACGTCGGCGCCGACGTGCCCGAACTCGCGGACGACGTCGCCGAGGTCGGACGGGTTGACGTCGGTGTGGCCGCCGTCGCCCGAGACCTTCTCGCCGCCCACGATCGAGGTGATGGCCGTGCTCATC
>JAKOVT010000368.1 GCA_029781935.1 Actinomycetes bacterium | reverse complement strand
CCGCTGCGCGTCGTGCGCGAGGTGCACGACTGGACCCGCCTGTCGCCCGAGGCGCTGCAGCAGTGGCGCGACCGGCTCGGCGCCCTGCTCGCCGACGAGCGCGCCGAGATCATCAACTAGCCGCGGACGCCGTCACGCCGTACGCGTCGTGACCTCGGACGCACGACGACCCCCGGCTCGGTGCCGGGGGTCGTCGGTGGTGCAGCTGCTTGCTCGGGGCTCGACGTCAGGCGGCGTGCACCTCGGCCAGCCTCTGGCCGGCGTCGACGGCGGCCTCGTGGGCCTCCTTCTTGATGAGGGCGGCGGCCTCGGTGAACTCGTCGAGGGCCGGGTTGACGCCGACGAGGGTGAACTCGCGCTCGACCACGGTGAGGTTCGCGCCCCACACGTCGACGAGGATGCGGCGCAGGTACTCGATGTTGTGGTCCCAGCCCTCCTTCGGCGTACCCGGGGCGTAGGAGCCGCCGCGCGTGGTGATGAGGAGGACGTGCTTGCCGTCGAGCAGGCGCTCGCCCTGCGCCGCGCCGACGATGGCGAGGTCGATCCAGGTCTTGGTGTGCTGCGAGACACCCCAGTTGTAGAGGGGCAGCGCGAGGACGGCGACGTCGGCGTCGCGGAGCTCGCCCGCGACGGTCGCGGCGAGCTCGACGGCCGCCTTCTGCTCGGGGGTGCGGGCGTCGGCCGGGGTGTAGCCGGCGCCGACGGCGGTCTGCCACGCGTCGGACGGGATCGGGTCCTGCGCGAGGTGGCGGGTGACGACCGGGACGTCGGGACGGGCGGCGACGAACTCGGCCAGCGCCAGGTCGGCCAGCTCGCTGCTCGCGGAGCTGGGGCCGAGGATGCTGCCGTCGATGCGGAGCAGGGTCATGGGGTCTCCCAGGAACGAGGGCCGAGCGGAGGGTGCCCGGTCAACTGGTTGATGTCTCAACTACCGTACCTGGGAGTCGTTGAACATTCAACTCGAACCGCGGGGTCGACCGATCACCCCCGCTGACCTGCACCGATGTCGCCCATAGCACCGCTCGTAGCTCCCCGAACATGATCATGCTCTGAGAACCACGGCGCTGGAGCGGTCGGGGAGCGGTCGTGGAGCGCAGCCGGGCGCGCGTCGTGGGTGCTAGGAGTGGTCGTTGTCGCGGTAGCCGTCGCCGCGGTCGCCGGAGATGCCGCGCCCACGTCGCTGCCCCGACGCGCGGATTCCCGCTCGTTCTGCGTGCTTCCGGGCAGTGACGTGAGGACAGGGGCGGGCTAGAGGGGGTCGAGGGCCATGAGGGCGAGCAGGTCGTAGACGGTGTTGGCCGCCGCGATGGTGGTGAGCTCGGCGTGGTCGTACGCCGGCGCGACCTCGACGACGTCGCCGCCGACCAGGTCCAGGTCGGTGAGGCCGCGCAGGATCAGCTGCAGCTCGCGGCTGGTGAGGCCGCCGGGCTCGGGCGTGCCCGTGCCGGGCGCGTGCGCGGGATCGAGGACGTCGATGTCGATCGACACGTACACCGGGCGGTCGCCCACCCGCGCGCGCACCCGGTCGACGGCCTCGTCGACGCCGCGACGCGCGACCTCCTCGGTGCTGACGATCGCGAAGCCGAGCTCGCGGTCGTCGTCGAGGTCCTTCTTGGAGTAGAGCGGCCCGCGGATGCCGACGTGCGCCGACACGTCGAGGTCGAGCACGCCCTCCTCCACGGCGCGGCGGAACGGCGTGCCGTGCGTGTAGGGCGCACCGAAGTAGGTGTCCCACGTGTCGAGGTGAGCGTCGAAGTGGACGAGCGCCACCGGTCCGTGCTCGGCCGCGACCGCGCGCAGCAGCGGCAGCGCGATCGTGTGGTCGCCGCCGATCGTGACGATCCGATCCGCCTGCGCCAGAAGGGAACGCGCGGCTGCCTCGACCTGGCCGATCGCCTCCACGATGTCGAACGGGTTCGCCACCACGTCGCCGGCGTCGACCACCTGCTGCGCGTCCCACGGGTGGACGTCGAGGGCCGGGTGGTAGGGCCGCAGCAGCTTGGACCCGGCGCGAATCCCCTGCGGGCCGAAGCGTGCGCCCGGCCGGTAGGAGACGCCCGAGTCGAACGGCACACCGAGCACCGCGACGCCGGCGTGCTCGACCTGGTCGAGACGGGGCAGCCGGGCGAACGTGTCGGGACCGGCGTACCGCGGCACCGTCACCCCGCTCGGTGGGACGAGCGGCGCACCCTGCTGCTGGTCGGTCACGCGTCGTCCCCGGACTCGCGCAGCGCGACCAGGCCGTCGACGTTGTCGAGCACCTCGAGCCCGTCGTTGTGCGAGTGGGTGAAGCCCAGTCGCCGCTCCTCCTCGACCGTCGACCGGCTGCGGTAGGCGACGATGTAGGCCCGTCGCCAGGAGCCGGCGGAGGTGTTTCCGCCTGACCCGTGCAGGATCCCCTCGCCGTGCACCGTGATGTCGCCGCGGCTGATCGGCACCGGGCGCAGGACGTCGTCCGGGCGCAGGTCGGTGACCAGCGTGTGGCTCGAGGTCCGATCGTCGCCGTGCAGTGGGCGGTGCGGCCGCACCGGCTCGTGGTTGCTGCCCGGCAGGAACTGCAGGCAGCCGTTCTCCAGGGTCGAGTCGTCGACGGCGAGCCAGCAGGTGGCGGTGCGGCGGTCGTCGGTGTCGATCCAGTAGGCCTGGTCCTGGTGCCACCCGAAGACGGCGTCGTCGCGACGCGGCTGCTTGGCCAGCAGCTGGTCGAAGTCGAGGGTCATGCCCTCGCCGCAGAGCTGCTCGGCGATGCTCGAGGTGCGCTGCTCGTAGAGGTTGCCCTGCCACTCGGGGTGGTACTTGCGCGGCAGCATGACGTTGACGATCGCGTAGCCCGACGGGTCGGTGCCGTGCTCGCCGGTGGTCATGTCGTTGAAGTCCTTGCCCACCACGGTGATCTCGCGACGCAGGAAGCGGTCGTAGACCGCTTCGATCTCGTCCATCTCCTCGGGAGACATCACGCCGCGGAGGTGCACGTAGCCGTCGCGCTTGAACGCAGCGCGGTCCTCGTCGGTGACGACGTACCGGCTGCCCTGCCGGCGCTGCTCGGGGGACAGGTCGCTGCTCATGCCGGGAGGCTAACGACGCGCCGCCCGGCGTGCACCGCGATCGCTCAGCGCAGCCAGCGCTCCTGCGACGTGCGCGCCTGCCGGTAGTCGTACGCCGAGTCGCCCACGTGCCGCCGCACCGTCGACGAGCACGCGGGGTCGGCCGCGACTGCCTCGGCGTGCTCGAGCAGGTCGAGGTCGACCACGTGCCACGGCCACCCCGCGAGCAGCATCAGGTCGATGAGCCACGCGCCGCGCTCGCGCTCCACCTCGATGACTGCGGGCAGGAAGCGGGGGAGGTAGTCGGCGAGGAGCGCGGCCTGGCCCGGGACCCAGAACCCCGAGGCGGCGGTGCGGACCACCTCGGTGCTGGCCGCACCGGGACCGGTGGCGGTGATGAGCTCCCAGGCCTGCGCCTTCGCGGCCGGGTCGGGTCGCGACGCGCGGGCGCGCACCGCGCGCAGCGAGTTCTCGTGCGTGGGAGCGAGAGCCAGGTGCTCCTCGACCTCTGCGGCCGTCGCCCCGCCCAGTGCCGCGAGCCGGGTGACGACCCGCCACCGCAGCTCGTCGTCGTCGGCGACACCGGGGAGCATCGCGCGCAGGTCGCTCACCTGCTCGGGACCCGCGGCGTCGACCAGCCCGCGCAGCGCCATCAGCCGGAGGCTCGCGTCGCCGGACGACTCGGCCGTGGCGAGGAGCACCCCGCAGGTCTCGTGCAGCGCAGCGGCCGCAGCAGGCCGCCGCGCGTCGTCGAGGTAGCGGTCGAGCACGAGGTGCTGGGCGACGTCGAGGACCGCCTCGACCACGAGCGGCTCGGTCTCGGTGCGCAGGTGGGTGCGTACGCGCTCGAGGTGCTCGAGCGGCGAGAGCTCGCCGTGCCGCACCTGGTCGCGCCACGAGTCCCACACCACGATGCGCGCGAGCGGGGCCGTCACCGACGACAGCGCCCGGCGCAGCGCACGATCGGACTCGGAGTCGTGCCGCACGCCGGCGAACGTGAGGTCGCGGTGGCAGACGAGCGCGGCGGCCGGCGGCGGGCCGTCGTAGGGCAGCGGCTCGCGTTCCCGGTCGGGCTCGAGCCGGACCAGCACCTCCTCGCGCAGGACGAGAGCGCCCGCCGCGTCCTCGTCGTACAAGCCCGCCACCACGAGGTGCGGCCGCACTCCCGCGTGCTCGACCGTGAGCTCGTCGCCGTCTCGTGACAGGCGCAGGGTGTCGTGCCCGCTGGTGCGCAGCCATGCCTCGGCCCAGCCGTGGACGTCGCGCCCCGAGGCCCGCGACAGCGCCGCGAGGAAGTCGTGGAGCGTCGCGGTGGCGTACCGCCGCTCGGTGATGAGCGCGTTGACGCCGGCGAGGAACACGTCGTCGCCGAGCCAGGCGACGAGCTGCCGCAGAGCGGCGGCACCCTTGGCGTAGGAGATGCCGTCGAAGTTCTCGAGCGCGCGCTCGGTGTCGCGGACGTGGTCCTCCTGGGGCGCGACGGGGTGCGTCGACGGGCGGTCGTCGGCGGCGTACCCCCACGGCTTGCGCAGACCCGCGAACCTCTCCCACGAGCCGGTGAACGACGTCGCCTCGTCGACCAGCCGTGCGCCCATGTACTCCGCGAACGACTCGTTGAGCCAGACGTCGTCCCACCAGTGCAGCGTCATCAGGTCGCCGAACCACATGTGCGACATCTCGTGCGCGATGGTGTTCGCGCGGTCGAGGCGCTCCTCGCGCGTGACCTCGGAGGTGAACAGGTACTCGTCGCGCAGCAGGATGCAGCCGACCTGCTCCAGCGCACCCCAGTTGAGGCCCGGCACGAACGCCTGGTCGTACTTGTCGAACGGGTACGGCTCCACGAACAGCTCGCCGCAGCGGTCGAAGACCGAGCGCGTGATGTCGAGGATCTCCTCCGCCTCACGATGCAGGTGCGCGGCGTTCGCGCGGCGCGCGTAGACCGCCATCGGCAGGCCGCGGTGCTCGGTGCGCACGACCGCGAAGGGCCCGGCGGCGAGCACGAAGAGGTACGGCGAGATGCGCGGCGTGGTCGCGAGCTGCCAGACTCCCCCGGCCCCGTCGCCGGACACGACGCGGCCGTTGCCCACCACGGTCCATCCGGGCGGAGCCACCACGCGGGTGGTGATCTCGGCCTTGAGGTCGGGCTGGTCGAAGCAGGCGAAGACCAGCTGCGCGTTGGCGACGCCGACGTACGCGCCGACGTAGACCTCGCCGTCGGCCGGGTCGACCTCGCGGTAGAGACCGTCGCCCGTCACGTCGTACTCGACCTCCGCCTCGACCACGAGCTCGTTGCTGTCGGCGAGGCCGTCGAGCGCGAGCCGGTGCCCGTCCCACGCGTCCGCGGGCAGGGGTGTGCCGTTCAGCGAGGCGGAGACGAGCTCGCGTGCGGTGATCTCGGCGAACGTCGCGGCACCAGGCTCGGCGCAGCGGAACACGACGGTGGAGCGGGAGCCCGCGACCTCGTCGCCGCGCGTGAGGTCGAGCTCGACGAGATAGGAGTCGACGTGCAGCAGGCTCGTGCGCCGACGCGCCTCGTCGAGGGTCAGCGGCGGCGGGGTCGACGTCACCGGGCCACCCTCTCACCCGCGTGCGCCACCGCCTCGCGCCTCTGCGACGATCGGGGACGCAGGGGGTCGACGAGGACACCGGGAGCAGCGATGAGCACGGCCATCACCTCGATCGTGGGCGGCGAGAAGGTCTCGGGCGACGGCGGCCACACCGACGTCAACCCGTCCGACCTCGGCGACGTCGTCCGCGAGTTCGGGCACGTCGGCGCCGACGTGGCGCGCGACGCCCTGGCAGCCGCGCGCGAGGCCTTCCCCGCCTGGTCGCAGACCACGCCGTGGCAGCGCGCCGA
>JAKOVT010000352.1 GCA_029781935.1 Actinomycetes bacterium | reverse complement strand
GTACGTCGCCTTCGGCGGGATCCGCTGGGACTGGCGGCCGATGATGTACGTCATCGCTGGTCTCACGATGATCGTCGGCACGCTGTTCGCGCTCACGCAGACCGACATCAAGCGCATGCTCGCCTACTCGTCGATCGCGCAGGCCGGCTTCATGCTCGTCGGCGTGGTGGCCACGAACAAGGAGGGCCTCGACGGCACGCTCGTCTACCTTCTCGCCTACGGCATCGCCACGATCGGCGCGTTCGCGATCGTCACCCTGGTGCGCGACTCCACGGGCGAGGCGACGCACCTGTCGCAGTGGGCGGGTCTGGGCAAGCGGTCGCCGCTCGTGGCGAGCGCGTTCGCGCTGTTCCTGCTGGCGTTCGCGGGCATCCCGCTCACCAGCGGCTTCACCGGCAAGTTCGCCGTCTTCACCGCTGGTATCGCCGGAGGGGCGACCCCGATCGTGGTCCTCGGCGTGGTGGCCTCCGCGGTCGCAGCGTTCTTCTACGTCCGCGTGATCGTGCTCATGTTCTTCAACGAGCCGGCGGCCGAGGGCGGGCCCAGCGTGGTCGTGCCGAGCAGCTTCACGACCCTGGCGATCGCCGTCACCGTCGCGCTGACGCTGTTCATCGGCATCCTTCCGCAAGCCGTGCTCGGCCTGGTCGAGCAGGCCGGCCTGTTCGTACGCTGACCCGACCAACGACCGAGGGAGACGTCACGTGAGCGAGAGCCTGCCCTTCGGGCTGTCGCACGTCGACGCGCCGCTCGCGGAGCGCCTGCGCGGCGGGCTCGCCGACGTCGAGGACGCCTTGTACGCCGCCGTCCGCAGCGACTACCCGTTCGTCACCGAGGCGTCGAGCCACCTCGTCGCCGCGGGCGGGAAGCGGTTCCGCCCGCTGCTGGCCCTCGTGGCGTCGCAGTACGGCGACCCGGCTGCCCCGGGAGTGGTACCGGGAGCAGTCATCGTCGAGCTCACGCACCTCGCGACGCTGTACCACGACGACGTCATGGACGAGGCGCCGCTGCGTCGCGGGGCGCCATCGGCGAACGCCCGCTGGGACAACACGATCGCGATCCTCACCGGCGACTTCCTGTTCGCCCGCGCGGCCGACATCGCCGCCGACCTCGGACCCGAGATCGTCCGCCTGCTCGCCCGGACCTTCGAACGGCTGTGCACCGGTCAGATCCTCGAGACCGTCGGCCCCGCCGAGGGCCAGGACCCGGTCGAGCACCACCTCGACGTGCTGTCCGGCAAGACCGGCTCGCTGATCGCGGCCGCCGGTCGCATCGGTGCGATCACCTCGGGCGCCGGCCCTGAGGTGGCCGACCGCATCTCGGCGTACGGCGAGAAGTTCGGCGTCGCCTTCCAGATCTCCGACGACCTGCTCGACATCGCCAGCGAGTCGGCGGAGTCCGGCAAGACCCCGGGCACCGACCTCCGCGAAGGCGTGCGCACCCTCCCCGTGCTCCTCGCCCTGCGCGGCACGGACCCCGAGGGCGCGCGCCTGCGCGAGCTGCTGGCCGGCCCGCTCGTCGACGACGACCGGCACGCTGAGGCGCTCGGCCTGCTGCGCGCCTCGCCCGCGATGGTGGAGGCCCGTGCCGAGCTGGTGCGCTGGGCCGAGGACGCGCGCAGCGAGCTGGCCTCGCTGCCGCAGGGTGCTATGACCGACGCCCTCTCGCAGATGTGCGACGTCGTCGTCGACCGCAGCGTCTGAGCCGCAGCAGCGGACACGCCGCGGCTCCGGGACACGCGACGCAGCACAGCGCCTCACCGGACCAGCGCCTGCTGCGGCGGATACTCGGGCCATGAGCGGGATCGAGCGCGAGGCGGCCGACCTCGCCGCCGGACTGGGACCGGCCTGGAAGCGGGTCACCGAGGGCGAGCAGCGCTGGCAGCCGAGCCTCGCCGTCCTGGTCGTGATCGGTCTGCAGCTGCGGCTGCGCGAGGAGCTCACGCCGGTCGTGGCGTGGTCCCTGCCTGTGCTCGAGCTGGTCCTCCTGGTCGTGCTGCTCGCGGTGAACCCGCTGCGCATCGACCGGAACCGCCCGGCGCTGCGCGCGGTCTCCCTGGTGCTCATCGCCGCGGCGAGCCTGTTCAACGCGTGGTCGGTCGTCGTGCTGGTGCGCCAGCTCGTGGAGGGCAACCTGCCCGGGGCGTCGCCCACGGACCTGCTCCTCGCGGGTGCCAACGTCTGGGTCACCAATCTGATCGTCTTCGCGCTGTGGTACTGGGAGCTCGACCGCGGCGGCCCCGGAGCGCGGGCGCAGGGCACCGACCCGGATCCGGACTTCCTGTTCCCGCAGATGTCCGACCACTCGGGCGACTACCACCACTGGGAGCCGACGTTCGTCGACTACCTCTACGTCGCCTTCACGAACGCCGCGGCGTTCAGCCCCACCGACACCATGCCGCTCTCGCGGTGGGCCAAGATGGCCATGATGCTGCAGTCCGCCGTGTCCTTGGTGACGGCGGCACTCGTGATCGCTCGCGCCATCAACATCCTGCACTGATCAGACAGGCGCCTCGACGTCGTCGACCCCGGGCTCGTCCGGAAGGCCCTGCCGGGTGCGCCGCGCGTGGCGGACGCCGTCGAAGGCGAAGACGGCCAGCGCGACCCACACGATCACGAAGCCCACCCACTGGAAGGCCGACATGACCTCGCCGGCGACCGTGATGCCGATGACGAACTGGATCGTCGGCGTGAGGTACTGCAGCACGCCGATGGTCGAGAGCGGGATGCGGTTGGCGGCACCGCCGAACATCACGAGCGGCACCGCGGTCACCACGCCGGTGAGCATGAGCAGCAGCGTGTTCGCGGTCGAGCTGTGCCCGAAGGCGAGCGTGCCCTGGATCTGCAGCCAGCCCAGGTAGAGCACGGCGATCGGCGTCGCGTAGGCCGTCTCGATGGTGAGGCTCGCGATCGGGTCCATCCCCACGATCTTCTTCACGACGCCGTACCCGGCCCAGGAGAACGCCAGCGCCAGCGCGATCCACGGCACTCCGCCGAAGCCGGCGGTGAGGACGGCGACGGCCACCGCGGCGATGCCGACCGCCGTCCACTGCAGCCGCCGCAGCCGCTCGTGGAACACCAGCGTCCCGAGCAGCACGACCATGAGCGGGTTGATGAAGTAGCCGAGCGAGGCCTCGACGACGCGCCCGGAGTTCACCGCCCAGATGTAGACCCCCCAGTTGAGCGAGATCAGCACCGTGGCTGCCGCCAGCAGCACGAGATTGCGCCGCTGGGCGAGCGCGGGTCGCAGGCGCGACCACGACCGGGTCGCCGTCATGACGAGGGCGAGGAAGACGAACGACCAGAGGAACCGGTCGGCGAGGATCTCGAGCGCCGACGCCGGCTCCAGCAGCGGCCAGAACAGCGGGAAGAGGCCCCACAACCCGTAGGCACCGATGCCGAGCAGCAGCCCGACGCGGTACGACGAGCGCGGGGCGGGGGAGGTGGCCATGGCAGCGGTCACGGTACGCCGCAGGAGGCCGCGTCGGCGCTCGCGTTCACGGAGCGGGACGGCCCGACGTGCCGACGCCGCCACCCCGCTCCCACGGGGTCCGGGCGGCGTCGGCCTAGATCAGGCGATGTCCCAGGTGTCGCTGCCCGACAGCAGGGCGTCGAGGTCGGGCGGCGTGTTCTGCTGCGCGACGGCGAGCTGGTCGCGGAACTGCTGGTCGTAGGTGAGGCGCGGCGCGTCGCGGAAGACACCGATCGGCGTGTTCTCCAGCGTCACGGGGTCGGAGAGCCGCGACAGCGCGAACGCCACCGACGGGTCGGGGTCGGTCGCGTCGTGCACCAGCACGGCGTCGAGCCCGACCTCGGCCACGTCGACGAGCGCGAGGTGCCCGTCGGCCGTGCGCACGACCCCCTTGCTGCCATCGGCGAGCAGGATCTTCTCGCCGTGCACGAGGCGGATGATCCTCTCGTCGCGGTGGTCGGAGTCCTTGAGCGGGTCCCACGCGCCGTCGTTGAAGATGTTGCAGTTCTGGTAGATCTCCACCAGGGCGGTGCCGTCGTGGGCGGCGGCCGCGCGCAGCGTCTCGACGAGGTGCTTGCGGTCGGAGTCGATGGTGCGGGCGACGAACGAGGCCTCCGCGCCGATCGCGAGCGACACGGGGTTGAAGGGCTGGTCGAGCGACCCCATCGGCGTCGACTTGGTGACCTTGCCCATCTCCGACGTGGGCGAGTACTGCCCCTTGGTGAGGCCGTAGATCCGGTTGTTGAACAGCAGGATCTTGAGGTTCACGTTGCGGCGCAGGGCGTGGATCAGGTGGTTGCCGCCGATCGAGAGGGCGTCGCCGTCACCGGTGACGACCCAGACCGACAGATCGGGTCGCGTGATCGCCAGGCCCGATGCGATCGCCGGCGCGCGCCCGTGGATCGAGTGCATGCCGAAGGTGTTCATGTAGTACGGGAAGCGGCTCGAGCAGCCGATGCCGGAGATGAACACGATGTTCTCGTGCGCGACACCCAGCTCGGGCATGAAGCTCTGGACGCCGGCGAGGATGGCGTAGTCGCCGCAGCC
>JAKOVT010000351.1 GCA_029781935.1 Actinomycetes bacterium | reverse complement strand
CATCAGCTCGCGGAAGACGGCGACCACGAGGTCGTCGGCGCGGGTCTCGGCGTAGAGGCCGTTGGCGCCGGCCTTGCCGAACGGGGTGCGGGCGGCGTCGACGAGGACGACGTCGCGCACGGCGCGGGTGGGGGACACGGGGACTCCTCGGTGAGGGGCACGGGGACGGCGGTCGACCGCGGTCGTCGCCGATGCTACCCGCCGGTAACAAGAACCGCCACGGCCCCCTCGACGTTGCGTCCGGGTCGTGCCTCAGAGGTGCTTGGTCGCCTCGCGGCGCGACAGCGGCGACAGCGTCGGCGTGGCGTCGACGTAGGCCCGCACCCACGCGGGGTCGCGGTGCGCCAGCTCCCGCAGCGCCCAGCCGATCGCCTTGCGCAGCCAGAACTCGGGGCGCTCGAGGTTCGGGGCGATCACGTCCACGAGCAGGTCGCGGTCGGTCGCGAGCCCGGACCCGAGCTGGCCGAGGATCGCCGTGCGCCGCAGCCACAGGTCGTCGTGGACCGCCCAGGTGCGCAGCACCCCGGCCATCGCCTCCGGGTGCGCGCGGTGGGTGGGGGCGACGTGCCCGGCGGCGGTCTCGTCGACGAGGTCCCACCACGCGCCCGTGACGACGAGGTGCTCGAGCAGGGGGACGAGGTCGGGGTCGTGCCACGGGCGCGCCGCACGTACCGACATCAGCGCCAGCGCGGCGTACCGCTCCTCGCGGTACGCCGCGCCGTCGTAGAGCGCGCGGACGGTGGCCTCCCACGTCGCGCGGTCGAGCGACAGCGACCGGAGCAGCGGCCGCAGCGCCACGGTGCGCGCCGGCTTGGCGACGCCGAGGAACGGCATGTCGGACTTCATGTAGGCGCGCATGTCCGCGGCCCTGGTCGGGTCGGCCGCGGCACGCAGGGCAGCGCGGACGTCGGCGACGAGCGCGAGGTCGGGGGAGCCCACCGGCCCAGTCTGGACGGCGGGGCGGATGGTCAGGCGCTCGGGGGCGAGACGAGCGAGGGCGCCGAGGTGTTGGCCGGCACCGGTGCCGCCGGGCGCTGCGGACGGAAGTAGACCGCGAGCGTGACGACGAGGTAGACGACCCACACGATCGCCTGCAGCCACGTGGTGATCGGGTCGAAGTGCAGGAAGCCCCCGAGGATGGTGCCGATCGGGCCGTCCTCGTCGATGGTGCCGCTGACGTCGAAGGCGTAGCTCTCGCCACCCGGGAGCCAGCCAGCCTCCTGCAGGTCGCGCACGCCGTAGGCGAGGACACCTGCGGCGACGACGATCAACGCGGCACCGGTCCAGGTGAAGAAGGTCGCGAGGTTCATCCGGACGGCGCCGCGGTAGACCAGCCAGCCGATGACGACGGCCGTCGCGATGCCCAGGAGGGCACCGCCGAGCGCGGCGGTCGTGCCCTCGGACGCCGAGGTGGCGGCCCAGAGGAACAGGGCGGTCTCGAGGCCTTCCCGGACCACGGCGACGAACGCGACCAGGCCGAGGGCGATGCCGCCGGACAGCAGGGCCTTGTCGAGGCGGCCGTGCAGCTCGCCGCGCATCTCACGGGCCGTGCGGCGCATCCAGAACACCATCCAGGTGACCAGGGCCACGGCCAGGACCGACATGATCCCGGCGAAGGCGTGCTCGGCCTCCTCGGACAGCGACGAGGAGGTCGCGGTGAGGGCCCAGCCGAACCCGAGCGAGAGGGCGATGGCGATGCCCGTGCCGGCCCAGATCGCCCCGAGGCGTCGGCTGTGGCCCGCCTTCACGACGTACGCCACCAGGATTCCGACGATGAGCGAGGCTTCGAGGCCTTCGCGCAGGCCGATCAGGTAGTTGGCGAACATCGCGGCGTCCCTCCCATGGGTGTCAAGTAAGGGTTACCTAACCACGGGGGCCGCGTCCGTCTCAACCTGGGCGCCGGTGGTCTCCGCCACGGACGCCGGGTCCCGCAGCCCCACGAGGAGGTCGGCGAGCACCTCGTCGACCTGCCAGGAGCGTGCACCACCGGCCCGGAGGGCGTCGCGCAGCGTTCCGTCGTCGAGAACCTCGGGCGGTGACCAGCAGACGCGGCGCAGGAGGTCGGGCGCCAGCAGGTTCTCGACCGGCATGCTGCGGGCCTCCGCGAGCCGGCCGACGACGGTGCGGGCGGCCGTGAGCCGCGCGGCCGCGGCCGGGTCGCGATCGGCCCAGGCGCGGGGCGGGGGCGGCCCGTCGGCGGGCAGCGACGGCGGCGGCAGCGCGGAGTCGGGCAGGGCGAGCGCGACGTCGACCGCGCCCTGCCAGTCGGAGAGGTGGCGGCGGGCCCCGCGCCCGGCGTAGGCCGGCAGCGCCGCGAGCTCCGTGCGCTGGCCCGGCACCGTCGCCAGGGCCGCCGCGACGAGCGCGGAGTCGGGCAGCACCCGGCCCGGGGAGGTGTCGCGGCGACGGGCGATGTCGTCGCGCCGCTCCCAGAGCGACCGCACGACGGCGAGCTGGCGCGGCTTGCGGACCTTGTGCACCCCCGAGGTGCGCCGCCAGGGGTCGACACGGGGCGAGGCGGGTGGCGCGAGGCGCACCGCCTCGAACTCCTCGTGCGCCCAGCCGAGCTTGCCGGCGTCGTCGAGCTCGGCCTCGAGCACGTCGCGCAGCTCGACGAGCAGCTCCACGTCGAGGGCGGCGTAGCGCAGCCACGGCTCGGGCAGCGGGCGCGTGGACCAGTCGGCCGCCGAGTGCTCCTTGGCCAGCGAGTAGCCGAGCACCTCCTCGAGCAGCGCGGCGAGGCCGACGCGCGGACGGCCGAGCAGACGGCCCGCGAGCTCGGTGTCGAACAGCGAGTCGGGCGAGAGTCCGATCTCGCGCAGGCAGGGCAGGTCCTGGGACGCCGCGTGCAGGACCCACTCGGTGCCGTCGAGCGCCGCGGCGAGCGGTGCGAGGTCGCGCACGGCTATGGGGTCGACGAGGTGGGTGCCGCTGCCCTCGCGGCGCAGCTGCACGAGGTAGGCCCGCTGGCCGTAGCGGTAGCCGGAGGCGCGCTCGGCGTCGACGGCGACCGGGCCGGTGCCCGCGGCGATGGCCTCGGCGGCCTCGCGCAGCGCGGAGTCGGAGGTGATGACGGGGGGAACGCCCTCGCGCGGGGCGGTGAGCGGCTCGACCTCGCGCTCGGGGACGTCGACCGCTGGCGCAGGATCAGCGGCGTCCGTCACAGGCTCAGGATAGTGAGCAGGGGGCGTCCGGGCGCGCAGGCGCCGCCGAGCCGTACCGGGGAGGCCAGGACCGGCCCCGGGACGCTCAGCGCACGAGGCCGGCGCGCATGGCGTGCGCGACCATCTCGGCACGGTCGCCCGTGCCCACCTTGCGCGCGATGCGCGCGAGGTGGCTCTTCACGGTGAGCGCCGACAGGCCGAGCGCGTCGCCGATGTCCTTGTTGGAGCGCCCCTCCGAGACCAGCTGCAGCACCTCGACCTCGCGGGCCGAGAGCTCGTCGGGCGAGCCGCCGCGCGGGCGCAGACGAGCCACCGGCGCCGTGGTGCTGGTCGGGGAGTCCTCCGGGGTGACGACGTAGCAGCGGACGCCGGCGTTGATCGCGGCGCGGACGGCGTACGGGTCGTCGCGGACGGTCAGGAGCACGACGCGGCGCCAGCCGAGGTTGCGCAGGTCGCCGAGCAGGGGGAGTGCCGGGCCGTCGGACAGACCGCCCTCGATGACGACGAGGTCGCGCTGACCCTCGTGGTGGGCTCGGACGCGCGCCTCGGCACCGCTCGCGGCCTCGATGACGTCGCGGGCGCCGAGCAGCCGCAGGCGGCCGACGAGGTTCTGCCGGCGCGCGGCGGACTCGGCCACGACCAGAGCCGTGAAACGAGCCCTCGGCAGCGGCACCACCGACGCAGTGCGCTCCACCAGTGCGACCACGGCACGCCTCCCGGCATCACCCGTGCCGGACGCCCATCATCCGGCTACGAGAGGGCTATCGACCCGGGTGCGCGGGGTCTTGACCCGTTTCGGGGAACCGGTTGCGGTGACCACGGTGACACGATCGGGTGAATCCGCCCGCGGTCGCGCGTGTCCGGACGCCGCGGCACGCCGCTGCCCCGGGACCGGACGCCGTCCGTGCGGCGCCGCGGCAGCCGTCAGCGCCGACGCGGACCGGGCAGCGTCGCGACGCCCGGAGGGATCGGCGGCAGGCCCGCCACCTGCGCGAGCAGGTCGGCCCAGGCCTCGAGGTGCGCGCCGATGTCGGGGTCGGCGGGCGTCCACGAGGCGCGGATCTCCACGTCGCCCGAGGGAGCGCGGTCGGCGATCTCGCCGAAGGACTGCGACGCCGTCCGGGTGACGGTGCCCGACACGGCGCGGTACGCCGCACCCCGGGCCTCGAGCGCCTCCTCGAGCCAGGCCCAGGCGACCTCGGTGAGCATCGGGTCCTCGGCGATGTCGAGCTCGACGGTGCCCTTGGCGAAGGTGACGACGCGGAACTCGCCGTCCCAGGGCTCCTGGCCGGTCGGGTCGTGCAGCAGGACGAACCGGCCGCTGGCCGCCTCCTCGTCGGCGACCACGACCTCGGCCTGCAGGGCCACGGCGAACGGCGAGAGCCGTTGCGGGGCCGGGGTCTCCTCGACGACGATCTCCGGGCGCAGCTCGGCCGCG
>JAKOVT010000347.1 GCA_029781935.1 Actinomycetes bacterium | reverse complement strand
CTCGCCGCGGACGAGGGGGCCGAGCTCGGCTCCGACGACGTCGTGCCCGAGCTCGGCCGACGCCATGACGACGTCGCCGGCCTCGGCCCGGGCAGTGGCGATGGACTCGACGACGACGAACGCGCGGCCCATCAGCGCGGTCGGCAGCTCGCGCGCGGAGGGCTCGTGGGCGCCGATGGCGACGACGACCGCGTCGTCGCGGACCTCGCTGTCGTCGAGCACCGGGGCGGTGCTCGAGGTGGCGCACACGACGACCGCTGCGCCGTGGAGGACCTCGCGCGACGTCGTGGCGTCCAGGTCGACGCCCGCGTCCGACGCGTTGCGGAGCAGGCGGTCGGCGCCGTCGGCCCCGCGCACGAGCGCGTGGACGCTCGAGGCGGAGAGCACCCGCCTCGCCGCGTCGGCGTGGGCCACCGACTGCGGACCGGAGCCGATCACCACCACGCGCGGCGCGGCGGCGTGGCCGAGGCACGACACCGCGAGCATCGACACGGCCGCGGTGCGCACGAGCGTGAGCTCGGCCGCGTCGAGGACCGCGACGGGCGAGTTCGTCGCGGCATCCATGAGCAGGTAGGCACCCTGCACCGCTGGCCGCCCGGCCGAGGGGTTGCCCGGCACGAGGGACACGATCTTGACGCCGACGTGATGGGCGGACTCGTCGGGCATGAGCAGCAGCTGACCGGCAGCCGTCGGGTGCCGGGTGCGGACGGCGCGCTCGTCGGCCGGCGGGTCGTCGAGGAGGCGCCGGCGCAGCGCCTCGACAGCGCGCTCGGGAGTGAAGACCCTGCGGAGGCGCGCAGCGTCCCAGACCTCGAGGCTCATCGGAGCTGGAACCCGCGGCCGACGGGGTCGCGCGGGTCGAGCACGAACCGGTGCTCCCCGGTGCGGTACGCCGAGCCCTCGACCTCCGTGAGTACGGCGTCGTGACCGTCGGCCGTCGTACGACCGACGACGCGACCGAGGAACCGGGTGCCGATGACGCTGTCGTGCACGAGGGTCGCGCCGTCGGCCAGCTCTCCGCCGTCGAGCAGCGCGAGGCGCGCGCTCGTCCCCGAGCCGCACGGCGACCGGTCGACCTCGCCGTCGGCGAAGACCGTCACGTTGCGCTGGTGGAGCAGTCCGTCGCGGCCCTCGAGCCGCTCGTACCAGATGGTCCCGTAGACGCCGGAGAGCCGCGGGTCGCTCGGGTGCTGCGCCGCCTCGTGGTCGTTGAGCGCCCACTTGATCGCGCGGCCGACGCGGATGAGCTCGCCGAGGTGGTCGGGCGCCACACGCAGGCCGACCGTCGTCGCGTCGACGCTGGCGTAGACGGCGCCGCCGTAGGACAGGTCGGCCGTCGTCGGCTCGAGGGCTGCGTCGACCGGCACTCCGCGTGCCAGCACGTACGACGGCACATTGACGAACCGCACCGCCTCCACCTCGCCGCCGACCCGACGGACGACGGCGCGGACGCGCCCCGACGGCACGTCGATGACCACCTCGCACTCGCCGTCGTCGGGCGCCTCGACGAGGCCCGCGTCGACGGCGTACGTCGCGAGCGCGATGGTGCCGTGACCGCACGCGGTGGAGAAGCCGTCCTTGTGCCAGAACAGGACGCCGAGGTCGGCACCGTCGTCGTCGGGCGGCACGAGGAACCCGCCGTACATGTCGGCGTGGCCGCGCGGCTCGCTGCAGAGCAGCTCGCGCAGGCCGTCGAGCTCCCCGTGCATGGCCGCCTCGCGCCGGTCGAGCACCGTGCGACCGTCAGGGGTGGGCGCTCCCGCGGTCACGATCCGGAACGGCTCGCCGGCGGTGTGGTAGTCGACCGTCGTCAGCGGTGGCGTGCTCACACCGTCAGCATGCCGCACCGCGCGGCCGTCCGTTCCACCAGTCGGCACGCGAGCGGGCGACGGCACGAGGCCCCCGCGAGAGTGGTGGCGAGACCGAGGAGGACCACCCATGCCCGAGAGCGAGCTGTTCGAGGCCGGCCTGGCGACGCGCCGCGAGGTGCTCGGCGCCGCGTACGTCGACGGCGGCCTGGCGCAGGCCGACGACTTCATGATGACGTTCCAGCGGATCACCACGGAGTGGTGCTGGGGCTACACCTGGAACCGCGAGGGCCTCGACCGCCGGACCCGGTCGCTGCTCAACCTCGCGATGCTCACCGCGCTCGGAAAGCCGGCCGAGCTGCGCCTGCACGTGAAGGGCGCGCTGGCGAACGGCGTCACGGTCGACGAGATCCGCGAGACCCTGGTGCACGCCACCGTCTACTGCGGCATCCCCGCCGGCCTCGAGGCGTTCAAGAACGCGCCCGAGGTGCTGGTCGCCGAGGGCGCGCTGACCGGCGAGCCGCGCGAGCGGTGAGCGCCATCGAGAAGGTCGCGTTCGTCGGCCTGGGGAACATGGGCGACCCGATCGCCGCGAACCTCGTGCGCGCGGGCTACGACGTCACCGGGGTCGACGCCGTTCCCGGCCGCGCGGCGCAGTGGGCGCAGCGCGTGGGCGCGACCTCCGCCCCCTCGGTGACCGAGGCCGTCCGCGACGTCGACGCCGTCGTCACCATCCTGCCGACGAGCGACCACGTGTCGTCGGTCGTGGACACCGTCGCGCCGGTCCTGCCCGCGGGGTCGGTGCTGGTGGACATGACGTCCGGGGTGCCGGAGACCACCCGTCTCATCGCCGGGCGCCTCGCGGCGTACGACGTGGCCCTCGTCGACGTTGCGGTCTCGGGCGGCGTCTCGCGCGCGGTCGAGGCCAGCATCGCGCTCATGGCCGGCGGCGACGACGCCGTCCTGGACCGGGTGCAGCCGCTGCTCGACGCCGTCGGTCGCGCGACGTTCCGCTGCGGCGGCATCGGCACCGGGCAGGCGATGAAGTCGCTCAACAACCTCGTGTCGGCCGGCGGCCTGCTCGTGGCCGTGGAGGCCCTGCTGGTCGGCAGCCGCGCCGGCCTCGACCCCGCCACCATGGTCGACGTGCTCAACGCGTCGACCGGCATGAACAACGCGACGAAGGTCAAGCTCACGCAGTTCGTGCTCTCGGGGTCGTACGCGTCCGGCTTCGGCCTCGACCTCATGGTCAAGGACCTCGGCATCGCTCTCGGCGTCGCCGCGGAGCACGACGTCGACGTCCCGCTCTCGGAGGTGCTCGTCGCACTCTGGCGGGAGGCGGGGCAGATGCTGGGACCGGGCCGCGACCACACCGAGATCGCCCGGTTCAGCGAGCACCGCGCCGGGTTCGAGCTGCCCCGCTGACGTCGGCCGACCGTCGCCTCACGGCCGGCGCGGGTCGGCGGCGAGCTCGGCGGCCGCCGCGTCGAGGACCCGGGCGAAGCCGTACGCCGCCACCCGGGCCGCGAGGGGATCGGCCCAGCGGGTGAGCGCGCCGGGCGCCACCTCGACGTCCTCCCACCAGGTGGCCGTGCAGGAACCAGGACCGGTGGGCGCGACCGTGAAGCCCGCGGTGCCGAGCACCACCCGCCCGGTCTTGACGATCTCGCAGCGCCCCGCGGAGCCGTCCGTCGGCGGGTCGAGGACCGTCACGGTCATCGGGTCGTCGAACCCGATCGGCCCGAGGGCCGACCGGCCCACGAAGCGGGTGCCGATCCCACCGTCGCCCGCGAGCACCGTCACCCGCGTCGCGGGGATCCAGCGGGAGTGCGACTCCCAGTCGGTGAGCAGCGCCCACGTGCGCTCCGCCGACGCCGGCATCTCCCGCGCCGCCCGCACCCGGATCACGGTGCGAGCACGCCTTCGGGGCGGCCGTCGCGCCAGGCGGCGATGCGGGCCACCGCCGTGGTGAACCAGTCGCGGTAGTTGTCGACGGTGACATAGCCGACGTGCGGCGTGAGGACGGTGTTCGGCAGCAGGCGCAGCGGGTGCTCCGCCGGGAGCGGCTCGTCGTCGAAGACGTCGAGCGCGGCACCGGCGATCCAGCCGTCGGCCAGCGCCCGTACCAGCGCCACCTCGTCGACGACGGGGCCGCGACTGGTGTTGACCAGCCACGCATCGGGACGCATCAGGCGCAGCTCGGCCTCGCCCACCAGCCCGCGCGAGCGCGACGAGAGCATCTGGTGCACCGAGACGATGTCGGACGTCAGGAACAGCTCCTCCTTCTCGACACGGCGCGCACCCCGCTCGACGGCCGCCTCGGAGGTCAGGTTCTCGCTCCACGCGATCACCTCCAGACCGAAGGCGACGCCGATCCGCGCCATCCGGGTGCCGGTCCGCCCGAGCCCGAGCAGCCCGAGGGTGCGCCCCTCGAGCGCTCGTCCCGCGGTGGGCTGCCACTCGCCGCGACGCATCGAGGCGTCGCGCGAGGGGACGTCGCGCAGCGCCGCGAGGACCAACGCCCACGCGTGCTCCACGACCGGCGACTGCGAGCCGCCCGTGGAGCAGACGACGACGCCCTGGGCCGCGCACGCGGCGAGGTCGATCGAGGCGTTGCGCACCCCGGTCGTCACCACGAGGCGCAGCGCCGGGAGCCGGCCGAGCAGGTCGGCCGAGATCCGCGTCCGCTCGCGCTGGACGACCAGTACGTCGAACCCGGCGAGGAGCGCGCCGAGCTCGATCACGTCGTCGACGTGGCGCTCGAAGGCCACGACCTCCTCGGCACCCAGCGAGCGCCAGTCGGCGCAGCTGATGGCGACGCGCTCGACGTCGTCGAGGATCGCGACCCGCATCGCGGCAGCCCCCGTCAGGCCCGGCGCGGGAACTGGGTGAAGTCCGGCGTCCGCTTCTCCTTGAAGGCCTCCCGGCCC
>JAKOVT010000329.1 GCA_029781935.1 Actinomycetes bacterium | reverse complement strand
TGGATCTGGCCGCTGGACGGACGCTCCTCCTTGAGGCAGAGCTTGAGGAAGGTCGACTTGCCCGAGCCGGACGCGCCGACGAGGAAGACGAACTCGCCCTTCTCGATCTCCACCGAGACGTCGTCCAACGCCGGCCGCGCCTGGTTGGCGTAGAGCTTGGTGACGTTGTCGAACCGGATCACGGGAGCGGCTCTCCTGGGGTCGGTGGGGGCGGGCGCACCCGAGGGGCGCGGATGGCGGCAGCCGGACGGCGACGAGTCTACGTGCGCTCCCGGGCGCTCCCGGCCACCGCGTCCGGGGCCCGCGCGGCGCGCGCCTCACGCGCTGCGTCGACCCGGCCCCGCTCCCACGGCCGAGTCCGACGACGAGCGCACGTTACGGAGCGCTCCCAGCAGACCACGCAGCGCGACTTCGGTGCGACACTGGCAGGGTCCGCGGGCCGGAGGTCGCAGGTACCCACCTGACCCCCCCGTCTCCGGTCCCGGACCTGAGCTCCGCCCGGGGACGGCGCCCGCCGTCCGCGCGGCGACCGGCCGTGGCACGACCCGGACGCGCCAGATCGACGTCGTAGGCAGGGTTCGGCGGATCAGGCCGCGCGGCGACGGGCCGCGACCACGAGGAACGCGCCGGTGGCCAGCAGGCCCGCGCCGAGCAGGCCGGTGGCTCCGGCGTCGTCGCGACCCGTGCGCGGCAGCGTCCCGGTGCTCGGCAGGGATGTCGGCGAGCCCGACGACCCCGCGGAGCTGCGGGTGGGCGCCGGGCTCGGCGTACTGGCGGACCCGGATCCGCCGTCCTGGCCGCAGCCGTTCGACGGCTGACCGGGCGCGCAGGTCGCGCCGCCCGGGGGCTCGGACGCGACCGGCGGGGCCGTGGTGGATGCGGACGCGGGGCCGGCGACGACGAGCACCAGCCCGGCCGCGCCCAGCGCCGCGGCGCACGCGGTACGTCGCATGCCCGGCCTCCCGACCTCGTCGCATCCGTCACATCGGCCACGCCCGTGACACGCACGAGAGTAGCGCCGATCGATCCCCGGACGCGGTGTCCGCACGCGCACCGGTCGAGCGCGGCGCGGACGGGAGCGTTCAGCCGCCGGTGCGGCGCCAGCGGATCCCGGCCTCGATGAAGTCGTCGATCTCGCCGTCGAGAACCGCGGCGGTGTTGCCGGTCTCCACCTCGGTACGCAGGTCCTTGACCATCTGGTACGGGTGCAGGACGTAGGACCGCATCTGGTTGCCCCAGGAGCCCGACGAGTCGCCCTTGAGGGCGTTCATCTTCGCCTGCTCCTCCTGGCGCGCGCGCTCGAGGAGCTTGGACTGGAGCACGATCATCGCGCTCGCGCGGTTCTGGATCTGCGACCGCTCGTTCTGGCACGAGACCACGATGCCGGTGGGCAGGTGGGTGAGGCGGACGGCGGAGTCGGTGGTGTTGACGCCCTGGCCGCCGGGGCCGCTCGAGCGGTAGACGTCGACGCGCAGCTCGTCGTCGGGGATCTCGATGTGGTCGGTCTGCTCGACGATCGGCAGCACCTCGACGCCGGCGAACGAGGTCTGCCGACGGCCCTGGTTGTCGAACGGCGAGATGCGCACGAGCCGGTGCGTCCCCTGCTCGACCGAGAGCGTGCCGTAGGCGTAGGGCACCTTGACCGAGAACGTGGCCGACTTGATGCCCGCCTCCTCGGCGTAGGAGGTGTCCATGACCTCGAACGGGTAGCCGTGGCGCTCGCAGTAGCGGGTGTACATGCGCAGCAGCATCTCGGCGAAGTCGGCGGCGTCGACCCCGCCCGCCTCGGCGCGGATCGTGACGATCGCCTCGCGCTGGTCGTACTCGCCGGACAGCAGCGTGCGCACCTCGAGCTCGCTGATCGCCTTGCCGAGCGCGTCGATCTCGTTCGCCGCCTCGACGCGGGTGTCGTCGTCGTCCATCTCGTCGGCGAGGTCGAGCATCACGGCGACGTCGTCGATCCGCTGGCGCAGGCCGGTGACGCGCGCGATCTCGCCCTGCACGAACGAGAGCTGGGACGTGACCTGCTGGGCCTTGGCCTGGTCGTCCCAGAGGTCGGGCGCGGACGCCTCGGTCTCGAGCGCCGCGACCTCCGCGCGCATGGCGGGGACGTCGAGCACCTTCTCGATGCTGGTCAGCGTCGCGTCGTGCTCGGCGAGAGCCTCGCGGGGATCCTGGATGGCCACGGGCCACAGGGTAGTCGGCGATCCGCCGG
>JAKOVT010000326.1 GCA_029781935.1 Actinomycetes bacterium | reverse complement strand
TCCCCTCCCGTCACATCAGCAGGGTATCCGGCTGCCGTCGACCGGTGCCGCGTGAGGAGGGTCCAACCGACCAGGGCGGCGACCCCCGCGGAGGTCGCCGTCGCCGTGGCGATGGCGATCGTGGACCGCGTCGCGAACGCAACCACCCCGCCGAGCACGACGGTGACGATCCCGGTGCTGACGCGCTGGGTCAGCAGGTCGCGCGAGAGATGGTTCACCCGGAGCCCGAGCATGCCCACGGCGGAGACGCAGAGCAGCACGTACTCGACGGTGGTCACCGGCAGGACGGTGCGGATGCCCTCCCAGGACTGGCCGAAGAAGATCTGGCCGACGCGGGTCGGCAGCAGGAGCAGCACCGCGCCCCACAGCGCGGCCGCCCCGGCGAGCGCGGCGCCCGCGCGCAGGCAGAACCGGAGGTCGTCGGCGCGCGGACGTCGCACGAGCATGGGCGTCAGCCCGAGGCCGATGAACGCGATGAGCACGTTGACCGGCCCCATGGCCGTCGAGGCGCCACGCAGGCTTCCCGACGCGACCGGGGAGATGGCGGCCGAGGCGACGAACAGGATCCACAGGGTGGCTGCCGAGGAGATGACCGTGCCCCACATGGTCGCCTCGCCGACCGCGTGGCGCGTGCGCAGCTGCACCCATCCGCCGCGCAGGTCCGGGCCGACCCGCAGGATCACCATGATGGTGGCCAGCGCCGCGAGGGCGGCGGCGAACCAGAGCCAGAGGACCACGCGGGCCGGGACGCGCGTGCCCAGCGCGAACGGCACGAGCATGAGCACGACCCAGAGTCCGTCGGACGCGAACGCCGCCCAGGGCTTGCCGGCAGCCACGGCACCGAAGCGCCCGACGTCCTGCATGCAGACCACGGGCGTCGCCAGGGCGACGATCACGAGGATGCCGCCCGGGTCGCCGCCGGACATGACGTGCGAGAGGGCGAGCACCACGAGGAAGACGATCGGCGAGAGGACGGCGACGGCGCCGATGAGCTCGCGCGTCAGCACGCGGGCGCGGCTGTCGTCGTGCTCGAGCGACACGCGCGTGCCGAAGTAGCCGCGGGTGAGGCCGAGGACGACGGCGAGCACGGAGTAGCCGAGGGCGAAGGTGCCGAACTCCTCGGGCGAGACGGCCCGAGCGACGAGGACGACGGCCAGCATGTTCGAGACGCTGGACAGCACCTGGTCGCCCAGGGTGAGGGCGCGGGGACCCCAGTGCCGCCGGGAGGAGACGGCCGACGCGGGTTCCTGGCGCTCGTCGGTCATCACGGCGCCGCCGGTGCCGTGGAGAACGCCGCTCGTGCGCGAGGAGCGCATACCGACCGACCGCCGGGCGCGGGCACGGCGGAGATCGAGTGGGCCGGGCGGCGCACGTCGGCTCGGGAGCGGGAGGTCAGCGCTGCGACGACGGGCCGTCGGCCGGGGGCACGCTGATCGGCTCCGCCCGCTCGGGACGCTTCGTGCGCGCCTGGGTCGAGGCCAGTGCGGCCTCGAGCGACGTCGGCGTCGCCGGCTTGGCCGACGACGAGGCGCTGCTGCCGTCGCCGTCGGGCTCGTCGGCCGGCGGCTGGAAGGCGGACGGCGCCGGGGTCTTCCTCGCCGGGGGCTCGAACGCCGACGACGGTGACGCGACGGGCTCCGCCCCCTGCTCGACGGCCGAGGCGCTACGGGCCGGACGGCTGCGGCGGAGCTGGTCGCGCAGCGACGCGATCACCAGACCGAGGGCGAGGCCCACGAGGATCCCGAGCGCGAGCATGAGGTTCCGGTTCGGCGAGTCGGGCGCGGCCGGCAGTGCCGCGAGGTTCTTCAGCTCGGGCTTCACCGGCGATGCACCGCCCTGCACCGGGGTGTCGGTCGCCGCGATGAATGTCGTGAGGTTCTTGGCGGCCGAGTTCGCGATCTTCTGCGCCTGGGCCGCACTCGCGTCGGTCGCCGAGACGGTGATCACGACGGTGTTCGGCACGACCGAGGACGACACCTGCTTGGCCAGGTCGCTGGCCGTGGTCGACAGCTTGAGCTCATCGATGACCGGCTGGAGCACCTGCGGGTAGTCCACGAACGTGGAGTAGGTGTCGATCCTGTCGAACACGTAGTTCGAGGCAGCCTGCGCCGCCTGGTTGTCCGGCGACGTCGTCCCGATGACGTTGCTCCCCACGAAGACGTCGGCGGTCGCCCGGTAGGTCTTGGGCGAGGTCATGACGTAGACGGTGGCCAGCGCGGTGAGCACCACGACGGAGCCGACGACCCAGACCCACTGCCGGCGCAGCATGCGCAGGTAGTCGACGAGTTCCATGGGAGCCCTTCCGTGTTCGAGAGTTCAGGGTAGCGCGG
>JAKOVT010000324.1 GCA_029781935.1 Actinomycetes bacterium | reverse complement strand
GGGGTGAGCTCGACGACGAGCCTGCCGCCGCCCTCCAGCGGAACGCGCATGACGATCCCGCGCCCCTCCTTGGTGACCTCGAGCGGGCCGTCGCCCGTCCGCGGCTTCATGGCGGCCATGTGCTTACCCCTTTTCGTCGTCGCGCCCTCCGAGCCGGCGCGAGATGTGCGGGGACCAGTATCCCTGATGGGCCCGCGTGCCCGCGACCACGCCCCCCAGCAACGGACGTGCCCCGGGGCCGCCCGGTCGTGGCAGCGGGCGGGTCCGGCTCAGGATCGGGGCACGTGGCAGCCGGCCAGGTGGTCGTCGACCAGCCCCATCGCCTGCATACCGGCGTACGCCGTCGTCGGCCCCACGAACACGAACCCGCGGCGCTTGAGCTCCTTGGCCAGGGCGGCGGACTCGGGCGTGGTGGCCGGGACGTCGGCGAGCGACCGCGGCCTCGGCCGGCGCCGCGGCGCGGCGAACGACCACACCAGCCGGTCGAGCGCTCCTGGGCCGTCCGCGTCGAGCAGGGTCACCAGGGCGCGGGCGTTGGCGATGGTCGCGTCGATCTTGGCCCGGTTCCGCACGATGCCGGCGTCGGCGAGCAGCCGGGCTCGGTCGGCCTCGCCGTACGCCGCCACCGCCACCGGGTCGAAGCCGTCGAACGCGGCCCGGAAGCCTTCGCGCTTGCGCAGGATCGTGATCCACGCGAGGCCGGACTGGAACGCCTCGAGGGTGAGCCGCTCGAAGATCGCGCCGTCGCCGTGGACCGGACGGCCCCACTCGGTGTCGTGGTAGACGACGTAGTCGGGGGTCGAGGCGCCCCAGCCGCACCGGGCGAGGCCGTCGTCGCCGACGACGAGGCCGGTCACGAGGTCAGTCGCGCTCGTCGGCGGGCGGCACCGGTCGTGGGACCCCCATGCCGGCCACCCGGGCCTCGAGCTCGGCGATCCGGGCGTCGCGGGTCGAGACCTCGTCCGCGAGGCGGTCGAGCACCTCGTCGACCTCGTCCATCCGGTAGCCGCGCAGGCCGACCGCGAAGCGCACGTCGTCGACGTCGGCCTTGGCCAGCGGACGGTCCTCGGGCAGCGCGAGCGGAGCGCGGTCGGGGGTGGTGCCGGGCAGCTCGCCGAGGCGGCCGACCGCGAGCAGGGCGACGACGGTGATGAGCACGATGCCCGCGAGCATGAACAGGAAGGTCACGGCCGAAGCGTCCTCGTCGATCCCGTGGCGCGGTCCGGCGGTTGCCGGACTCCCCGAGCATGCCACGCTGGTGGTCTCCGGTGCCGCTCGGCTCCGGCGACGCGCGGAAGGAGCCGGCGGTGCCGCTGCGGCTGGGCGGGCGCACGTTCGCCGACGACGAGACGGTCGTCATGGCGATCGTGAACCGCACGCCCGACTCGTTCTACGACCAGGGCGCGACCTTCTCCGACCGCGCAGCTCTGGCCGCCGTCGACCGCGCGGTCGACGAGGGTGCGGGGATCGTCGACATCGGCGGGGTCAAGGCCGGTCCCGGGCCCGAGGTCGACGCGGCAGAGGAGATCCGGCGCACGGCGTCGTTCGTGGCGGCGGTGCGCTCCCGCCACCCCGGCGTCGCGATCAGCGTCGACACCTGGCGCGCGGAGGTCGGGCGGGCCGCGTGCGCCGAGGGGGCGGACCTGCTCAACGACGCGTGGGGCGGCCACGACCCGGCGCTGGCGGCGGTCGCGGGCGAGCACGGCGTCGGCCTGGTCTGCACCCACACGGGCGGTGCGCCGCCCCGCACCCGGCCGCACCGCGTGCAGTACGCGGACGTCGTCGACGACGTCGTGTCGTTCTGCACGGCCGAGGCGGAGCGCGCCGTGTCGCTCGGGGTGTCGCGCGAGTCGGTGATCATCGACCCGGGGCACGACTTCGGGAAGAGCACCCGGCACTCGCTCGAGGTCACCCGACGGCTCCCTGAGCTGGTGGCCACCGGGTGGCCCGTCCTGGTCTCCTTGTCGCGCAAGGACTTCGTGGGCGAGTCGCTCGACATCTCCGCGCCCGGCGAGCGGCTCACGGGCACGCTCGCCACCACCGCGGTGTCGGCATGGCTCGGCGCGCGCATCTACCGCGCGCACGACGTCGCGGCGACCCGTCAGACCCTCGACATGGTCGCGGCGATCGCCGGGACCCGTCCGCCCGCCGTCGCGCGCCGGGGCCTGGCATGACCGGCGTCCCGCCCTCGCTGGGGTCGCGCGGCCAGGGCTGGGTCGTGCTCCAGTTCGTGCTGCTCGGCCTCGCGCTCGGCGTGGGGCTGCTCGACCTGTCGGGCTGGCCCGTCGCCGCGCAGGGAGGGCTGCGCTACCTCGGCGTCCTGGTCATGAGCGCCGGCGTCGTCCTCGCGGTGTACGCCGTGCTGGGGCTCGGCTCGTCGCTCACCGCGCTGCCCGCGCCGGTGGCCGACGGCCGGCTGCGGAGCACCGGCGTCTACGCCGTCGTCCGCCACCCGATCTACTCGTCGCTGCTGCTGCTCGTGCTCGGCTGGGCGCTGGCGACCAGCCCGTGGGTGCTCCTCGTGCTCCTGCTGCTCGCCGTCGAGCTCGACCTCAAGCGCCGGGTCGAGGAGGACTTCCTCGAGCGGACCTACGAGGAGTACCCGGCGTACCGGGCCCGGGTCCCCTGGGCGTTCGTCCCCTGGGTGCATTGACACCAGCAGCTCGAGCCGGCGGCCTACGGCTCGGCCTCGAGGAACTCCGCGGCGGTCGGCTCGGCGACGCCGACCGCGCCGGCCTCGGCCCAGCCGCGCTCGACCGCGGCGATCGCCTCGTCGACCGACGTCGTCCAGACCAGCTGGGCCGCCGCGGAGTCGCGCACGAAGCCCGCCTTGACCAGGCCCGCGACCAGCTCCGCGAGCGGCTGCAGGTCGCCCCAGGGATCGAGGACCACGACCGGCTTGTCGTGCATGCGCAGCGACCGCGCGACCCAGATCTCGAGCAGCTCCTCGAGCGTGCCGATGCCGCCGGGGAGGGTGATGAACGCGTCGCTGCGACGATCCATCTCGCCCTTGCGCTCCCGCATGTCCTCGGTGACGACGAGCTCGTCCGCGCCGTGGTCGGCGACCTCGAGCTCGACGAGCGCCCGCGGGATGACGCCCACGGTGTGCGCGCCGCCGGCGCGGGCGGCCCGTGCGACCGCGCCCATGCAGCTCACCGAGCCCCCGCCGCTGACGAGGGTCCAGCCACGGCGGGCCAGGGCGAAGCCCACCTCTCCGGCGAGGACGGCGTAGCGCTCGGCGATGCCCTCGCTGGAGGCGCAGAAGACGGCGACGGACGGCACGTCAGACCTCCACCGGCGGGTACCACTCGGGAGGCGGCGGCGCATCGCTGTGCTGACGCCTCGCGGCGTCGATGATCCGGACCGCCTCGTCGACGTCGTCGGTGACGGTGACGAGGTCGAGGTCCTTCGCCGAGATCTTGCCGCCCGCGAGCACGGTCGACCGCAACCAGTCGATGAGACCGCCCCAGTACGACGTGCCCATGAGCACGACGGGGAACGACGTGACCTTCCCGGTCTGCACGAGGGTGAGCGACTCGAACAGCTCGTCGAAGGTGCCGAAGCCGCCCGGGAAGACGACGAAGGCCTGCGCGTACTTCACGAACATCGTCTTGCGCGCGAAGAAGTAGCGGAAGTTCACGCCGAGGTCGACCCAGTCGTTCATCCCCTGCTCGAACGGCAGCTCGATGCCGAGCCCCACCGACACGCCCCCGGCCTCGAACGCGCCCCGGTTGGCCGCCTCCATGATCCCCGGACCGCCGCCGGTGATGACGCCGTACCCGTGCGACGCCAGCGCGGCCGCGAGCCTGCGAGCGGTGTCGTACTCCTCCGACGTCTCCGAGGTGCGGGCCGACCCGAAGATGCTGACCGAGGGACCCAGGCTCGCCAGCGCGCCGAACCCCTCGACGAACTCTGCCTGGATCCGGAGCACGCGCCACGGGTCGGTGTGCACCCAGTCGCTCGGGCCGCGCGTGTCGAGCAGCCGCTGGTCGGTGGTCGACGGCGGGACCTGGCCGCGGCGCAGCGTGACCGGGCCCTTGGTGCGGGTGGGGCCGTCGGGGACGGGGGCGGGAGCGCGATCGACCCCGTCGGGGCCCTCGCGGTCTGGGAGGCTCACGTGACGACGCTAACCCCTCGACCCGTCCGGCCGGCGTGGCCCCGCGGCGAGTCAGCCGAACGGGAGGGGAACCGGAGGTTGCGGCGCTGCGTCCCAGCGGCGAGGAGGTGCCGATGAACGACGACGGACGGGGCAGCCTGCGGGTGCTCGGCGTCGCGGCCGTGGTGGCTGCGCTGCTCGTGGCGGGTGCGTGGTGGTTCGCCGACCACCCGAATCCCCTCTCCTCGGCCGACGGCACCGGGAACGGCACCGTGGTGGCCTACCAGGGCCGCACCTACTGGGTGTCGGGCGAGCGGGTGGCCGAGGCCTCGCTGGGTGCGCCGGTGGCCCAGGGCGTGCCGTTCCAGGGCACGACCGCCGACCTCCGCGAGGTCCGGGGCTTCCCGCCCGACGAGGTGCTGGCGGCGTACCTCCCCGCGCAGCGCGCGGGTCAGACCGGCCCGGGCTGGACCTTCGTCGCCGTCGACCAGACGCTGGGCACGAACCCGGTGGCCGACCCGAGCGCCAGCGCCGTCCTCCAGCGCTGAGCCGTCCTCCGGCGCCGACAGGTCGAGGACGGCGCTACACCTCGTCGCGCGGCGGGCGGCGGCGCGCTGCGACGTACCCGAGGACGATGCAGGCTCCGACCAGCAGCGGGAAGAGCACCGTGAGGAGGACGACGAACGGCGTGAGCTCGACGCTGCTCGCGGCGTCGGCGGGGATGAGCAGCTGCGAGAGCCAGACGGCGTCGACGAACGCCAGGACGCCGGTGATCACCGACGCCCAGACCATGAGGGTGTATCCGCGCTGCGACAGCATCGTCATGCCAGCCAGGAGCGCAGGCCGGCCTCGACCGCGACGAGGTCGGACACCGGCACGTACTCGTCGCGGTGGTGCGCGAGCGAGGGGTCGCCGGTGCCGTAGTTCACCGCCGGCACGCCGAGCGCGGTGAACCGCGCGACGTCGGTCCAGCCGAACTTGGGCGAGGGCTCGCCGCCCACCGCGGCCATGAAGTCCTGCGCAGCCGGGTGCGAGAGACCGGGAAGGGCTCCGTCGACGGCGTCGACGACCACGACGTCGTAGCCGTGGAAGAGCTCGCGCAGGAAGGCCTCGCCCTCCTCCTTGGACCGGCTCGGCGCGAACCGGTAGTTCACCGACACGACGCACTCGTCGGGGATGACGTTGCCGGCGACGCCCCCGCGCACTCCGACGGCGTTGAGCCCCTCGCGGTAGAGCAGGCCGTCGATCTCGACCTGCCGAGGCCGGTAGTCCTCGAGGCGGCGCAGCACCTCGCCCGCCTTGTGGATCGCGTTGTCGCCCATCCACGCGCGGGCGCTGTGCGAACGGACCCCCGTGGTGCGGACGTCGACGCGCATCGTGCCCTGGCAGCCGGCCTCGACCACGGCGTTGCTCGGCTCCATCAGCACGGCGAAGTCGGCGGCGAGCAGCTCCGGGCGCTCGTCGGCGAGCCGACGCAGGCCGTTGTACTGGGAGTCGATCTCCTCCGCCTCGTACCAGATCCACGTGACGTCGCGCGTCGGCTCGGTGAGCGCTGCCGCGAGTCGGAGCGCGACCGCGACGCCGCCCTTCATGTCGCAGGCGCCGAGCCCGTACACGCGGTCCTCGCCGTCGACCACGACGCGGCGCGAGGGCATGTTCTGGTTCTCGGGCACGGTGTCGAGGTGGCCGCCGATCACCACGCGCTCGGCCCGACCGAGGCTGGTGCGGGCGATGACCGTCTGGCCGTCGCGCACGACGTCGAGGTGCTTGTACGCCGAGACCGCCCGCTCCACGGCATCGGCCAGGGCCTGCTCCTGCAGCGACTCGCTGGGCACGTCGATGAGCGCCTGGAGCAGGTCGGCGGGGTCGGCGGCGAGGTCGAGCTCCGTGGTCGCGGTCACGCCCGAGAGCCTAACGACCGCGGACGCCTCGGTAGGTTGGGCGTCATGACCCTGCTCTCCTCCCCCGCCTCCGCCGTCGGCCTCGCCACGTACTACGGCGACACGCTGCTCGACGCCTGGTACCCGGTGCCCGTGCTCGGCGCGGACCCCGTCGACGTCGACGGGCTGGGCGAGGTGGAGCGCACCGACGACGTCCGCGGCACGCGCACGGTGACGGTCACGACCACGATCGCCGACCTCGCGCTCGCGCCCGTGGACGCCGCCGACGCCTGGCTGCGCCTGCACCTGCTCTCGCACCGGATGGTCGCGCCGCGCACGGTCTCCCTCGACGGCATCTTCGGGCTCCTGGCGAACGTGGCGTGGACCTCGCTCGGCCCGGTGCCTGTCGAGCGCGTCTCCGACGTGCTCCTGGCCGCCCGGCTCGAGGGCCGGCACGTGACCGTGCACGGCGTCGACAAGTTCCCGCGGATGGTCGACTACGTCGTGCCCTCGGGCGTCCGCATCGCCGACGCCGACCGCGTGCGCCTCGGCGCGCACCTCGCCAGCGGTACGACCGTGATGCACGAGGGCTTCGTGAACTTCAACGCGGGCACGCTCGGCTCGTCGATGGTCGAGGGCCGCATCTCCGCCGGGGTCGTGGTCGGCGACGGCTCCGACGTCGGCGGCGGCGCGTCGATCATGGGGACGCTGTCCGGGGGTGGGACAGAGGTGGTCACGATCGGCGAGCGGTGCCTCGTCGGCGCCAACGCCGGTGTCGGCATCTCCCTCGGCGACGAGTGCGTCGTGGAGGCCGGCTGCTACGTGACGGCGGGCTCCAAGATCACGCTGCCGGACGGCGAGATCGTCCGCGGCCGCGACCTGTCGGGCATGGACGGCCTGCAGTTCTGGCGCAACTCGGTGAGCGGCGCGCTCGAGGCGCGTCCGCGATCCGGCTCGTGGGGCGGCCTCAACGCCCACCTGCACCACAACGACTAGTCCGCACGCGAGGACGCCTGTGCCCCAGCAGTTCTCCGACGACGAGCGCGCGAAGGTCCTGCGCGCCTTCACCACCGACGGCCGCATCACGTCGATGCCCGCGAAGTGGTCGCGCAAGCTGGTGCTGCTCGACGTCGTGGCGCAGTCGTTCGAGCCTGGCCGCGCCTACACCGAGCAGGAGGTCAACGACGTCCTGCTGCGCTGGCACGACGACTACGCCGCGCTGCGCCGCTACCTCGTCGACGCCGACTACCTCGGGCGCGAGTACGGCTCCTACTGGCGCACCGGCGGATCGTTCGACGTCTGACCACGGCCGCGCCCCGCGAGGGGAATGCCTCGCGATTCCGGGATGGCATCGCATCTCCGGTAACGCCCTCGCATCTCTGGAGCTGCGAGGGCGTTCAGGGCGTCAGCGGTCCTCGACGGCGGTGTAGGGGCGCTCGGTCGCACCGATGTAGACCTGCCGCGGGCGGCCGATCTTGGTCTGCGGGTCGTCGATCATCTCGCGCCACTGGGCGATCCAGCCGGGCAGCCGTCCGAGCGCGAACATCACGGTGAACATGCGCGTCGGGAAGCCCATCGCCTTGTAGATCAGGCCCGTGTAGAAGTCGACGTTCGGGTAGAGCTTGCGCGAGATGAAGAAGTCGTCGGAGAGCGCGACCTCCTCGAGCCGCAGCGCGATGTCGAGCAGCGGGTCGCTCACACCGAGCGCGTCGAAGACCTCGTACGCCGTCTTCTTCACGATCGCCGCACGCGGGTCGTAGTTCTTGTAGACCCGGTGGCCGAAGCCCATGAGCTTCACGCCGTCCTCGCGGTTCTTCACCTGGCGGATGAAGGTGTTCACTCCCCCGCCGCTGCGGTGGATCTTCTCGAGCATCTCGAGCACCGCCTGGTTCGCGCCGCCGTGCAGCGGTCCGAACAGCGCGTTGATGCCTGCGGACACCGAGGCGAAGAGGTTGGCGTGCGACGAGCCGACGAGGCGGACGGTCGACGTCGAGCAGTTCTGCTCGTGGTCGGCGTGCAGGATGAGGAGCAGGTCGAGCGCCCGCGAGATGACAGGGTCGACGACGTAGTCCTCCGCGGGGACGCCGAAGGTCATCCGCAGGAAGTTGTCGTTGAGCGACAGGGAGTTGTCGGGGTAGAGGAACGGCTGCCCGACCGACTTCTTGTAGGCGTACGCCGCGATGGTGGGCACCTTCGCGAGCAGGCGGATCGTGGAGATGTGGACCTGCTCGTCGTCGAACGGGTCGAGCGAGTCCTGGTAGAAGGTCGACAGCGCCGACACCGCGCTGGACAGGACGGGCATCGGGTGCGCGTCGCGCGGGAAGCCGTCGAAGAACCGACGGAGGTCCTCGTGCAGCATCGTGTGGTGCTTGACGTTGGCCTCGAACGCCGCGAGCTGGTCGGCGGTGGGCAGCTCGCCGTAGATCAGCAGGTACGACGTCTCGAGGAACGTCGAGTGCTGGGCGAGCTGCTCGATCGGGTAGCCGCGGTAGCGCAGGATGCCGGCGTCGCCGTCGATGAACGTGATGGCCGACGTGCACGACGCGGTGTTGGTGAACCCGCTGTCGAGCGTGACCGCGTTCGTGGTCTTGAGCAGCGACGAGATGTCGTATCCGTCGTTGCCGTCGGTCGCGGGGATGCGTGCGAGCGGGAGCTCGCCCCCCGGGTAGGTGAGGGTCACGTCGGACACGGCGGCCTCCTGGGCGCATCGGCGTCGGGGCGGTGGTACCGCGGCCCGATAGCGGAACGCTACCTATGCCCGCCCCGGGTGTCCCCCGACGTTCCATCAGGTGAGCCACACCACACGCCGATCGGCGGCTACCGTGGGAGCCCGACCAGGGGGTGCTGCATGGGCGAGCGGACGTACGCGCCGAGCAGGGCCGCGCTGCTCGGCGAACGGGGCAAGGAGGCGGCCACGTTCGCCTGGATCTGCGCGTTCGTCGGGATCCCCGCCTGGCTGTGGTGCGTGCTCTCCTACGGATCGACCGATCCCGGCGAGCCGGTCTCGGCCCTCACGCTGCTGGCCGGTGTCGTCGGCGTCATCGCGACCGTGCTGTTCGCTGCCGCCGCCGGATCGTCGTTCGTCCTCGGCGCCCTGGCGGACGCCGAGCGCGCCTCTGCTGCCGACCGTTAGGGACGGCTCAGCCGGCGCACCGCGGCTGCGACGCGCTCGTCGGTGGCGGTGAGCGCCACCCGCACGTGCCGGGCGCCCCGAGCGCCGTAGAAGTCGCCCGGGGCGACGAGGATGCCGCGCTGCGCCAGCCACGCGACGGTGTCCCAGCAGGCCTCGCCTCGGGTCAGCCACAGGTAGAGCCCGGCCTCGGAGTGCTCCACCGCGAACCCGGCGTCGAGGAACGCCGAGAGCAGGTGGTCGCGGCGGCGCGCGTAGCGCTCCTTCTGCACCGTCACGTGCGCGGTGTCGCCGAGGGCGGCGGTCGCGGCGAGCTGCACGGGCTGGGGAACCATGAGGCCGAGGTTTTTCCGCGCCTCGAGCAGGGAGCCCACCAGGGTCGGGTCGCCGAGCACGAAGCCGGCGCGGTAGCCGGCGAGGTTGGACCGCTTCGACAGCGAGTGCACGGCGAGGATCCCCTCGTGCGACCCGCCGCACACGCGCGGGTCGAGGATCGACACCGGCTCGGCCTCCCAGCCGAGCTCGAGGTAGCACTCGTCGCTCACCACGATCGCCCCGCGATCGCGCGCCCACTCCACGACCTTCGTGAGGTGCTCGACGCCGAGCACCTTGCCGGTCGGGTTCGAGGGCGAGTTCACCCACACGAGCGACACCCGCTCGGGGCCGAGCTGCACCGTGGAGTCGGCGGCGACGACCTCGCACCCGGCGACCTGGGCGCCCACGTCGTAGGTCGGGTAGGCGAGCTCGGGGATGACCACGCGGTCCGACGGTCCGAGGCCGAGCAGCAGCGGCAGCAGCGCGACCAGCTCCTTGGTGCCGACCACCGGCAGCACCGCCGAGGGTGCGATGTCGGCGTGCAGCGTGGCGGCGGCCCAGGCGCTCACGGCCTCGCGGAGGGCCGGCGTACCGGCGGTGAGCGGGTAGCCGGGCGTGTCGGTGGCGGCCGCCAGCGCGTCGCGGATCACCGCGGGCACGGGGTCGACCGGCGTGCCGACCGACAGATCGACGATGCCGTCCTCGTGCTCGCGGGCGGTGGCGGCGTAGGGCGCGAGACGGTCCCACGGGAAGTCGGGGAGCCGGTCTGCCAGGCGGGTCATGCGGGTCCTCTCACGACGGCGCGCCGCCACCCCGGAGGGCGACGGCGCGCGGTCCTGCCTGCGGTGTGCGGGGTCAGTGACCCTCGTGCTCCTGCGGCTCGAGCGCCACGACGATCGCGGCGTCCTTCGCGATGAGGCCCTGCTTGGCGGCGCCGCCGGGAGAGCCGAGCTCGTCGAAGAACTCCGCGTTGGCCGCGGTGTAGTCCTTCCACTGCTCCGGGACGTCGTCCTCGTAGAAGATCGCCTCGACGGGGCAGACGGGCTCGCACGCACCGCAGTCGACGCACTCGTCGGGGTGGATGTAGAGCATCCGCTCGCCCTCGTAGATGCAGTCGACGGGGCACTCCTCGACGCAGGCCTTGTCCTTGAGGTCGACGCACGGCTGCGCGATGACGTAGGTCACGGACGGATCCTTTCGATCCAGCGGTACGGGCGATCCAG
>JAKOVT010000507.1 GCA_029781935.1 Actinomycetes bacterium | reverse complement strand
CGGGCGATGTAGGCCTCGAGCTCGCTGGCCTCGACCCGCCACTGGCCCCGCCCGCCGATCTTGATCGCCGGGAGGTCGCCGTTGCGGACCAGCGCGTAGGTCTGCGACGCGGAGATGTTGAGGGTCTCCGCGACGTCGGCGAGCGTGAGGAACCGTGGAGCCACGCGAGCATCTTGGCATCCGTTGACGACCGAGTGGGTGACGCCGTCGTGCCTGTGGACGACGCGCCGTCGCAGCCTCGCAGCATGGCCACACTGCGCGACATGCCCGCGCCCGCGACCGACGCCCCTCCCGCCCGACCTCCGTCGCCGACGGCCCGACGGCTGCGCGGCGGCGGCCGCGACCTGCGGCTCGCGCTCGGCGTCGCGCTCGTCCTGGTCGCCGTCGTCGTGGGCTCGCGGGTCGTCGACTCGGGGGCGGACCGCACCCCCGTGTGGGCGCTGCGTGGCGCGCTCGGGGCCGGGACCGAGCTCACGGCCGACGATCTCGTCGCCGTGCCCGTGGCGGCCGACTCGCTCGATGCGTACGTCGTCACGACCACCGACCTCGAGGGCAGGCGCCTGCTGCGCGACGTCGGTGCGGGGGAGCTGCTGCCCGCCGCCGCCCTCGCCGATGGCTCCGCGGGCGCCAGACGGCTCGTGACCGTCCCGGTCGACGCGCTGCACGCGCCGCCCGCCCTCGCGCGCGGCGAGCGCGTCGACGTCTACGTGACGCCGAAGGACGGCGCCTCGATCGGGAGCGACGCCGTCACCGTGCTGCCCGCGCTCGTGCTGGCGGGCGCGCTCGTCGCCGATCCCGGCGTGGTCGACGAGAGCGGTGCGAGCAACCAGATCGGCGTGGTGCTCGACGTGGCGGCCAAGGACGCCGACCGCGCCGTGGCGGCCGCGCGCTCCGGCGACGTCGACCTCGTGCGCGTCGGGTCCTGACGTGCCCGGCGTCCTCGTCCTGCTCGGACCCTCGTCGTGGGAGGGTCCGCTCGTCGCGGGGCTCGCGCACCCCGCGTGCCCGGTGACCATCGTGCGCCGCTGCCTCGACACCGCCGACCTCGTGGCGTCCGCCGCCACCGGTCTCGCGAGCGTCGCGGTGGTGGGCGCCGACGCCCCGCGGCTCGACGCCGACGTGGTCGACCGCGTTCGCGCGTCCGGCTGCTCGCTCGTCGGGGTCGTCGGCGCCGACGACGACCAGGGCGCGGATCGGCTCGCCCGGCTCGGGGTCCCGGACGTGGTGCCGGTCGACCCGGCCCAGCTGGGTGCGGCCGTGCGGGCCGTCTCGCGGGCCGTCGCTGCCGCGGAGGCGCCCGAGACCGTCGACGCCGTGCCCGCCCGCACCTCGGCACCGCGTGGCCGGCTCCTGGTGGTGTGGGGGACGCCTGGCGCTCCCGGGCGCACGTCGACGGCGGTCGCCGTCGCCGACGAAGCCGCTCGGCGCGGTGTGCGCACCCTCCTGGTCGACGCCGACACCTGGGCGCCCTCGGTCTCGGTCGTCCTCGGCCTCGTCGACGACGGCGCCGGCCTCGCGTCGGCTTGTCGCCGCGCTCTGGGTGGCGCCCTCGACGCGGACGCGCTCGCCGCGCTGTGCCGCGAGGTGCACCCCGACCTGCTGGTGCTGCCGGGGATCCCGCGCTCGGGCCGGTGGACGGAGGTGCGCGCCTCGGCGCTCGTCGACGTGCTCGACGTGGCGCGCGACCTCGCCGACCTCGTGGTCGTCGACTGCGCGTCACCTGTCGAGCAGGACGAGGAGCTCGTGTTCGACACCGCGGCGCCGCGGCGCAACGCCGCGACCCTCGTGAGCATCGAGTGCGCCGACGAGGTGGTCGTCGTCGGCGGGTGCGAGCCGCACGCGCTGGTGCGGCTGGTCACGGGTCTCGACGAGCTGCGCGGCGCCGTGCCCGGGGTGCGCACGCGCGTGGTCGTGAACCGGCTGCGGGAGTCGGTCGTCGGACGACGCCCGGCGGCAGCGGTGTCCGACGCCCTCGCCCGTCACGCCGGGGTCGACGGCGTCGTCACGGTCCCCGAGGACCGGGCGGCGTTCGACGAGGCGCTGCGCGACGGCCGCACCCTGGCCGAGGGCGCGCCACGTTCGCCCGCGCGTGCCGCGCTGCGCGGGCTCGTGGCCGAGCTGCTCCGCGACCTCGGCCTCGACTCCGCTCGCGCTGCGGTCTGACCTCCGTCAGGGACCGAAGCCGGCGCCGCCGCCCGTCGTCCCGCCGCCGTGCGGGTTCGTGATCGGCGTGCCGCCGTCGGCGGCGATGTTGCGGTTGGCCAGCGGGTCGTGGTCGCGCACCCCGCCGTTGCCGTGCCGACGCGTCCACCACAGGAGGCCGACCACGACCGCGAACACCGCGACGCCCCCGAGCACGAGCTCCATGCCGACCACTGTCGCATCACCGCGACCTGCCGTCGCGGTCATTCGCCCTATCGCTCAGGCGTGGTGCCGGTAGGGCTTGAGCACCGACCGCGCCACCGTGCGCACGTGCACCTCGTCGGGACCGTCCGCGATGCGCAGCGTGCGCGCACCGGCGTACAGCTGGGCGAGCGGGGTGTCGCCGCTGACGCCGGCACCGCCGTGCACCTGGATCGCGAGGTCGAGGACGTCGCACGCGACGCGCGGCGCGATCACCTTGATCGCCGCGACCTGGCGACGGGTCTCGGCGTCGGCGATGCCCTTGTTGTCGATGAGCCAGGCCGCCTGCAGCACGAGCAGGCGCGCCTGGTCGATCGCCATGCGCGACTCGGCGATCCGCTCCTGCCACACGCCCTGCGCGGCGACCGGCTTGCCGAACGCGGTGCGCTCGCCGGCGCGGCGGCAGAGGGCGTCGAGCCCGCGCTCGGCCATGCCGATCGCGCGCATGCAGTGGTGCACGCGGCCCGGCCCGAGGCGCACCTGGGCGATGAGGAAGCCGTCGCCCTCGGTGGCGAGCAGGTTCGACGCCGGCACGCGCACCTGGTCGAAGAGCAGCTCGCCGTGGCCGTGCTGGTCGTGGTAGCCGAACACGGTCAGGTCGCGCTCGACGGTGAGACCCGGCGTGTCGCGCGGCACCAGGATCATCGACTGGCGGCGGTAGGGGTCGGCGTCGGGATCGGTCTGCCCCATGACGACGAAGACCTGGCAGCGCGGGTCGAGGGCACCCGTCGTCCACCACTTGCGGCCGTTGATGAGGTAGTCGTCGCCGTCGCGGCGGATCGACGTCGAGATGTTGGTGGCGTCGCTGCTCGCGACGTCGGGCTCGGTCATCGCGAAGCCCGAGCGGATCTCGCCCTCGAGCAGCGGCGCGAGCCAGCGCGTCTTCTGCTCGTCGGTGCCGAAGATGTGCAGCACCTCCATGTTCCCGGTGTCGGGCGCGGCGCAGTTGAGCGCCTCTGGTGCGAGCTCCGGCGACCAGCCGGTCACCTCGGCGAGCGGGGCGTAGTCGAGCACCGACAAGCCGGACTCGTCGGGGAGGAACAGGTTCCACAGGCCGCGCGAGCGCGCGGCGTGCTTGAGGTCCTCGACGACGGGCGGCAGGTCGTGCGGGCGCCCCTCGTCGATCAGGCGGGCGCGCTGCGCGGCGTACACCGGCTCGGCGGGGAGGACGTGCGAGGCCATGAAGGCGTCGAGGGTCGCGCGCAGCTCCTGCGCCCTCGCCGACGGCGTGAGGTCCATGGCGCGATCCCATCACGACCCGCGCCGCGACGGGATGCCGTCGCTAGGGTCGGTGGCGTGAGCGACCCCACCGCGCCCGTCGACACCGCCGCCCTCGGCGCCTGGCTCGACGATGTCGGCCTGCTCCCGGGCGCAGGGCTGCCGGAGGTGACGGCGCTGGGCGAGGGCCACAGCAACCTCACGTTCCTCGTGCGGCGTGGCGGCGCCGAGCTGGTGCTGCGCCGGCCGCCCCGCGGGCCGCTGCTGCCCACTGCGCACGACGTTGTGCGCGAGGCCCGCGTGATGGGGCTGCTGTCGGCGGGCGGGTTCTCGCAGGCGCCCGTCGTGCGCGGCGTGGTTGACGACGACTCGGTGCTCGGCGCTCCGTTCTACGTCATGGAGAGGTCGCCCGGCGTCGTGGTCCGCGAGGCGCTGCCGCCCTTCCTCGCCGACGACGCGTCGGCCCGGAAGGCCGTCGGGCTGGCCCTCGCGACCACGCTCGGCGAGATCCACCGCGTCGACTGGCGGCCGTTCGTCGAGGCGGGCATCGGCAAGCCGTCGGGCTACCTCGAGCGCCAGCTGCGCCGGTGGGTCGGCCAGCGCGAGGGCATCCAGGCCGCGGTCGCCGCGGCCGGCGGCTCGGCGCGCGAGCTCCCCGACTACGACGCGGTCCGCGACTGGCTGCGTGCGCACCTGCCCGACGAGTCCGAGCCGGCGGTCGTCCACGGCGACTACAAGCTCGACAACGTCATCGTGGAGCCGACCGCCGGCGGACCGCGCATCTCCGCGGTCGTCGACTGGGAGATGGCCACCGTCGGCGACCCGCGCGCCGATCTCGGCTACCTGCTCTCGTTCTGGCCGGAGCCGGGGGAGTCGGTGCCGCTCGCCGAGCTGGTCACGACGGCCGAGGGCTTCCCGACGCGCGCGGAGATGGTCGCCGCCTGGGAGGCGGCGACCGGGCGCGACGCGGGCGACACCCGCTGGTTCGTCGCGCTTGCGGTGTGGAAGCTCGCGATCCTGCTCGAGGCGTCGTTCCACCGCTGGCTGGCCGGAATGGCCGACGACCCGTTCTTCGCCCGCCTCGACGAGGGCGTGCCGGCGCTGCTGGCCCGGGCGCGCGAGATCGCCGGCGCCTGATGCCGCTCGCGCACGACGCCTACCGCCGGCTCCTGGGCCCCACCTGGGCGCCGGTGGCGCCCGACCGGCTGCGGCGCGCGGTCGCCGGCCGCGTCGTGCTCGTCACCGGCGCGTCGTCGGGCATCGGGGAGGCGACGGCCGAGCTGCTGGGCCGCTCGGGCGCGCACGTGCTGCTCGCGGCCCGGCGCGGCGAGGTGCTCGACGAGGTGGTGGCCCGCATCGTCGCTCGAGGCGGGAGGGCGTCGGCGTACGCCGTGGACCTCACCGACCTCGACGCGGTCGACCGTCTCGTCCACGACGTCCTCGCGGACCACGGGCGCGTCGACGTCGTGGTGAGCAACGCGGGCAGGTCGATCCACCGGTCGCTCGCCGACACCACCGACCGGTTCCACGACGTGACCCGCACCAACGCGCTGAACTACCTCGGCCCGGTGCGGCTGCTCATGGGCCTGCTGCCGCAGATGCGCGAGCGGCGCACCGGGCACGTCGTCGACGTCAACTCGCTCAACGTCGACCTGCCCGCGGCGAACTGGGCGGTCTACACGGCGTCGAAGTCGGCGTTCGACGCCTGGCTCGCGTGCATCGCGCCGGAGGTGCGCGTCGACGGCGTCGCCACGACCTCGATCCACTTCCCGCTCGTGCACACGCCGATGAGCGCACCGACCTACGACCCGGCGCTGCCGGCGCTGACGGTCGATGCCGCGGCCCAGGTGGTGGGGCGCGTGCTCGTCACCCGGCCGCGCCTGCTCGTCCCCTGGTGGGTGCGGCTCGCGGCCCCCGTGCAGGCGGCGGCGCCCGAGGTGAGCGACGCCGTGACTGCCCGCTGGTTGGCATCGCGCCGCAAGGGATCCTGACGATGATCCGGGGGAGCGCGCTCGCCGACGTCGTCGCCGGATCGGTGTCGCTCGCCGCGGCCGCCAGGCCGTGGCGGCCGTCGTCGTGGCGGATCGCGCGTCGCGACGGCCTGTCGTTCGCGGCGCTGGCCGCCCTCGCGGCACGGCGGTCGCCCGCTGCCACCGCGCTCGTCGACGACGAGGGCGAGCTGGCCTACGGCGCGCTCGACCGGTTCGGCGACGACGTCGCGGCCGTCGTGCCGGTCGGTGCCCGCCGCGTCGCGGTGCTCGCCCGCAACGGCCGATGGATCGCGGCCGCGGTCGTCGGGGTGTCGCGCAGCGGAGCCGACCTCGTGCTCGTGAACGTCGACCTCGCGCCGGGGGACGTGGCTTCCGTGCTTGAGGCGGAGCAGGTCGACCTGCTGCTCGTGGACGGCGACGACCTGCCCCTGGCCGACGCAGGCGTCCCGGTGGTCGACGTCCGCACGGTGCCGCGCGCGCTGTCGCGCCCCCCGGTCCGCACGCGCAGGGGGTCGATCGTGGTCCTGACCTCCGGGTCGACGGGCACTCCGAAGGGCGCCCATCTCGCGACCACACGACTCGTGCAGGCGGTGCCGATCACCACGCTCGTGCACCGCGTGCCGTGGCGGTCGGCGTCGGCGGTGGTCGTCACCTGCCCGCTGTTCCACGGGTTCGGCCTCGGCTTCCTCGCGGTGGGACTCGCGTTCGGGCTGCCGGTCGTGCTGACGCGCACGCTCGACGACGTCGGGACGGCGGCCCTCCTGCGCCGCATCGACGGCGCCGTCGTGGTCGGCGTGCCGCCGGTGCTGGCCCGGCTCGCGCGCGCCGCCGGCGCCGGCCCGGCCCGGCCGGCCGCGGTGGTCAGCGGCGCCGGCCTGCTCCACCCGCGGGTCTCGGAGCGGCTCGTCGAGGCGTTCGGCCCGGTCCTCGTGAACATGTACGGATCGAGCGAGGAGGGCTGGTCCTGCCTCGCGACGCCCGACGATCTCGTCGCCGCGCCGGGCACGATCGGACGCCCGGCCGCCGGCGTGCGCATCGAGGTCCTCGACGAGGACGGCCGGCCCGTGCCCGACGGCGTCACGGGCCACCTCTGCGTGGGCAGCCGCCTGGCGTTCTCCCACTACACCGACGGCGGCCGGCGGCGCCGCCTCGGCGGTCTCGCGGACTCGGGCGACCTCGGCCACCGCGACGACCGCGGACTCCTGTTCGTCGACGGACGCGCCGACGACATGGTCGTGACGGGTGGCGAGAACGTGCTCGTGCCCGCGGTCGAGGACGCGCTGCTCGAGCACCCAGGGGTCGCCGAGGCACGGATAGACGTCGTCCCCGACGAGGAGTACGGCGTCCGCCTCGAGGCCCGTGTCGTGCCGCGCGACGCGGTGGATCTCGCCGACGGCGGCGCCGCGCTGGCCGCGGACGTCGAGACGTGGGCGCGCGACCGGCTGGCGCGCTTCGCGCGCCCACGCCGCGTCGACGTCGTCGCGACCCTCCCGCTCACGTCGATCGGCAAGGCCACCCGCGTCCGCCCGGGCAGGGGGGCGACTCGTTAGGGTCCGGGGCGTGGTGGATTCCGGGCTGCGCGGGCTGGTGGTCGACTGGGGCGGCGTGCTCACGGGCGACCTCGGCCCGGTGGTGCGCGACTGGGCGCGCGAGGACGGCATCGACCTCGACGCCTACTACGGGATCATGCGCGACTGGTTCGGCGAGCCGGTCGGTGCGGAGGCCCGGCTGAACCCGATCCACGCGCTCGAGCGCGGCGAGATGACCGTGCCCGACTTCGAGGAGAAGCTGGCGGAGGCTCTCACCGGGCGCACCGGTCGCGACCACGATGCCGTGGGTCTGCTGGAGCGGATGTTCGCCAGGTTCGAGCACGCGCCCGACATGGCCGCGCTGGTGCGACGGGCCCGCGCCTCCGGGCTGCGCACCGGCCTGCTGTCGAACTCGTGGGGCAACGACTACCCGCGCGACGGATGGGACGAGATGTTCGACGTCGTGGTGATCTCCGGCGAGGTCGGGATGCGCAAGCCCGAGCCCGGGATCTTCCGCCACACGCTCGACCTCCTCGGCCTCGCGCCGCAGCAGGTCGTCTTCGTCGACGACCTCCGGCACAACATCGAGGCCGCCGTCGCGGTCGGGATGGTGGGCGTGCTGCACACGTCGTACGCCGAGACGCTCGCGGAGCTCGAGGCCCTGTTCGGACGCAACCTGTCCTGAGCCCGACCCGTGACCGGTGATCCGGGAGCACGTCCCCGGCGCCCGTGACACGATGACGGCCGGACGACGTACGGCAGGCGGAGGAGGTGCGATGGTCGACCGGCTGAGCCCGCTCGACGTCTCGTTCCTCTACCTCGAGGAGCCGACGACGCCGATGCATGTCGGCGGCGTCGTGGTGTTCCAGGCGCCGGAGTCCGGCTTCGACCACGGGCGCCTGGTGAGCCTGATCCAGGACCGGATCGCGCTGGTGCCGCGCTACCGGCAGAAGGTGCGCTGGGTGCCGGGCCGCATCGCGAACCCGGTGTGGGTCGACGACGAGGAGTTCGACGTCGGCTACCACGTGCGCCGGTCCGCGCTCCCGCGACCGGGCAGCGACGCGCAGCTGCGCGAGCTCGTCGGC
>JAKOVT010000312.1 GCA_029781935.1 Actinomycetes bacterium | reverse complement strand
TCGGCGCGGGGGTGTCGACGGTGAAGTCGGACGTCTTCGCCGTGGCGCTGCCGGTGTTGCCCGACGGCGGCGGCGCGCCCGTGCAGGCGGCGGTGAGGGCGACGGCGGCGCCGATGGCGCCGACCATCAGCAGCGACCTGCGTCGCGACGTGGTTCGCATCTGGTGGGTTCCTTCCTGAGGGATCCCGTCGGGTCCGGGATCGATCGGAGCGTGCCATCCGCCGCCTCCCGGGTCTGCCGGGCGCGACGAAGTTCATCAGGGCGTTACAACGCCGGTCGCCAAGACGGGTCGTTCCAGATCCCCAGCTCGCGCTCGGCTGCGGCCCCGGCGTGGAACGCGGTGACGTCGTCGTAGGGGCGCGCCACGACCTGCACGCCGGTGGGGACTCCGTTGGGGCCCTGGCCCGAGGGCACGTTGAGCACCGGGTGTCGGCTGGCGACGTTGAAGACCGGGGTGAGGCAGGCCAGCAGGTAGAAGTCGAGCTGCTGCCCCGCCACCTCGATGCCGTCGGCGTACTCCTCGCCGGCGCGGAAGCCGTAGCCGCCGATGGTCGGGGTGACGAGGACGTCGTGGTCGAGGAAGACCTGCGCGACGGCGCGCTGGATCGCGGCCTCGCCGTTGATGCCGGCGTACACGTTGGAGCGTGCGAAGCCCTCGGAGGACACCCGGAGGAAGTGCCGCGCGTACGCCGTGAACCGCTCGTCGTCGGGAGCGGCGAGCTCGGCCATCGACGGCCCCATGATCGCGCCGAAGTGCACGAGCGCGGCGTCCATCAGCGCCGACATCGTGAGGTCGACCTTGACCTCCTCCACGACAGCGCCCGCGGCCGCGAGCGCGTCGGCGAAGGCGCGGGTGTTCGCCTCGACGGCCGGCTCGACCGGGAAGTCGCCGAGGGTGACGGCGAGCGCGACCCGCATCCCGCGGACGTCGCCGAGCTCCTCGGGGATGGGCAGCGCGGGGAGCGACACGTGGTCGAACGGGTCCTGACCCTGGATGACGTTGTGCAGCAGCGCGACGTCGGCCACGGTGCGGGCCATCGCGCCGTCGTGGCAGTAGGTGTCGAGGTTGAACGGCGGCAGGGCGGGGACGCGGCCGTAGGGCGCCTTGAAGCCGACGACGCCGCAGAACGACGAGGGGATGCGGATCGAGCCGCCGATGTCGGACCCGCTGGCGAGGTAGGCCGTGCCCGAGGCCAGCGCGGCTCCGGAACCGCCGGACGAGCCGCCCGGCGTGTAGTCGGGGTTCCACGGGTTGCGCGTGATGCCCCACAGCGTCGAGTGGGTGTAGGCGGCGCACGAGAACTCGGGCGTGGTCGTGCGGGCGTGGACGATCGCGCCGGCGTCGTGCACGCGCTGCGCGACCGGGTGGGTCTCCTCGGCGACGTAGCCCTCGGTGAGCAGCGACCCGAACCGCAGGGACCGGCCCGCGATGGGCTGCTCCTCCTTGAGCACCACCGGCAGGCCGTCGAGCGCGCCCCGCTGCTCGCCCCGCGCGTAGCGCTCGGTCGCGGCAGCGGCCTGGGCCCGGAAGTCCTCGTGGTCGCGCTCGAGCAGGCAGTTGACCGTCGGCTCCACGGCGTCGGCGCGCGCGGCGACGGCGTCGTAGGCCTCGAGGGGGGAGATCTCCTTCGCGCGGAACCCGCGCAGGACCTCGGTGGCGCTGAGGTAGTGGAGCTCGGACACGACGACTCCCGTCTGCTGGATGCGGGCGAACGTAGGGCCGTGGAGGAGTCGAGTCAATAGTCTTGACAGAACCGTTGCCAGGATCGGCCGGCCCCGCTACGGTCCGCAGCGAGGAGGCCCCCCATGCCCGCAGATCTCGCGCTCGTCGACGTCCGTATCCGGACCCTCGACCCGGAGCGCCCGTTCGCGTCCGCCCTCGCCGTGAAGGACGGCGTCATCGTCGCGGTCGGCGAGACCGACGAGGTGCGCGACGCCTGCGACGGCACCACCGAGGTGCTCTCGGGCCCGGGCTGGAACGTGACCCCCGGCCTCGTCGACGGCCACCAGCACCTGCTCATGGGGTCGCAGATCGGCCGGGGCATCAGCTTCGACCGCGTGAAGGACCTCGACCACGTGCGGGCGCTGCTGCGCGCGGAGCGCGAGCGGGTCGGTCCCGGCGGCTGGGTGATGGGCTACGCCTTCGAGTACGCCGCCCTCGGCGGCCTGCGCTACCACCACGACCTCATCGACGAGGCTGCCGGCCCGGGTCCGATGTTCATCTTCGCCCTCGACGTCCACACCGGCTTCGTCAACGGCGAGGCGCTGCGCATCGGCAACGTGACCGGCACGAACCAGTTCCCCGACGGCTCGATCGTCGCCGTCGGCGACGACGGCCTCCCCACCGGCGAGCTCAACGAGATGTCGGCGATGCAGCTCGTGCTCTCGCAGCGGCCGGAGCCGTCCGAGGCGGAGCTGATGGGCTGGTACGCCGAGGTGATCAAGGCGCAGAACGCCGTCGGCATCACCGGCCTGCACAACATGGACGGCGGGCGCGAGACGCTCGCCGCCTACGACGCGCTCGAGGCCGCCGGCCTGCTGACCCTGCGCATCCGCCAGCACAACTGGGTCGACCCCTCCGACGACCCCGACGCCCTGGACGACATCGCCGCCCGCCGCGACCTCACCGGCCGCATGTGGACCGCGAACTCGTTGAAGTTCATGCTCGACGGCGTCATCGACACCGGCACCGCCTGGCTCGAGGAGCCCGACACCCACGGCGACGGCTGCGAGCCGATGTGGCCCGACATCGAGCACTACCGCCGCACCGTCAAGCGGTTCCACGACGCCGGCTTCTACATCACCACCCACGCGATCGGCGACCGCGCCGTGCGCGAGGTGCTCGACGCGTACGCCGCCGCCGGCGGCTCCCGCGGGCGGCACCGCATCGAGCACATCGAGGCGCCGTCCCCCGAATCGCAGCGCCGGTTCCAGACCGAGCGGGTGCACGCCTCGATGCAGCCGGTGCACATGCGCTGGCTCAACCCCGACATGTCCGACCCGTGGTCGGAGCGCCTCGGCGTCCACCGCTGCGCGCACACGATGCCCTCCGGCGCCATCCTGGCGATGGGCGCGAACGTCGTGCTCGGCTCGGACTGGCCGGTCGCGCCGTACGACCCGCGCTTCGGCTTCTTCGCCGCGCAGCGCCGGCGCGCCCACGACGTCGAGCCGCACCCCGGCCTCGGCGAGAGCCGGCCGCTCACCGGGCTCGAGACGCTCGAGGGCTACACGGTCAACGCGGCCAAGGTCGACGGCGGCTCGGGCGGAGTCCTCCGCGTCGGTGCTCCGGCCGACCTCGTGGCGTGGGGCGCCGACATCGTGGAGACGGTGCCGGAGGACGTCGTCGAGCTGCCTGTGCACCTGACGGTGGTCGACGGCCGGGTCGTGCACCGGGCCGACTGACGCGCGGATCAGGACCGGTCGGCGCTCGCGCGTGAGAGGATCCGGCGCGTGACTGCGACGATCCTGGACGGCAAGGCGACGGCGGCGGCCATCAAGAGCGAGCTCGCCGCGCGGGTGGCGAGGCTCAAGGAGCGAGGGCTCGAGCCGGGACTGGGCACGGTGCTGGTCGGCGACGACCCGGGCAGCCACTCCTACGTCGCGGGCAAGCACCGCGACTGCGCCGAGGTCGGAATCACCTCGCACCGCGAGGATCTGCCCGCCGACGCGAGCCAGGCGCAGGTCGACGAGGCCATCGAGCGGCTCAACGCCGACCCGACGTGCACCGGCTACATCGTCCAGCTGCCCCTGCCGAAGGGGCTCGACGAGAGCCGCGCGCTGGAGCTCATCGACCCGGCCAAGGACGCCGACGGACTGCACCCGACCAACCTCGGCCGCCTGGTCCTCAACATCACGGCGCCGCTGCCGTGCACCCCGCGCGGCATCGTGGAGCTGCTGCGCCGGTACGACGTACCCATCGCCGGGGCAGAGGTGTGCGTCGTGGGCCGCGGCGTCACGGTCGGGCGCCCGCTCGGGCTGCTGCTCACCCGCAAGAGCGAGAACGCCACCGTGACCCTCTGCCACACCGGGACGCGCGACCTCGCGTCGCACGTCCGCGCCGCCGACATCGTGGTGGCCGCCGCAGGGGTCGCGCACCTCATCACCCCCGACATCGTGAAGCCGGGTGCCGCCGTGCTCGACGTCGGGATCACCCGCACGGACTCCGGGCTCGTCGGCGACGTCCACCCCGACGTCCGCGAGGTCGCCGGCTTCCTCGCTCCGATGCCGGGCGGCACCGGGCCCATGACGCGCGCGATGCTCCTGGCCAACGTGGTCGAGGCCGCGGAGCGCGCCGCGGGGATCGGCTGAGCCGTGCTCAGCGGGCTGCGCCGGCAGTGGCCGATCGCGGTCAGCCTCGGCGTCGTCCTCGTCGGTCTCGCCGTCGTCGCGATGGGCCACTTCCGGCGCGGGACGGTGCTGCTGGCCTTCGGCGTCACGCTCGCGCTCTTCCTGCGGCTGCTGCTCGCCCAGGACGACGCCGGGATGCTCGCGGTGCGGTCCAAGCGGGTCGACGTCGTCGTGCTCGCGGTCCTCGCCGCAGCGACGAGCCTGCTCGCGCTCTGGGTGCCTCCGCCGTCGACCTGAGCCCTCGCGGGGGCCGGGACCGATCCGCACCCCGGGGCACCGTCGGGAGCGCGCGGCGAGTAGCGTGGCCCCCAGATGTCTTGACGACGAGATATCGGCCGGACCACCCCGGGGCGAGGTCGCCCCGGGAGGACTTGGAGTGCTCGCCATGGCCCCTGCTCCCACCACCGTCACCGTCACCGGCGCCGCCGGCCAGATCGGGTACGCGCTGCTCTTCCGCATCGCCTCGGGCGCCCTGCTCGGTCCCGACCGTCCCGTTCGGCTGCGCCTGCTGGAGATCACCCCGGCGCTCAAGGCCGCCGAGGGCACGGCGATGGAGCTCGACGACTGCGCGTTCCCGCTGCTGACCGGCATCGACATCACCGACGACGCCCGCGCCGCCTTCGACGGCTGCAACGTGGCGCTGCTCGTGGGCGCCCGCCCGCGCACCGCCGGCATGGAGCGCGGCGACCTGCTCTCGGCCAACGGCGGCATCTTCAAGCCGCAGGGCGAGGCGATCAACGCCGGTGCCGCCGACGACATCCGCGTCCTGGTGGTCGGCAACCCCGCCAACACCAACGCCCTCATCGCCGCGTCCCACGCGCCCGACGTCCCGAAGAGCCGGTTCACGGCGATGACGCGCCTGGACCACAACCGCGCGAAGTCGCAGCTGGCGCAAAAGGCCGGCGTGACGGTCAACGACATCAGCAACCTGACGATCTGGGGCAACCACTCCGCCACGCAGTACCCCGACATCTTCCACGCGAAGATCAACGGCGCGAACGCGGCCGAGGTCGTGAACGACCAGGCCTGGCTCGAAGGCACGTTCATCCCCACCGTGGCCAAGCGCGGCGCCGCGATCATCGAGGCGCGCGGGGCGTCGTCGGCGGCGTCGGCGGCCAACGCCGCGATCGACCACGTGTTCTCGTGGGTCAACGGCACGCCTGCCGGCGACTGGACGTCGGCCGGCGTCGTGTCCGACGGCTCCTACGGCGTACCCGAGGGCCTCATCTCGTCCTTCCCCGTCACCTCGGACGGCGGCGAGTGGCAGATCGTCCAGGGCCTCGAGATCGACGACTTCTCCCGTGCTCGCATCGACGCGTCGGTGCACGAGCTCGAGGACGAGCGCAACGCCGTGCGCGAGCTCGGCCTCATCTGACCGACACCGACCCTGCGTCGAGCGACGCGGAGCCCCAAGGAGATCCAG
>JAKOVT010000310.1 GCA_029781935.1 Actinomycetes bacterium | reverse complement strand
GCGGCGGCCAGAGCGCGCAGGTCGCCGTCGACGAGGGCCTGCGGCCCGTCGCACAGCGCGGTGTCGGGGTGCGGGTGCACGTCGACGATGATGCCGTCGGCGCCGACCGCGATCGCCGCGCGCGACAGCGGCACCACGAGGTCTCGGCGCCCGCCCGAGTGCGACGGGTCGACGACGACCGGCAGGTGCGCGAGGTCGTGCGCCACCGGCACCGCCGAGATGTCGAGGGTGTTGCGCGTCGCCTTCTCGAAGGTGCGGATGCCACGCTCGCACAGGACGATCTCGAGGTTCCCGCGCTGGGCGATGTACTCGGCGGCCATCAGCCACTCCTCGATCGTGGAGCTCATGCCGCGCTTGAGCATCACCGGCTTGCCGGCCTCGCCGACCGCCTGGAGCAGGGTGAAGTTCTGGGCGTTGCGCGTGCCGATCTGCAGCATGTCGGCGTACTCGGCGACCACCTCGACGTCGTGGACGTCGACGACCTCGGTGACGACGGGGAGGCCGGTCTCCGCGCGGACGTCGGCGAGGATCCGCAGGCCCGCCTCGCCGAGCCCTTGGAAGGCGTACGGCGAGGAGCGCGGCTTGAACGCGCCGCCGCGCAGCAGGGTCGCGCCAGCGGCGGCGGCCATCTGCGCCGCAGCGAGGGTCTGTTCCGGGGTCTCGACGGCGCACGGACCGGCGATGAGGGTGAAGGTCTCCGGGCCGATCGGGACGCGCGTTGCGCCGACGAAGACCGTCGACATCTCGGGATGGTGCTGTCGGCTCACGAGCTTGAACGGCGTCGAGATCCGCACGACCTCGCTGACGCCGGGCAGCGCCCGCAGGTTGAGGCCGTGGAACCGGTCGAGGTCGCCGACGAGGCCGATGATGGTGCGGGTGTCCCCGCGGCTGACGAACGCGTCGCCGCCGGCGTCCTCGACGCGGCGCACGACGGCGGCGATCTCGGTGTCGGTGGCTCCGGGGCTCATGACGACGACCACGGTGAACTCTCCTGGTACTCGGCCCGTCCG
>JAKOVT010000286.1 GCA_029781935.1 Actinomycetes bacterium | reverse complement strand
GGCCAGCCGCCCTCGATGAAGCCGACGCCGAGGTCGTCGAGCAGGCGCGCCACCGCGAGCTTGTCGGCGACCGAGTACGAGATCCCCTCGCGCTGGGCGCCGTCGCGCAGGGTGGTGTCGTACACGTGGAAGGCGTCGCTGGTCATGGCAGGTCCGGTTCTCGCGGGCGGTCGTGCTTCGGTCGGTGGGGTCGTGCTCGGTGGTGACTCTGGCGGTGGTGCTGGTGGCGCGCGGTCGGGGCAACGAAAAAGCCCCCCGCACGGGTGCGAAGGGCTAGCGCGTCGGCGGCGGTGCCGCGGACGCGCTATCGAATGATCACCAGGGTGGTCACGTCCCGAGGATGCCACAGGCATCCACGGCTCGGACATCCCCTGTCTCGGTGGGTGGACATGTGAGCGACGCCTCAGCGGGCGGAGACGGCGATGCTCCGCTCAGCCGCCTCTCAGCACGAGGACGTACCCTTCCCCGGTGGACGGCGAGCAGCACGGCACGGGGGGCCCGCCCCCGCACGTCGTCGACCCCTTCGAGGACACCGCGCCGCAGCCGATCGTCCACCCGCACCAGGCGCACCCCCACCACCACGAGGGCGCACCCGGCCCGGCCCTCTCGCCCGCCGGTCACCACGTCGCGCCGGTGGAATGCGTGCTCGCCGGTCGCCACCAGGGCCGGCGACGGCGCACCACGCTGCTCGTCGCCTCGGCGGCGGTCGCGGCTCTCGCGCTGCTCGCGGGGGTCGGCTGGGCGCTGGCCGGGCGCGCGCCGAGCACCTCGGCGGAGCCGTCGTCGGGGCTCGGCGCTGCCGGCAGCCCGGAGGTCGCACCGTCCGGCGCCACGCCCACCGGCGGCTCCGCCGGCACCGCCGCAGCGCAGCCGATGCTCCCCGCGTCGCAGCCCACGCTCGTGCTCGGCGACTCCCTCGGCCTCGTCGCCTACCCCTACCTCGCCGACCTCGTCCCCGACCGGTACGTCTCCTACGAGGCCGAGGTGGGCAGGTCCACGGCGGGCACGGCGAAGGCGCTCGCGAAGCTCGCCTCGGTCCCGCCGGTCGTGATCGTCAGCTCCGGGACCAACGACGGCACCGCCGCGGAGCTCAGCGCCGGGGCCACGACCATCCTCGACGCGCTGGGCACGCAGCGGTGCGTGGTCTGGGTCGACGTCGTGCGGCCCGACACGGTCGGCGACCCCCAGACCGCCATGAACGCCGCCCTCGACGCCGCGGTCGCCGGGCGCTCCAACGTCACCATCCTGAGGTGGAGCGCCCTGGTCGCGAAGCACCCGGAGTGGCTGGCGGGCGACGGCATCCACCCCACCGAGGAGGGCGCGAAGGCGCGCGCGCAGGCGTACGCCGACGCCTCGGCCGCGTGCTCGCCGATCGATCCGGCGGCCCCCAAGGCCGACAAGCAGTACCTGCCGGACAGCGTGTTCTGGGGTCCGGTCTCGGGGTCGGGCCACCAGGGGTCGAGCCAGGGATCGAGCCAGGGGTCGAGCAACGCCAGCAGCCCCACGAGGTCGTCCGGGTCCTCGGGATCGGGGTCGGCGTCCGGGGCGTCGAGCAGCAGTCCGTCGTCGTCGCGGACTCCCACGCCGACCGCGTCGACGACTCCCCCGGCGTCCACCAGCGCGCCGACCACGCAGACCCCGAGCACGACGCAACCGCCGGCGGGGACCTCGGCCGCCGCGGCTCCGGCTCCCAGCACCTGACGCCCACCCGGATGCGACGGACGGGGGCCGGGAGCCCGGAGGCACCCGGCTCCCGGCTCCCGGCGAGCGACCGTCCCGGTCAGGGGGCGGCGACGAGGGTGCGCATCCAGCCGTGGGCGTCCTGCGCCCGACCGGTCTGGATCTCGAGCAGCGCCTCGCGCAACCGCATCGTGACCTCGCCCGGACCGCCGTCGCCGACGGTCCACGAGTGCTCGGCGCTCTTTACCGAGCCGACCGGCGTGATGACCGCCGCCGTGCCGCAGGCGAACACCTCGCTGATCTCCCCCGAGGCATTGCCCTCGCGCCACTCGTCGACGTTGATCCGGCCCTCCTCGGCGCCGAGCCCGAGGTCCTTGGCGACCGTGAGCAGCGAGTCGCGGGTGACGCCGGGGAGCAGGCTGCCGGACAGCTCGGGCGTGACGATGCGTGCGTTCTGGCCCTCGCCGTACACGAAGCAGAGGTTCATGCCGCCCATCTCCTCGACCCAGCGGTGCTCGTGGGCATCGAGCCACACCACCTGGTCGCAGCCCTGGGCCGCAGCCGAGGCCTGAGCGACCAGCGAGGCGGCGTAGTTCCCGGCGCACTTGGCCTCACCGGTGCCGCCCGGAGCAGCGCGCACGTACTCGGTCGACAGCCACACCGACACGGGCTTGACGCCGCCCTTGAAGTAGGCCCCGACGGGCGAGGCGATGAGGACGTAGAGGTACTCGTTCGCCGGTCGCACACCGAGCCCGACCTCCGTCGAGAACATGAACGGCCGCAGGTACAGGGACTCCTCGGGGTCGCTCGGGACGTAGCGGGAGTCGACGTCGACGAGCGCCTCGAGCGAGGCGAGGAACAGGTCCTCGGGCAGCGCGGGCATGGCGAGGCGCGCGGCGGACCGCGCGAAGCGCCGGGCGTTGGCCTCGGGGCGGAAGCTCGCGATGGAGCCGTCGGGCTGCCGGTAGGCCTTGAGGCCCTCGAAGATCGACTGGCCGTAGTGGATGAAGTTCGTGGCCGGGTCGAGCGACACGGGCGCGTAGGGCACGAGCTGGGCGTCGTGCCAGCCCTGCGACTCGTTCCAGCGCACGGTGACCATGTGGTCGGTGAAGAACCGGCCGAAGCCCGGCTCGGCCAGGATCGCGGCGACCTCCTCGTCGGAGCGCGGCGAAGCGGTGAGGGTGCGCGAGATCGTCAACGTGGACATGGCGGGACGGTACCTCTCGGGGAGTCGGGACGGGCAGCGGGGCACGTCGCGACCGGGACCCGGTCGCGTCGCGAGAGCGGGTCCGCGCGGCCATCGCCGCGCCGGGGGGACCCGCCCTAGCCGGCTACTCGCTCGGCGAGCGCCGCACCGATCTCGGAGGTGGAGCGCGTGCTGGAGCCGCGCGCGGCGAGGTCGGCCGCGACCGCCGCCTCGACCTCGGCCGCGGCCTTGTCCTCGCCGAGGTGGTCGAGCAGCATCGCGACCGACAGCACGGTCGCGGTGGGGTCTGCCTTGCCCTGGCCGGCGATGTCGGGCGCTGAGCCGTGGACCGGCTCGAACATGCTCGGGCTCTGCCTGCTCGGGTCGACGTTGCCC
>JAKOVT010000285.1 GCA_029781935.1 Actinomycetes bacterium | reverse complement strand
CGTCGTAGTCCCACACGTACGAGCCCTCGCCGCCGGCGATGAGCATGGGGTTCAGCGCCGCCTGCGCCGACCACGAGTGGAAGACGTGCGCGCGGTCGAGGTCGTGGACGTGCTGACCCAGGGCGGGGTCGGGGGTGATGCTCATGCGGGCTCCCGGTTCGAGGTCGCCGACTCGCGTCGGACGCAGCCAGGGTAGGGGTCCGCCGTCGACGCCGTCAGCGGCAGGGTGTCAGGCGGATCCGTCGTACGCCGACAGCCTGTCAGGCAGCCGACCGGTCACGCGGATCCGCCGTACGCCGAGAGCCGGTCGGCCAGACGAGCCCGGACCCCCGGCCACTCCTCGGCCGTGATCGAGAACAGGACGGTGTCGCGGACCGTGCCGTCGGCGCGGCGCTGGTAGCGGCGCAGCACGCCCTCGTACTGCGCGCCGAGCTTCGCGATGGCGCGCTGGCTGCGCTCGTTGCGGATGTCGGTCTTGAGCTGGACGCGTCCCATCCCCAGCTCCTCGAACGCGTACCCGAGCAGCAGCAGCTTGGCCTCGGGGTTCACCTGCGTCGCCCACACGCCGGGGTCGTACGCCGTGTTGCCGATCTCGAGCCGCGCGTCGGCCGGAGCGATCTCGAGGTAGGACGACCACCCGACGACCGAGCCCGCGGTGCGATCCCCGACGTCCTGCAGCAGCCGCACGGTCCACGGGTGCCAGCCGCGCTCGACAACGGCGTCGTACCAGCGGCGCATCGCGGCGTCGTCGGGCACCGGGCCGCCGGCGATGTGACGGTGCACCGCCTCGTGGTCGAGCGCGCTCCGCAGGCCGGTGACGTCGTCGGGGGCGGTCGGCGTCAGCTCGATCCAGCGGCCGGTCAGCCGTACGCCGGGCGCCGGCGGCCAGGTCGAGGCCGGCCACACGGAGTCGTCGGGACGTGGGTCGATCCGCGGCTCGAAGCTGCTCATGCGGTGACGCTATCCAGCCCGGCCCTGCCGCGGGATCGCGCTGCGCCGCGACACCGCCGGGGCGGCTGAGAAGAATCGAGCGCACGAGGCACGGGAGGACCGTCATGCCCACCGACGAAGCCAGCCGCACCGTCCTGATCCACGCTCCTGTCGACCGCGTCCTGGCGACCATCCGCGACGTCGCCCACCAGCCCGACTGGGTCGAGGAGATCAAGACCGTCGACGTCCTGGAGAGCGATGCCGACGGAAGGGCCGCGCTCGCGCGCGTGACAGCCAGCGCGCCGGTCGGCACCGACGAGTACACCCTCGCCTACCAGCACCGCGACGACGGCATGAGCTGGTCGCTGGTCAAGGGCCGGCTCCAGACCGGGCAGGACGCGAGCTACGCACTGCGCGCGGTCGACCCGGGCAGCACCGAGGTCCGGTTCGACCTGCGCATCAGTCACAACCTGCCGCTGCCGGGGTTCCTACGCCGCAAGGTGATCGGCGACCTCGTCGACCACAACGTCAACGGCTTGAAGCGCCACCTCGACGGGAGCTGACCCAGCCGGCGGGCTGCAGCGGTACGCCGATGATGCTCACGGCGCACGAGCGTCCGCGGCGGTACGAGCGGGCGCCGCGCACGGCCGCACCTGCTCTCAGAGGCGGCGGACCATCCTCACGTGACCCGCGACGTCGTCGACGCCGTCGACCAGAACCGGCTCGTCGGCGCCCTCGACCTCGAAGCCGATGCTCGTGTGGAACGCGACCGACGCGGTGTTCTGCGTCGACGTGACGCAGCGGACGGTCGTGATCCCGCGCGCCCTTGCGGCGTCGGCGAACGTGTCGTGCAGCGTGCGCCCGAGACCGGAGCCGCGCTGCGAAGGCGCGACCCCGACGAAGTGGACGTAGGCCTCGCCGGGGTGGTCGGGCGAGTCGAAGCCGACGAGGAAGCCCGCGAGCCCGCCGTCGTCGTCCTCGGCCACGAGGGACGTGCCGGCGAAGTGCTCGAGGAACAGGCTCGGCAGCAGCGCCGCCATCCGGCGTCCGCCCCACCACTCGTCGACCACCGCGACGATCCGCGGATGGTCCTCGAGCCGCGCCTGACGAAGAACGACCGTCACGCCGTCGAACCTATCGAACCGCCTCGCATCTGGAGGTCCGAGCGTGCGCCAGGGCTCCCTCTGGGACCTCCAGATCGGGTCAGTCGAGGAGGTCGTGGAGCACGACGGTCTGCTCGCGCTCGGGTCCGACGCCGATCGCGCTGATCCGTGAGCCGCAGCGCTCGTCGAGGAACCGCACGTAGGCCTGGGCGTTGGCGGGCAGGTCCTCGAAGGAGCGCGCGTGGGAGATGTCCTCGGTCCAGCCCGGCAGGTACTCGTAGACGGGCTTCGCGTGGTGGAACCCGGTCTGCGTCATCGGCAGCTCGGTGATCCGCTCGCCATCGACGTCGTAGGCCACGCACACCGGGATCCGCTCGATGCCGGTGAGCACGTCGAGCTTGGTGACGACGAGATCGGTGACGCCGTTGATGCGCGACGAGTAGCGCGCCACCGGTACGTCGAACCAGCCGCAGCGGCGCGGGCGTCCGGTGGTGGTGCCGTACTCGTGGCCGACCGACCGCAGCCGCTCGCCCCACTCGTCGAACAGCTCGGTCGGGAACGGGCCCTCGCCGACGCGCGTGATGTAGGCCTTCGCGATCGCGATCACGCGCGACACCGACGTCGGCGGGATGCCGGCACCCGTGCACGCTCCGCCGGCGGTCGCGTTGGACGACGTGACGAACGGGTATGTGCCGTGGTCGACGTCGAGCAGCGTCGCCTGGCCGCCCTCGAGCAGCACGACCTCGTCGCGCTCGAGCGCCTGGCCGAGGAGCAGCGCGGTGTCGGTGACGTAGGGACGCAGCCGCTCGGTGTGCGCGAGCAGCTCCTCGACCACCTCGTCGACCGTGATCGCGCGGCGGTTGTAGACCTTCACGAGCAGGTGGTTCTTCTGCGCGAGAGCGCCTTCCACCTTCTGCCGCAGGATCTTCTCGTCGAAGAGGTCCTGCACGCGGATGCCGACGCGGCTCATCTTGTCGGCGTACGTCGGACCGATGCCGCGGCCCGTGGTGCCGATCTTGCGCGACCCCAGGAAGCGCTCGGTGACCTTGTCGAGGGTGCGGTTGTACGACGGGATCACGTGCGCGTTGGCGCTGACCACCAGGCCCGAGGTGTCGACGCCGCGGGCGTCGAGGCCGTCGATCTCGTGGAAGAGCACGCCGAGGTCGATGACGACGCCGTTGCCGATCACCGGTACGACGCCGGGCGTGAGGATGCCGCTGGGGAGCAGGTGCAGCGCGTACTTCTCGTCGCCGATGACGACGGTGTGGCCGGCGTTGTTGCCGCCGTTGAACTTCACCACGTAGTCGACGCGGCTCCCGAGCAGGTCGGTCGCCTTGCCCTTGCCTTCGTCCCCCCACTGGGCGCCCAGCAGCACGATCGCCGGCATCGCAGCTCCCTCGATCGGTGTCCGCACCACCGAGGGGTGGTGCCACGAGACTCTACCGGAGCCGCGACCTCGTCCGGGCCGCTCAGCGGGAGGCCAGCACGGCGTCGGCCAGCGCCGTGCCCGAGAGGTACGCCGCCTCCACCCTCGACACGTCGCTCCAGGCGTCGCCGCACAGCCCGACGGTGCCGTCGTACCAGTGCGTGCGCAGCCCCGGCTCGACGACGCGGGCGAGGGACCAGCGGCGTACGTCGGTCCACGCCGGCTGCTCGCGCGCACCGATCAGCGCGGTGAGCGCAGCGACGAGGAGGCCGGTGGCGCGTGCGGGGTCGTCGAGGTGCGCGGCGGCGAGCTCGGCCTGCGCGTGCGCCACGAGCACCGGGGCGTCGTCGCCGCGACGCCTCCCGTCGTCGGCCACGAAGAGCAGCTCGGGCGAGTCGTTGACGAACACGCCGTCGAACTCCTCCCAGCAGCGCCGCTCGTAGGCCGCCACGAGGGTGAGCGCCGACGACCACTCCTGCCACTCCAGCTGCGCCGCCGCCGGGTCGTCGTCGGCCAGGAGGTCGGCCGCCTGCGGCCCCGGCATCGCGAGGACGGCGACGTCGAACCGCTCGCCGTCGACGAGCACGTCGTCGCCGTCGCGCGAGATCTCCTCCACGGACCGCGGGGCGATGACGACCGGCAGGTCGGCGGCGAGGTCCTCGACGAGACCGCGCAGACCGCCCGGAGCGGCGTACCGCACCGGGCCCGTGCTCGTGGCGTCGAGCCCGCGGGCCGTCGCGACGTGGAAGCGATCGGTCCACGGGACGACGAGACCCCGTGCGGCCCAGGCACTCACGAGCTCGCCGAACGCGTCGGTGCTCGCAGTGAGGTAGCTCGCGCCGACGTCGACGACGCGGCCGTCGTAGGGCAGGCCGGTGCCGCGCATCGTGCGAGTGGCCATCCGTCCACCGAGCCGGTGGCCGCGGTCGAGCACGACGACCTCGACGCCGGCACGGTGCAACCGGGTCGCGCACGCGACGCCGGACAGCCCGCCTCCGACGACGGCGACGCGCAGCGCGGCGCTCATGCCGTACCACCTCGGGCAGCGGGAGTGCCGGCACCACGACGCAGTCGGGCCGCATCGAGGTGCGCGATGCGCCGCCCGTGCGCGGCGGTGCTCCGCGGCGTACCGCGGACGGCGACGGACGTGCTCATTCGGCGGGGGTCAGCGCCCCTCGAGCGCGTCGGCGGCCGTGTGCGAAGACTCGCGCAGGAACAGCGTGCAGCGGGTCGCTTCGTCCTCCTCGCCGATCTGCTGCGCGGCGCGCGCGAGCGCGTGCAGGCAGCGCAGGAAGCCGCGGTTGGGCTCGTGCTCCCACGGGACCGGGCCGTGACCCTTCCATCCGTTGCGGCGCAGCGCGTCCAGGCCGCGGTGGTAGCCGACGCGAGCGAAGGCGTACGACTCGAGCGTGCGCCCTTCCGCGAAGGCCTGGTCGGCGAGCACGGCCCAGGCCAGGCTGCTCGTGGGGTGGTCGGCCGCGACGGCGTAGGGGTCGACGCCCTCGTCGAGCAGCGTGCGCGGCTCGGGGTCGTCGGGCAGGTACGTCGGATCCGGTCCGCCCAGCAGGTTCTGGTCCATCGGCGTGGTCACGTCCCGATCCTGCCGCAGCCCGGTCGCT
>JAKOVT010000274.1 GCA_029781935.1 Actinomycetes bacterium | reverse complement strand
GCACCGACCCTTTTCCTCGCGGTTCGCTCAAGCCGCCCCTCCTCGCGGCCGACAGTCAGGGGGAAGAGCCACCGGAGCGGTGGCGCGCGGGAGAGGTGGGAACCGTGGCTGGTCGAACCGCCATCGGCCTCGACATCGGTACGTCGAGCGTCCGAGCGGCACAGGTCAGCGTCTCGAAGGGCACTCCTGTCCTCGAGCGCTTCGGGCAGGTCGCCCTGCCTCCGGGTGTCGTGCGCGACGGCGAGGTCGCCGACGCCGACGCCGTCGCCGACGCCATCAAGACGCTCTGGCACCAGGCCAAGTTCTCCAAGAAGGACGTGGTGCTCGGCGTCTCCAACCAGAAGGTCGTCGTCCGTCTCGTCGACCTGCCCTGGATGCCCGCCGACGACCTCAAGGCCTCCCTGCGCTACCAGGCGGCCGACCTCGTCCCCATGCCCGTGGAGGAGGCAGTCCTCGACTTCGTGCCGCTGGAGGAGGTCGTCACCGACTCCTCGCGCCAGCTGCGCGGCCTGCTCGTCGCCGCGGCGCAGGACGCCGTCCTCGACGCCATCCGCGCCGTGCAGAAGGCGGGCCTCAAGGTCTCGACCGTCGACCTGACGCCGTTCGCGGTGCTCCGCGTCGCCGGCTCGCGCGACCCGCTGGGCCTGTCGGGCCCGGAGGCCGTCGTCGACATCGGCGCCAAGGTCACCAACATCATCGTGCACGAGGCCGGGGTGCCGAAGTTCGTCCGCATCCTGCTCCTCGGCGGCGACGACGTCACCGGCGCCGTGGTCGAACGCCTGGGCATCCCGCCGGCAGAGGCCGAGCAGCTCAAGCGCACGCCCGCAGCGCAGGCCGACCCGTCGACGCTCGAGGCCCGTCGTGTCATCGACGCCGCGCTCAACGACTTCGTCGACGAGATCCGGGGTTCGGTCGACTACTTCGTGGCCATGAGCGGCGGCCGTCCGCTGTCGCGCCTGGTCCTCTCCGGCGGCGGCTCGCTCGCCGACGGCCTCGCGCAGAAGCTCGCCACCTCCACGCGCACGCCGGTCGAGTACGGCCGTCCGTTCGCGCAGGTGCAGGTCGGCAAGACCGGCCTCACGCCCGAGCAGCTGCAGTTCGTGGAGCCCCTGTCCGCCGTCCCGGTCGGACTCGCGATGGGAGCCGTGTGATGGTGTCCTTCCACCGGTCCGCGAGCAGCGAGACCGAGAACGAGGCGGTCGAGGCCGCCGAGGCGCAGACCGTCGCGGCCCCGCCGCTGCCGGCCAGCGCGGCGGCGTACCCCCGCGTCAACCTCATGCCCGAGGCGGTCGCCGCCGAGGCACGGGTCCACCGCGCGAAGATGTCGCTGGTCGCCGCGGTCGTCGCGTCGATCGCCGTGGTCGGCGGCCTGTACGCGATGGCGTACGGCTCGGTGAACTCCGCGCAGGACGAGCTCGACGCCGCGACGGCGCAGTCTGCCGTCCTGAACGCCGAGCTCACCAAGTACGCCGACGTGCCCAAGGTCCAGGCGCAGCTCACCAGCACGCGTGCGCAGGTGGCGCAGGCGCTCGGTGCCGACGTGCGCTGGTCGATCCTGCTCAACAACCTGTCGCTCACCATGCCGACCGGGACGTCGCTCGTCTCGTTCCAGGGCGCCATCAAGAACACGGTGAGCAGCTCGAGCACCGGCAACGCGGCCACGGACAGCCAGTTCACGAGCGTCCTCGGCCACCCCGGCATCGGGACCATCCAGTACACGGGCGAGGCGCTCGGCTACCCGCAGGTCGCGGCGTTCCTCGACTCGCAGGCCAAGCAGAACAGCCTCATGGACTCGTACGTGAACAGCATCGCCGCCAACACCGACAGCGCGTCCGGTGGCAAGGGCTACGCGTTCAAGAGCGTCGCGACCGTCACCGACAAGGCCCTCTCGCACCGGTACGACCTGAAGGCGGGCAGCTGACATGCGATTCGACTCGACGATGAAGTGGTACGGCGGGGCGGCTCTGGCCACCGTGCTCGTGCTGCTGGCCGGGTACTTCCTGCTCGTCAGCCCGCAGCAGAGCACCGCCGCCGACATCACGGCGCAGGCGCAGGCGCAGGAGGCTGCCAACGACAACCTTCAGACCAAGATCAACACGCTCAAGGCGCAGTACAAGGACCTTCCGACCTACCAGAAGGACCTCGCGGCGCTCCAGACGCACCTGCCCACCACGCCCCAGATGCCGGCGCTGCTCCGCTCGCTGAGCCAGGCCGCAGCGCGATCCGGCGTCACGCTCGTGTCGGTCACCCCGTCCAACCCGACGGTGCTGGCCACGGGCAACCAGGCGTCCGGCCCGATCACCGCCGCCACGGCCTCCGCGCCCGGCCAGGTCTCGGACTACCCGCTGGCCGTCTCGGTCCAGGGCAACTTCGCCAACGTGAAGCTGTTCATGAGCCAGCTCGAGGCCCTGCCGCGCTCGGTGCTCGTGACCGGTCTCAACGTCACCCGCGCCGGCGAGGCGCAGGGCGGTGTGGACGCGACGAGCACCGCCAACGGCGCACTGATCGCCATGGTCTCTGCGCACGTCTTCAGCGCCACCCCGGGCTCGGCCGCTGCGCCGGCCCAGACCACCACGACGACCACCGGTGCCGGTGCGACCGGCGACGCGAGCTGAGGGGCCAGACATGAGCGAGCCGATGTTCCCCACCGCTCCCGCGGGGGCCGACGCCTTCCCGGGCGCCGAGGCCCCGAGCTCCGGCGGCGGCAACCGCAAGGCACTGCTGGCGGTCGGCGGCGTCGTCGCGGCCCTGGTCGTCGGCGGCGGAGCGTTCTTCCTCCTGACGGGCAGCGGCAGCGGCGGCACCGACGAGGCCTGGGCGCCGACGGTGACGCCGAAGTCCGCGGCCCCCTCGGCCAAGCCGTCGGCCGCCGGCGGCACCACCGTCGTCAAGGTCAAGCCGGTCGCCGTCGTCGGCCACGACCCGTTCGCCCCGCTCTTCGCGCCGGTCTCGGCCGACCAGGGCAGCACGTCCGGCACGAGCGTCACCACCACGAGCGGTTCGACCACGACCACGTCGGGTGGCACGACCACCGGCACGACGACGGGGACCGGCACGACGACCGCCGCCTCGGTGACGCTCAGCGTGGCCGGGATCGACACCGCCGCCCAGACCGCGACCATCTCGGTCGACGGCAAGAAGTACGCCACCACCGTGGGTACGCCGTTCGGGCAGTACTACATGATGTACAGCGTCTTCAACGACACGTGCGTCGGCGTCCTCGCCGGCGACACCAGCATCGCCGTCTGCACCACCAAGCCGGTCACGGTCACGCCGTAGCCGTCGCTGTCGCGCAGCCCCTCGGACCTCAGCGGTCCGAGGGGCTGCGTCGTTGTGCCCCCGCTCGTGCTGCTCGGGCGCTCTGGTTCGGGCGATCGCGTGTGCGCTGGGGTCGGTGGGGTCGTGACCGGCTCGGGTGTCTCGCCGTTCTGGACGCCCTCACGGGCTCGTGCTTCTCGTGGCTGTGCTTATGCCGGCTCCAAGCTCGTCGCTGCGCTCCTCGCGTCGCCGGACCCCGCCGCCTCGCGACTTCGTCGCGAATCGGTCAGGCCCTCTCCGGCGCTTCGGATCGTCACGTCGCGGGTGGGGGCCTGACCGATGGGGGCGGGGTACTGCCCCGCTCTCGTTGCTCGGGCGCTCCGGCTTTGATCCCTTGTCGCTGGGTCGGCTGACCGCGCGAGGCCGTGCTGCTCGCTGGGTCCGGCCGGAACCGTTGGTCGGTCGGGGTGGGGTGCGTGGAAGAATCGGTGGCATGTTGCGCTGGTTGACGGCTGGGGAGTCGCACGGGCCTGCTCTCGTGGCGATCCTCGAGGGGCTGCCGGCCGGGGTGCAGGTCACGACTGCCGACATCGACGCGGATCTCGCGCGTCGGCGGCTCGGGGTCGGGCGCGGGGCTCGGATGAAGTTCGAGCAGGACGAGGTGCGCATCGTCGGCGGCGTGCGCCACGGCTCGACGCTCGGCGGCCCGGTCGCCATCGAGGTCGGCAACAGCGAGTGGCCCAAGTGGGACGTCGTCATGGCGGCCGACCCGGTCGACGCCGACGAGCTCGAGGGCATCGCACGCAACGCGCCGCTCACGCGGCCGCGGCCCGGCCATGCCGACCTCGTCGGGATGCAGAAGTACGGCTTCGACGACGCGCGACCCGTCCTCGAGCGCGCGAGCGCACGGGAGACCGCGGCGCGCGTGGCGCTCGGCGCGGTCGCCAAGGCCTTCCTCGCGCAGACCGTGGGCGCCAGCGTCGTCTCGCACGTCGTGGAGCTCGGCACGGTCAAGGCGCCCGAGGGACGCGTCCCGGCCGCCGACGACCTCGCCGCGATCGACGAGGACCCGGCCCGCTGCCTCGACCCGATGGCCAGCGCGGCGATGCAGGCCGAGGTCGAGGCCGCCCGCAAGGAGGGCGACACGCTCGGCGGGGTCGTCGAGGTCGTCGTCCACGGGCTGCCGCCGGGCCTCGGCAGCCACGTGCACTGGGACCGCCGTCTCGACGCCCGCCTCGCCGGCGCGCTCATGGGAATCCAGGCGATCAAGGGCGTGGAGGTCGGCGACGGCTTCGAGCTCGCCCGCACCCGGGGCTCGAAGGCGCAGGACGAGATCGTCCCGGGCGAGCACGGCCTCGAGCGCGTCTCGGGCCGCAGCGGCGGCACCGAGGGGGGCATGTCCACCGGCGAGGTGCTGCGCGTGCGCGCCGCCATGAAGCCGATCTCCACCGTGCCGCGCGCGCTGCGGACCGTCGACGTCTCCACCGGCGAGCCGGCCACCGCGATCAACCAGCGGTCCGACGTCTGCGCCGTACCGGCGGCCGGTGTCGTCGCCGAGGCGATGGTGGCACTCGTGCTGGCCGACGCCGTGCTGGAGAAGTTCGGCGGCGACTCCGTGGCCGAGACGGCGCGCAACGCCGCGGCCTACCGCGCGTCGCTCGTGGTGTCGTAGTGGCGCCCCGGGTGGTGCTGGTCGGCGTCCCCGGCTCGGGCAAGACGACCGTGGGGCGCCTGCTCGCGGAGCGGCTCGGGGCAGGCTTCCGCGACACCGACGAGGACGTGGAGCGCAGCGAGGGCCGCAGCGTCCCGGACATCTTCGTGGAGGACGGCGAGCCGTACTTCCGTGCGCTGGAGCGGGCCGCCGTCGCGCACGCCCTCGAGGAGCACGACGGTGTCCTCGCGCTGGGCGGCGGAGCGGTCCTCGACGAGGGGACCCGAGCGCTGCTCGCCGAGCAGCCCACCGTGTGGCTGCAGGTCGGTGCCTCGGCCGGAGCGCACCGCGTCGGGCTCGACGTGCCGCGTCCTGTTCTGCTGGGCAACGTCCGCAGCCGCATGGTCGCGCTGCTCAACGAGCGCGCTCCGCTGTACGACGCCGTGGCGCGGCTGAAGGTCGACACGGAGAGCCGCACTCCCGACGAGGTGGCCGACACGATCCTGGCCGAGCTCGGACTGGAGGCCGGCGATGGATGAGGCCACGCGCATCCCGGTGTCCGGCGAGTCGCCGTACGACGTGGTCGTGGGGCACGGGCTCGCCGACCTGCTGCCGGCTGCGCTGGGCGACCGCGCGCGGCGGGTGGCGGTGCTGCACCCGGGGTCGCGGCCCGGCCCGGCGGAGGTGCTCGCCGACATCGCGCGCGCGCACGGAGCCGAGCCGCTTCTCGTGCCCCTCCCGGACGCCGAGGACGCGAAGACCGCCGAAGTCGCCGCGACGTGCTGGGCGGCACTGGGCCGGGCCGGCTTCACGCGCACGGACGCCGTCGTCGGCGTCGGCGGGGGAGCGACCACCGACCTCGCCGGCTTCGTCGCCGGCACCTGGCTGCGCGGGGTGCGGCTGGTGACGGTGCCCACCACGCTGCTCGGCATGGTCGACGCCGCGGTCGGCGGCAAGACCGGCATCAACACCGCGGAGGGCAAGAACCTCGTCGGCGTCTTCCACGAGCCGGCTGCGGTGCTCTGCGACCTCGACTCGCTGCCGACCCTTCCGCGCCCCGACCTCGTGGCCGGTCTCGCCGAGGTCGTGAAGGTGGGCTTCACCAGCGACCCGCGCATCCTCGCCCTCGTCCGCGAGGATCCCGTCGCCGCCACCGATCCGGCATCACCGGTGCTGCGCGAGCTCGTCGAGCGGGCGATCCGGGTCAAGGCCGAGGTGGTCGCTGACGACCTCCGCGAGTCGCGCCCGGGTGGGCTCGGGCGCGAGGTCCTCAACTACGGCCACACCTTCGCCCACGCGGTGGAGCAGGTGGAGCACTACCGCTGGCGGCACGGCGACGCCGTGAGCGTGGGACTCGTGTTCGTGTCGGCTCTGGCACGGTGCGCCGGTCGGCTCGACCCCGCCGACGCGGCGGCGCACCGCGAGATCCTGGCGTCGCTGGGCCTGCCCACCGCCTACGCTGCAGGTCGGTTCGACGAGCTGCTGACCGCGATGCGACGCGACAAGAAGACGCGGGGCGACCGGTTGCGCTTCGTCGTGCTCGACCGGATCGGTGAGCCCGCCCTGCTCGAGGGTCCGCCGATCGACCTGCTCGAAGCCGCGTACGCCGAGGTCTCGGAGGAGCCGTCATGACCCGCGTCCTGGTGCTCAACGGCCCCAACCTCGGTCGCCTCGGGTCGCGCGAGCCGGACGTCTACGGCTCGACGAGCCACGACGACCTCGTGGCGGCGTGCGTCGCCGAGGGGGCGAGGCTCGGCCTCGAGGTGGAGGTGCGCCAGACCGACGACGAGGCCACCCTCGTCGGCTGGCTGCACGAGGCCGCCGACGACACCGTGCCGGTCGTCATCAACCCGGCCGCGTTCACGCACTACTCCTACGCGCTGCGCGACGCGTGCGCGCAGCGCACGGCACCGCTGGTCGAGGTGCACCTGTCGAACCCGCACGCGCGCGAGGAGTTCCGGCACACCTCGGTCGTGTCCGCGGTCGCGAGCGGCACCATCGCCGGGTTCGGCGTCGACTCCTACCTGCTCGCGCTGCGGGCAGTCGCAGGGCTCGTCGCGTGATGGACCACGCCGGTCGCCGGGAGCGGCTGCGCCTCGGGCTGCCCGACGTCGACGCCCTGCTCGTCACCTCCCTCACGAACACCCGCTACCTCACCGGCTTCAGCGGGTCGCACGGCGCCGTGCTCGTCACGGCGCGTGCGAGCGACGACCGGCTGGGCACCGACTTCCGCTACGTCACGCAGGTCGAGACCGAGTGCCCCGGCATCGACGTCGTCGTCGACCGCGACGCCGCGGCCGCCCTGGCGGCGTACGCCGTCGGCCTCGGTGTGGGCCGGCTGGGCATCGAGGGCGCGCACCTGAGCGTGGCCGCCCGCGACTCCCTCGCGATGTCGCAGCCCGGAGTGGAGCTGGTGTCCACGACCGGCGTCGTCGAGTCGCTGCGGATCGCCAAGGACGACGACGAGCTCGCCGCGCTCGAGGAGGCCTGCCGGCTCAGCGACGTCGGCCTCGCCGCGCTGCTGCCCGAGGTCCGGCCGGGTCTCACCGAGCGCCAGGTGGCCCGCCGCCTCGAGAACCTCATGCTCGACGCCGGGGCAGACGCGATCTCGTTCGAGACCATCGTGGCCGCCGGGCCGCACTCGGCCATCCCGCACCACAGCCCGACCGACCGCCCGATCGAGGTCGGCGACCTGCTCAAGATCGACTTCGGCGCGCTCCACGCCGGCTACCACGCCGACCAGACGCGCACCTTCGTCGTCGGCCGCGGGCCCGAGCAGTGGCAGGCCGAGCTGCACGCCCTCGTGGCCGAGGCTCAGCGCGCCGGTCGCGAGGCCCTCGCCGTGGGCGCGTCCTACGCGGAGGTCGACGACGCCGCGCGCTCGGTGATCCGTGACGCCGGTCACGCGGAGCGGTTCGGGCACGGCCTCGGCCACGGAGTGGGCCTCGACATCCACGAGGCGCCGTTCGTGGGCGCTGCGGCGGACGGTATCCTGGGCGACCGCACGCCGGTGACCGTCGAGCCGGGGGTCTACCTCCCCGGGCGCGGCGGGGTCCGCATCGAGGACACCCTCGTGGTCCGGACCGGCGGGCCCGTGTCGCTCACCAGGACGACCCGCGAGCTGCTCGTCCTCTGACCG
>JAKOVT010000272.1 GCA_029781935.1 Actinomycetes bacterium | reverse complement strand
TCGGCAAGATCGGCGCCTCGCTCGCGAAGGGCGCTGCGGCGGCGCTCACCGGCGGCCGCGAGACCGCGCTCACGCGGCTCATCCGGCAGGACACGGCGTCGCTGCAGGTCCTCGCGACCCGGCGGGCGGCCGTCGCGAAGCGGCTCCAGGACGCGCAGAACAGCCTCGAGGGACTGCAGTCGCAGAAGGCGCAGACCATCTCCTCGCTGAGCCAGGCCGCGCTGGGCGACCTCACGGGGGCCCGGTCGTCCTCGGGCGTGCTGCGGGTGCTGAACCGTCAGCTGCAGAAGGTGACGGCGTTCCGCTCCAACCTCGCGACCCTGGCGAAGCGAGGTCTCCCGAAGGCGTTCCTGCAGCAGCTCGTCGCGGCCGGCCTCGACGGGGCCATGACCGCCGCGGCCCTGGTGCGGTCCAACGATGCGGACTTCGCGGCGATCTCGTCCCTGACGACGCAGCTCTCCAGCCAGGCCTCCGGCCTCGGGACCGACGCGGGGAACCTGCTCTACAACGACGGCATCGCCGCGGCGCAGGGCCTGATCAAGGGCCTGCAGTCGCAGGAGAAGGCCGTCGAGGCCGCGATGCTGCGGATCGCGAAGGCGATGCAGGCTGCGATCAGGTCCGCGCTCGGCATCCACTCGCCGTCGCAGGTGTTCCGCGACCTCGGCCGCCAGATCCCCGCGGGCATGGCACTGGGCATCGAGGACCGCACGCCGCAGGTGCACCGCAAGCTCGCGACGATGGTCCCGACCGGCTCCGGCTACCAGATGACTGCGCCCGCGGCGAGGTTCGGCGGCATCCAGGGCGACGTCAACGTCTACGGCGCCGAGGACCCGGTCGCGACGGCGCGGTCGGTGTCGGCCGAGCTCATGTGGCGGAACCGCCGGTGACGGCGAGCACCGCCCTGTGGGGGCCGCAGTGGTCGCTCGGCTCCTGGCAGGGCAACTGGACCGACTCCGACGACGTCGACTGGGTGGTGTCGAGCGAGGAGGGGTGGACCTCGAGCCCGGACCTCCGCTCGGATATCGCCGATCTCCCGGGCGCGGACGGTGGCAGCGATGCCGCCTCGCTCTACTCGGCGCGGCACATCGTCCTGTCCGGCACGGCGGTGGCGCCCGACGCGGCGACGATGGCTGCGACCCGGTTGAAGTTCTCCTCGACGCTGGAGGCCTCGCGCGGCGGCACGCTGACCTGCGTCGAGAACGGCGTCGCGCTGTCAGCGCTGGTCCGCCTGACCGGTCCGGTGCGGATCGCGCAGAACGGCGCCTACGGCTTCGACTTCCAGCTGCAGCTCACCGCCCCGGACCCGCGCAAGTACGCCGACGCGGTCGAGTCCTCGGTGGGCCTCCCGCTGGCCCCAGCCGGTCTGGTGTTCCCGCTGGCGTTCCCGCTGGACTTCGGCACCGCGTCGGGCGGGTCGGTGGCGGTGGAGAACGTCGGCACGGTGAAGACCTGGCCGGTGCTGCGGATCACCGGTCGCGCCGTGAACCCGAGGGTGACGAACCCGGTGACCGGCGACGAGCTGCGCCTGGCGATGACGGTCGAGGCCGGGCAGTACGTCGACATCGACACGGCCGCGCGCACGGTCCTGCTGCAGGGCACGGCGTCCCGGCGCGCGATGGCGTCGGTGTCCGGGGAGTGGCTGCCGATCGCGCCGGGGTCGGCGTCGTTGAAGTTCGGCGCGGACGTGTACGACGCGTCGGCGCTCCTGACCGTCGCCGTGAGGAGTGCGTGGATATGACGGTTCGTGACCCGCTCGTGATGATGGACGGCGCGACAGCGCTCGTCGACGCGGAGGAGTTCCGCCTCGGCCTGGGCGCCATGTGGGAGACCGGCTCGACGGCCGTGAAGGTCGCC
>JAKOVT010000251.1 GCA_029781935.1 Actinomycetes bacterium | reverse complement strand
AAGTAGATCCACCGGAACTGGATGTGGTCGATCGGCTTGTGGTTGCTGTCCAGCGGGACGTTGATGCTGCCGGGGGTCGCCTTGGTGTAGGTGATGGTCACGGTGGCGTTCGTCACGTCGGTCTTCGTCTTGGCCTGGAGGACGCCGACAGTCGCGGAGGTGACGCTGGCGAACGTCGTGTCGAGCACCCCACCACCGTTGGCGGCCCCGGGGATGGACACCTTCGTGATAGCCACGATGTCGGGGTCGTCGAGAGCGAAGGTCGCAGGGTTGGGCGTGCTGATGGTCAGAGTCGACTTGCCCTGGGAGGTGGTCGTCGTGCCCTTCGCAGTCGCCGTAAGGGTCGTCGTGGTGCCGTTGGGATCGACCCAGCAGTCGCTCGGGGTGCCGTCGGCCTGCGTGTTGTAGTTGACGCCGCCGTAGCGGACGCCGCACACCTTCACGGTGGCAACGCCCACTGCGTCGAACGAGCCGTTGTTGCCGCTGCCGCCGTTGTAGCCGCTGACGCTGGGGAACAGCACCTGCTGGTTGATGAGCGAGATGAAGGCGCTGCGGAGGTCCGAGGAGTTGGATACGCCGGGGTCCGCGGGCAGTGTGCCGGGGATGGTCACGGGGTCGGGGTAGCCGTCGCGCGTCCAGTCGGCGAGGTCGCCGGCAGGGTTGCTGCCGCCGTTGAAGTCGATGGAGCCCCAGTTGCCGTTGGACTGGCTGCTGCAGATGCCGACCTTGTTGTCGAGGCCTGTCGCGAAGGTCACGTCGGGCTGCTGCTGAGCGAGGCTCACCTGGCCGTCGCAGACGGCCCACGGCCGAAGGCCGGTGGTCGAGGAGACCTTGACCCAGCGCGCCACGGCGTAGGAGTTCGAGTTGATCGACGAGATGCCGATGATGCCGGCGAGCGAGGTCGGCACCGGGTGGTGGTTGTCGACGCGCACCTGGATGGCCTTGCCGTTGTCCTGGCAGCTGACGGCGACGGTCGTGGCCGGCTCGCCGCCCGACTTGGAGTTGCTGTTGTTCATCGCGTCGGCGGCCGTCTGCGCGATGGAGGTCGCGTTGATCGAGGTGAGGAGGGTGGGCGAGCAGGTCGTGGTCCCGGCGGGCACGGCGTCGCCGACCTTCGCAGCGGCGGCCAGCGCCGCGGCGTCGGCAGCGACGGACTGCTGGCGGACCTTGGCGTAGGCGTTCCCGATGTCGAGCGCGAACGCCGCGAGGATCATGAACAGGGTCAGCAGCAGCGCGACGAAGACGGCGACCGCGCCGTCGTCGCGGCGCTCGCTCAGGCGCTGAACTCGCACCGGTACACCGCCTTGCTCGTGAGGGTGATCGTGGTGGGGAAGGGCGGGAACGCCACCGGGATGCTCGAGACGTACTTCGTCTCGACCTGGAGCGACGGGATCGCGCCGGTGCCCGACAGGCTGCCCTTGCACGGGATGTTGGTCGCCGTGGCGCCGAAGGTGCTCGTGGCGAAGCTCGACCCGCACGAGTTGCTGCTCGAGAAGCCGCTCTGGGTGACCTTCACCTGCACCTGCGAGGCGTTGAGCGCCAGGCCGGACAGGTCGTTCTTCACGCTGGAGATGATCTGGTCGCAGCTGCGCGGCGAGCCGGGGTCGTTGACGACCGCGCGGCGGGCGCCCTCGCGGACGGCGTTGTTGAGCGTGAGCTGCTGGCTGAAGATGATGCCGAAGTTGATGATGCCGAACACGAGCAGCAGCAGCAGCGGCACGACGAGCGCGAACTCGACCGCGGACGCGCCGCTGTCGTCGGCCACGCGGCGCCCAGGACGAGTCGCGAGCACGGTCCACCCCTCCGGTCGGTGCGGTGGGCCGTCGACCTCCGGGACGACTCGGCAACCCACCGTTACGGAAACGTCGGGGACCCGGGGAACGTTTCACCCGACCGTGCGCCGAGCGCCTGCGGAGCGTGATGGCGCAGGTCAGCCGGGGTCCGACGTGGTCCGACCTGGTGAGCGCCCGCCGGGAGTCACAGGACGGTAGTCACAGGACCGCGCCGTCGTCCCAGCCGTCGTCGTCGGAGCGCCGGTCGCCCATCCGGAGGATGAGCGTGGTGAAGCCGCCCAGGAAGGCGCCGAGGGCGGCGACGAGGACCCACCCCTGCAGACCGATGCCGAAGATCGCGGCCAGCATGATCATCACCGGTCCGCCGATCAGGCCCGCCCAGGCCAGCCGGGTCACCCGGTCGGTCTCGGGCAGCGGGGGTGGCGGGTCGGGCACGAAGTGGTCGTCGACCTCGTGGTCGGGGAGCCCGGCCGGCTCGGTCGGCTCCGGGGGGCTGCTGCGCAGCAGGCGCGACGACAGCGGTGGGCGCTCCGGGGGGTCGAAGGGCGGCAGCGCCTCGGCGTCCTCGAGCACCGACCAGCGCGGGACCGGGTCGGTGGCCGGCTCGTCGTAGCCGGCGACGATGTCGGCGAACAGGAGCTCGACGTCGCCGGGGGCGAGGTCGTCCGGACGCCGCTCGGGAGGCCGGTCGGCCATCGCCTCGGCGTCGGCGCGGCGGGCGGCGTCGGCGTGGAAGTCGGCGCGCAGCGCGGGCAGCGCGGCACCCACCACCTCCTGCGCGAGGTCGAGCCGACCGCTGTCGACGTGCACGCGGTCGGTGGGCCGGCGCGGGGGCCGGGTGTCGCGGGCCGGCCCGCGGTCGCCGGCCAGCGGTTCGGCCACGGCGGTGACGCCCGCGTCGCGCAGGAGCTCGAGCACGTGGTCGGCCACCGGCGGGTCGACGTCGACCAGGGCGACGTACCGAGCGGCCTGGGGCAGCCCGTTGTCGCGTCCGGTCGGTGCGGTCATGCGCCCAGTGTCACGCGTCGGCCGACGAGGGCGCGACCCGGTGCTCGAAGTCGACGCTCGCGGAGCTCGACGGGGCAGGACGCGCGGAGGTTACCGGTGAGTACGCCCCGCCCCGCGGTTCAGCGGTTGGTCTGGACGGCGCGGTTGCGTTGCTCGTGAGGCGGACGGGGCCGTACTGTCGCCCCGAACGGAAGGAGGCGGGGACTCGGTGTTCTACTGGGTGTGCAAGTACATCCTGATCGGGCCCTGGCTCCGGTTGATCTTCCGTCCGAAGGTCGAGGGCCTCGAGCACCTGCCCGAGGACGGCGCCGCGATCCTCGCCGGCAACCACCTCTCGTTCTCCGACTCGATCTTCCTGCCGCTGGTCTGCAAGCGGAAGATCACCTTCCTGGCCAAGAGCGACTACTTCAACTCGCCCGGTCTCAAGGGCATGCTGACGCGGTTGTTCATGTCGGCCGCCGGCCAGGTCCCGGTCGACCGCTCCGGCGGCCGGGCGTCCGAGGCGGCGCTGCGGACGGGTCTGCGGGTGCTCGGCGAGGGCGCGCTGCTCGGCATCTACCCCGAGGGCACCCGCTCGCCCGACGGCCGGCTCTACCGCGGCAAGACCGGCGTCGCGCGGATGGCCCTCGAGGCCGGCGTCCCGGTGATCCCCTGCGCGATGGTGAACACCCACCTCATCCAGCCGCCCGGACGGGTGCGGCCCAAGATCATGCGGGTGCGGATCGCGATCGGCGCCCCGTTGGACTTCTCCCGCTACGAGGGCATGGCCAACGACCGCTTCGTCCTGCGCTCCATGACCGACGAGATCATGTACGAGCTCATGCAGCTGTCGGGCCAGGAGTACGTCGACATGTACGCACAGAAGGCCAAGACCCTCTCGGCCGACGCCGCGCTCGTGCTCGAGGACCCCGAGCCGGGTCAGCTCGCCCCCGCCCCGGCAGCCTGAGCGCGCACGGCGCCTGCACCAGCGCGCCGCTCCTCGCGGCTACAGGGTGGCCCAGGACTTCGACCGCTCGACGGCCACGCGCCAGCGCTGGTGCGCGCGCTCGTCGGCCGGCCCCGGCTCGAAGCGCGCGTCGCGGTGCACGATCGCGGCGAGCTCGTCGGTCGAGGCCCACACGCCGGTGCCGAGCCCCGCGAGGAAGGCGGCGCCGAGGCCGGTGGTCTCGAGCTGCGCGGCGCGCGCGACGGGCACCTGAAGCGCGTCGGCCTGCATCTGGCAGAGCAGGTCGTTGGCCGAGGCCCCGCCGTCGACCGCGAGCTCGGGGATCGCGACCCCGGCCTCGCGGACCATGAGGTCGACGACGTCCTGCACCTCGAACGCGATCGCCTCGAGGGTCGCGCGGACGAGGTGCGCACGCGTGGTGCCGCGGGTGACCCCGAGGATCGTGCCGCGCGCGTGCGGGTCCCAGTCGGGCGCCCCGAGGCCGGTGAGGGCCGGGACGAAGACGACGCCGCCGGAGTCGGGCACCGACCGGGCCAGCTCCTCGGACTCCGACGCCGAGGCGATGATCTGCAGCCCGTCGCGCAGCCACTGGATCGCGGCGCCGGTCACGAACACGGCGCCCTCGAGCGCGTAGGTGAGCCGGCCGTCCGGGTGCTGCCAGGCGACGGTGGTGAGCAGGCCCGAGCTCGACGCCACGGGGGAGTCGCCGGTGTTGACCAGCACGAAGGACCCGGTGCCGTAGGTGCACTTGCTGGTGCCGGGATCGACGCACACCTGCCCGAAGAGCGCCGACTGCTGGTCGCCGGCGATGCCGGCGATGGGCAGGTCGAGGCCCAGGAAGACGTCGGGGTCGGTGCGCCCGACGACGCCGTACGACGGCACGACCTCGGGCAGGGCGTCGAGCGGTACGCGGAACAGGTCGCAGAGCTCGGCGCTCCAGGCTCCCTCTCGGATGTCGTAGAGCAGCGTGCGGCTCGCGTTCGAGGCGTCGGTGACGTGGTGCAGGCCGCGGGTCATCCGCGCGATCAGGTAGGAGTCGACGGTGCCGATCGCGACCCGGCCGCTGGTGACCTGGCCCCAGACGTGCGGCTCGGTCAACGCGATCCAGGTGAGCTTCGTGGCCGAGAAGTAGGGGTCGAGGCGCAGCCCGGTGCGGGCGCTCACCATCGGCTCGTGGCCGTCGCCGCGCAGCTGCTCGCAGATGCCCGCGGTACGCCGGTCCTGCCACACGATCGCGCGGCGGGGCGAGCCGAGCGTCTCGCGGTCCCAGAGCACCACGGTCTCGCGCTGGTTGGTGATGCCGAC
>JAKOVT010000234.1 GCA_029781935.1 Actinomycetes bacterium | reverse complement strand
GCGGATGCCCTCGAACGGGTACTGCAGCAGCATCCGCTCCTCGCCGAGGAACGGCACGGTCAGCTCCTCCATCTGCGGGTCGTTCTTCGCCCAGTACGTCTGGCAGTTCGCGATCACGTCGAGCTCGGCGAACCGCGGGATGTCGGAGGGCTGCACGACCTGGATGTGGGCGATGTGGTGCCGGTTGGTGCTGGGCCCGTTCGCGGCGCGCGCCGCCTCGACGGCGTCGAGCGAGTTGCGCACGGCGCGGTCGCCGATCGCGTGCATGTGCACCTGGAAACCGAGCGCATCGAGCTTCGTCACCGCCTCGGCGAGCAGCTCGCGCTCGACGTACGCGAGACCGTGGTTGTCGGTGTGCCCGCCGCACCCGTCGCAGAACGGCTCGAGCAGAGCGCCGGTGTAGTTCTCCAGCACGCCGTCGGTCATGATCTTCACCGTCGTCGGGAAGAACGTGCCGCCGCCGCCCGCGCGCTCCCGCTGGTCGAGCAGGTCGTCGATCTGCTCGAGGCCGCGGTGACGGTCCCACCACAGGGCTCCGACCACGCGCGCGGTCAGCCTGCCGCTGTCGGACAGCGACCGGTACGCCGCGAGCGTCCCCGGCGTCACCCACGCGTCCTGCCAGCCGGTGATGCCCAGCGCGTGCAGGTGCTCCTGCGCCTCGAGGATCGCCGACTCCCACTCGAACCGGTCCGGCTCGGGGATGACCTTGTCGTTGAAGGTGTACGCCGCTCCCTCGTGCAGCATGCCGGTCGGCTCGCCGTCGGCGTCGCGCTCGATGCGGCCGTCGGAGGGGTCGGCGGTGTCGCGCGTGATCCCGCCGATCGCCAGCGCCTTGCTGTTCACCCACGCGCCGTGCACGTCCTTGTTGAACAGGAACACCGGACGATCGGGCACGACGCGATCGAGGTCGTCCTTCGAGGGCAGGCCGCCAGGGAAGCACTCCATCGCCCACCCGCCGCCGACGATCCACTCCTCGTCGGGATTCGTCGCGGCGTACTCCGCGATGATCGCGAGGTAGTCCTCGCGGCCGAGGACGTCGTTGAGCCACACCCGCAGCCGGTTGCGACCGGCGAACGGCGCATGGATGTGGCTGTCGACGAAGCCGGGGAGCACCAGCTGGCCGGGACGCCGCTCCACCCGGGTCGACGGCCCCGCGAGCGCCACGACCTCGTCGGCCTCGCCGACCGCGGTGATCCGTCCGTCGGTGACGGCGATGCCCGTGGCCCACTGACCGCGCGAGATGCGCACGCGGGCGTCGGCGATGACCAGGTCGGGTGCGGTGCTCAACGGTGCTCCTCGGGGACGGTCCGCGTCGTACGGCGTGGTCGCGCAGGACGCCGAGACTAGGACCTCCCCAGCCCCGATCCGTCGCCCGCCCGACGTAGTTCTCCCAACATGATCATGTTCGGAGAACTACGTCGGTGGTCGGATCAGGCGGGGCGGGCGCGGAGGTACTGGTCGGGCCAGGCGAGGTCGGCGCTGAGCTCGTGCGCGGCGCGCAGGCTCCAGTGCGGGTCGCGGAGCATCTCGCGACCGAGGAGCACAGCGTCGGCCCGGCCGTCGGCCACGATCGCGTCGGCCTGCGCCGGGTCGGTCACGAGCCCGACGGCCGCGGTCGGCACCCCGGCCGCGGCCCGGACCTGCGCGGCGAACGGCACCTGGTAGCCCGGACCCACCTGCACCTGCTGGCGCGGGTCGTTGCCCGCCGAGGAGACGTCGACGAGGTCGACGCCGAGCGCGTGGGCGCGGCGTGCCAGCTCGACGGTCGACTCGACGTCCCACCCGCCCTCGACCCAGTCGGTCGCCGAGACGCGCATCAGCAGCGCCTTGTCGTCGGGCCACACGGCACGCACCGCGGCCACGACCTCGAGCGGGAACCGCATCCGGTTCTCCAGCGACCCGCCGTAGGAGTCGGTGCGCAGGTTCGACAGCGGCGAGAGGAACTCGTGCGCGAGGTACCCGTGGGCGAAGTGCAGCTCCACGGCGTCGGCACCGATCGCCTGCGCGCGCACCGCCGCGGCGACGAAGCCGTCGCGCGCGTGCGCGATGTCCTCGAGCGACATCTCCTGCGGCACGGCGTACGCACCGAACGCCGTCGCCGAGGGCGCGTACGTCGGCCAGCCGCCAGAGTCGAGCGGTACGGAGTCGCTGCCGCGCCACGGCGCGTAGGTCGAGGCCTTGCGCCCCGCGTGCGCGAGCTGGAACGCGAACGGCACGCCCTGCTCGTGCGAGAACGCGACGATCGGCTCCCATGCCTCGGCGTGCGCGTCGGACCAGATCCCGGCGTCCTCGGGCGTGATCCGGCCCTCGGCGACGACCGCGGCGGCCTCGCTGATGATCAGCCCCGCGCGACCGATCGCGAACGAGCCGTAGTGCGCCCGGTGCCACGGGCCGACGATCCCCTCGACCGCGGAGTACTGGCACATGGGGCTCACCCACGCGCGGTGCGGGAACGTGGTGCTCCGGAGGGACAGCGGGGTGAAGAGCGCGCTCATGGCGCCATCCTCACAAGCGGCCGGCGCGCGTCACGACCCCGGTCCCACCGCGCGGACCGGACGGCGGGCCGGGTCGCTCGGGGGAGGTGCCCTTGCCGCACCGCGGATCGCCATCAGGGATGGCCCTCGCATTCCGGGATGCCATCGCATCTCCGGATCTGCGCTCGCACGCGTAGGACGGGTGGCCGCGTGCCGCGAGGCGGGCTGAAGGCCGTCGCGGCTCGGCCGCAGGCCGCAGGCGCGATGCCGGTCCTGGTCAGGGGCCCGGGAGCGCTCGTGCGGCCCGGCGCCGGGGTCAGACGTAGCGCTCGAGGATGCTGGACTCGGCAAGCCGCGACAGACCCTCGCGGACGCTGCGGGCGCGCGCCTCGCCGACGCCCTCGACCGCCTGCAGGTCGTCGATGGACGCCGCGAGCAGCTTCTGCAGACCGCCGAAGTGGCCGACCAGGCGCTCGTTCACGACCTCGGGCAGCCGCGGCACCCGGGCCAGCAGGCGGAATCCGCGCGGGCTGACGGGGGAGTCGAGCAGGTCGTCGGCGCTCGCGAAGCCGATGGCGCGGGCGACCGAGCCGAGGTCGAGCAGGTCGGTGGCCGACAGCGCGTCGAGCTCCGCGAGCGCGTGCTCGAGGCCCTTCGTCGACCGCTTGCCGCCGCTGGGCTGGTAGTCGCGGACCACCAGGACGCGGTCGGCCTCGACCCCGGCCACGAGCTCGTCGAGCTGCAGCGAGAGCAGGCGGCCGTCGGTGCCTAGCTCCACGAGGTAGCCGGTGATCTCCGACGCGATCCGCCGCACCATCTCGAGGCGCTGCGCCACCGACGCGACGTCGCGGACCGTCACGAGGTCCTCGATCTCGAGGGCGGAGAGGGTGCCGCTCACCTCGTCGAGACGCATCTTGTAGCGCTCGAGCGTGGCGAGCGCCTGGTTCGCGCGGGCCAGGATGGCGCCCGAGTCCTCGAGCACGTGCCGACGGCCGGCGAGGTAGAGCGCGATGGTGTTCATCGACTTGCTCACGCTGACCACGGGGAACCCGGTCTGCTTCGCGACGCGGTCGGCCGTGCGGTGCCGGGTGCCCTGCTCGTCGGTCGGGATCGTGGGGTCGGGCAGCAGTTGGACGGCCGCGCGCAGCAACCGGGTGCCGTCGGCGTCGCAGATGACGGCGCCGTCCATCTTGGCCAGCTCGCGCAGCCGCTGGGCGGAGAACTCGGCGTCGATGGAGAACCCGCCGGACGCCATCGCCTCGACGATGCGGTCGTGGCCGAGCACGACGAGCCCACCGGTGCGCCCGCGGAGGATGCGCTCGAGCCCGTCGCGCAGCACCGTGCCGGGCGCGACGGCCGCGATCGCGGCGCGCAGCGCGGCGTCGACGTCGGTCGTCTTGTCGCTGGCCACGGCAGTCCCTCGGTCGCGACGGGACACCTGGTGGCGCCCCCGTCGCGATCATCCTAGGGGCAGGAGGCGCACGCCCTCAGCGCGAGACGGCGGCGAGATGGCGCAGCTGGCCGAGGGCGTCCTCGAGGTGGTGGACCTCGGTGACGCGCGGCCCCTCCACCCCCGACCCGAGCCGGCCGAGCGAGGCCTTCGAGCCGCGGGGGACGACGATCCGCGCATAGCCGAGCCGCGCCGCCTCGGCGACGCGCTGCTGCAGGAACGGCACAGGCCGGATGTCGCCCGACAGCGCCACCTCGCCGATGACCAGGACGTCGGGTGCCACGGGCGTGCCCATCGACGCCGACGCGAGCGCCAGGCACACGGCGAGGTCGACCGCCGGGTCGGAGAGCTTGGCACCGGCGACGGTGGCCACGAACACGTCGCGGTCGGAGATCCGGCGCCGGCTGCAGCGCTCGGTGACGGCCACGAGCATGTTCACCCGCGACGTGTCGAGACCGCTCACCCCGCGGCGCGGGTTGGGGGTGGTCGCCTCGGTGACCAGCGACTGCACCTCGGCGAGCATCGGCCGGCGACCCTCCATGGTGACCGTGACGCAGGTGCCGGGCACCGGCCGTTCGCGGTGCTCCCGCCACAGGTCGGACGCATCGACGACCTCGCGCAGGCCGTCGTCGGCCTGCTCGAAGCACACGATCTCGTCGGCCGGGCCGTAGCGGTTCTTCACCGCGCGCAGCAGGCGCAGCGACGTGTGGCGGTCGCCCTCGAAGGTGAGCACGGTGTCGACGAGGTGCTCCATCGCGCGCGGGCCGGCGATGCTCGAGTCCTTGGTGGACTGACCGATGAGCAGCATCGGCATCCGCCGCGACTTGGCCACCCGGCTGAGCACCGAGGTGATCTCGACGACCTGGGTCATCCCGCCCGCACGGCCGTCGACGTCGGCCGACGCGATGGTCTGCACCGAGTCGACGACCACCAGCACCGGGTCGTGCTCCTCGATGTGGCCGAGGAGGGTGGCGAGGTCGTTCTCGTCGGCGAGCAGCAGCGCCTCGGAGTCGGCCCCGATGCGTCGTGCGCGTACGCCGATCTGCTCGACCGACTCCTCGCCCGACACGTAGAGCACCGCGCCGCGGCCCTGCTCGGCGTAGCGGTGACCCACCTCGAGCAGGAGGGTGGACTTGCCGACGCCGGGCTCGCCGGCGACCAGCACGACCTGCCCCGGCACCAGGCCCCCGCCGATCACGCGGTCGAACTCGCCGAGCCCCGTGCCGGAGCGGGTGACGTGCTGCTCCGCGATCTCGGACACCGGGCGCGCGCGCCGGGTGGGGGCCACGCCGGTGGTGCTCGAGCGCAGCCCGCTGCTCGACGACGCCGCAGCACCGACCTCCGCCACGGTGCCCCACGCCTGGCACTCCGCGCATCGGCCGACCCACTTGGGCGAGGTGGCGCCGCACTCGGTGCAGCGGAACGAGACGCGGGGCTTGGCCATGGCCGGAGCCTAGGGGGCGGTCCCGACACCCGCCGGACGCCCGCCCGTCGCCTGGGGATCACCGGATCCTCGTCCGGTGTCCGCCACGACCGGTCAAGGTCGGCAGCGCGCGGGTCGACACAGGCAGTGGGGGATCTGCTCCGCCGCGCCCGGCTGCGGCGGCTCCCACGCGAGGAAGGACGGTCCGGTGAGGTCGGACGGCGACGTCGTCATCATGCGGCCGTACATCGACTACGCCCGCCTCCTCATGCCGCTGCTGTGGGACCGGTACCGGCTGCGCACGGTCGCCGTGTTCACCGACCCGGTCGGCCTCCGCAAGAACTTCGGCCGGGCTCCGGAGCTGCGTGCGCCGTACGTCGCGGCGTCCTACCTCGCCGATGAGGACCGGCTCGACGCCGTCGTCGACGTGCTGCGCGAGCGCCACGACATCCGCGCGGTGCTGCCGGTGGGCGAGGCCGACGTGCTGCCGCTCGCCAGGATCGCCGACGCCCTCGGACTCGAGGGCAGCGACCTGCAGGTGCGATCGCGGTTCCGCGACAAGGCGGCGCTGAAGGAGTTCCTCCGCAGCGTCCCGGGCGGCCCACGGGTCAACGTCAGTCTGCTCGTGCGCACGCCCGACGACGTCCGCGCCGCCCTGGCCGAGCACGGCCTCGGACGTGCCGTGCTCAAGCCCAACGCCGGCGTGTCCAACCGCGACGTGCTCTACGTCGGACCGAGCACGCCCGACCAGGTGCTCGAGCGCTACTTCCGCGACCCGTCGGGCGAGGTGCTCCTCGAGGAGTACGTCGACGGCACCGAGTACTTCGTGAACGGCCAGGTCGACGAGGCCGGCGTCGTCCACGTCTTCTCGGTGAACCAGTACGTGCGCCGCACGCTCAACGGTCGCGAGGGCGTCTCGACGGGCGACTTCACGGTCGCGACCTCGAGGCCGGAGTTCGCGATCGCTGCCGACTACGCCCGCGAGGTGCTGCGGCCCACCGGGCTGCGCCGCAGCCCGTTCCACCTCGAGCTCAAGATCGACGATCGAGGGCCGTGCCTGATCGAGGTCGCCGCCCGGTTCTGCGGTGCCGGCATCGTGCTGCGCGACTCCGACGCGCACGGAGGGCTCGACGTCCTCGGCATCGGGGCGCACCACTACCTCTCCGCGGAGCCGTACGGCGACTACGCACTCGACTGGCGCGAGTACGACGCGCACGTGCGCGGGCTCGTGCAGGGGATCGGGACGCGCGACCAGCGGATCCTGTCCCTCGCCGGTGCGCGGCGCGCCGAGGCGATGCCGGAGTTCGTCCGCTGGGACACCCGGCCGCGGTACGGCGACCACGTCGTGCCCACCGTGGACTTCGCCACGGTCCCCTGGCGGGCCACGGTGTCCTGCCAGGACGAGGAGCACTTCCACCGGACCAGCGACCGGATGCGCGCGGTGCTCGCCTTCGACTCGCGCGGCGGGCGGCGGCTCGAGCGGGTGCAGGCGCTTCCGGCGCTCGTGCCGCAGGCGGCCGTGCAGGCCTACGGCCGGCTGGCTCCCGGTCTCCATCTGCAGCGGATCGCCGGCCATGCCTGACTCGCGCACCCTCGCCGACGCACGGCGGATACCGGCTCGACCTGCGTCGTCGGTCGTGCCCGACCAGGATCGGGCCGTGAGCGGCGGCCCGGAGATCCTCGTCATGGATCCCTATCGGCCCTACGCCGTCTCCTACATCGAGCTCGCGGCCCGCAGGTACGGCGTGCGCACGGTCGCGTACTACACCGACCTGCCGCGGATGCGCCGCTACCGCCCCGACTTCCCGACCCTCACCGGCCCGCTGGTGTCGGCGAGCTATGCCGTCGGAGAGCACGAGCTCGATCGGTTCGCCGAGGTGCTGCGCGAGCGACACTGGATCGTCGGCGTCGTCCCCTACATGGAGCCCTCGCTCGCCAGCAGCACCCGGCTCGCCGAGCTGCTCGGCCTCTCGTGGGCGCAGCCGGGCGTCCTGGAGCTCTTCCGCGACAAGGCTGCGCTCAAGGAGCACCTGCGCTCGGTCCCCGGAGGACCGCGCATCAACCGCACCTGCCGCGTCGCGACGCCGGACGACGTCCTCGACGCGGTCGGCACCGGCGGATACCCGCGCTACGTGCTCAAGCCCAACGACGGCTTCGGCAACTCGCGCATCGGCTTCTTCGACGCCGCCACCCCGAGGGCCGAGCTCGACGAGTACTTCGCCGCCGTCGGCGCCGACGTCCTCATGGAGGAGTTCGTGGAGGGGCCCGAGCTCTTCGTCGACGGCCAGGTCGACGAGCAGGGCCGCGCGATCGTCTACAGCGTCTGGCAGTACGACCGCGCTGCTGTGAACGGCCGGGCGAACGTGTCGATGGGGCAGCGCACCGTCCACCGCGACGACCCGCTGTTCGCCCCCTGCGCGACGTACGCCGCGGCCGTGATGGAGGCCAGCGGCCTGCGCCGCAGCCCGTTCCACCTCGAGCTCAAGGTCGACGACGAGGGGCCCTGCCTCATCGAGGTGGGTGCGCGCCTCGCCGGCGGCTACCTCGCGCACCTCGACGACCGCGCGCACGGGGCGCTCGACACCCTCGGCGCCGCGATGCACCACTACCTCTTCGACGACGCGTACGGCGACTACGGGCTCGACTGGGACCACTACGACGCCACGGTCGTCGGGCTCGTCAACGGCGTCTCGACGCAATCCGGGCGGATCTGGTCGCGCTCGGGCCTCGAGGCCGCCGAGCGCGTGCCGGGCTTCGTCCGCTGGACCAAGCGGCCCGGCTTCGGCGACAGGGTGCAGCCGACCGTCGACATCCTGTCGCAGCCCTGGCAGGTGGCGGTCGAGTGCCGGGACGCCGACGACTACGCGCGCGCTGCCCGCGAGATCCGCGACGCGATCGCGTTCCGGGCCGGCGGGCAGGGGCCGCGCGCCACGGCCGGTCGCTACCTCGCCCTCGCAGGCCCCGCCTGGCGTGAGGCCCGTGGGCGCCTCGCGCGCGGAGCGACGCCGCGACCGCTCGACGACTGAACGCCGTCGCGAGTCGGACCGGTCGCTCAGACCGGGTCGGCGGGGTGCGGGGCGAACGCGCGCAGCTGCGCCTCCCGGTCGGCGCCACGGCTCTTGGCCGCCACCGCGCGCGCGGCGGTCAGCGCCGCGACGCGCGCCTCGCAGTGCTCCGCGAGGACGTCGTAGGCCTGCTGGCCCATGAGCGCGATCAGCGTGGACCGCTCGGTCACGTAGACCGGCTCGACCGCGACGTGCGCCTCGGGCGAGCCGCTGCAGTACCAGTCGAGGTCGTGGCCGCCGGCACCCCAGCCGCGGCGGTCGTACTCGCCGACGGTGATGAGCAGGATCTGGGTGCCGTCGGGGCGCTCGACGTGCTCGAAGGTGCGGCGCACGGGCAGCTGCCAGCACACGTCGGGCTTGAGCTCGAGCGGCTCCTTGCCGCGGCGCGCCGCGAGGTGGTGGAACGCGCAGCCCTCGCCGCCCGCGAAGCCGGGCCGGTTCTGGAAGATGCACGCGCCCTGGACCACACGGGTCTTGCGCGCGCCCTCCTCGTCCTTCTCGCTGATGCCCTTCTTGCGGCCGGTCTCGGCGAACTGCCAGATGTCGTCGGTGAGCATCTCGGCGTACTTCTTCGCCCGCTTCTCGTCGGCCTTGTCGGAGTAGTGCGCGCCGAGGACGCAGCAGCCGAGGTCGGGCTTGGCCGCGTCGATGCCGTGGCAGCCGCGGCCGAACACGCACGTCCACCGGCTGGTCAGCCAGGTGAGGTCGCACCGGAAGACCTGCGCGGAGTCGGCGGGGTCCGGGAACTCCACGTAGGCGCGAGGGAAGTCGAGCGGGACCTCCGGCGGGCGCGCGGTGATCGCCACCTCGACGGGTGCGGACCTGGACTTCTTGCTCGCGCGCGGTGCTGCCACGTCGTCAGCCTAGGGGGCGCCCCGCGACCGCGTGCGGTCGCCGTCGCTGCAGCGCGGCACCGCCGTCCGAGGGGCGGAGCGGGCCGCGCCCTGCGGGAGCGGCGAGCGACCACCTAGCATCGAGACGTGCGCCTCGGAGTCCTCGACGTGGGATCGAACACCGTCCACCTGCTGGTGGTCGACGCTCACCACGGCGCCGCACCGCTGCCCGCCCACTCGCACAAGACCGAGATGCGTCTGGCCGAGCACATCCGTGACGGCGAGACCATCTCCCGCTCCGGCGTCGATGCGCTCGTGAGCTTCGTGCTCTCCGCCCAGGACGTGGCCGAGGACTTCGGCGTCACGGAGATGCTCGCGTTCGCGACGTCGGCCATCCGCGAGGCGGTCAACGGCGAGGAGGTCCTCGAGGAGGTCCGGCAGCGCACCGGCGTCGACCTCGTGGTGCTGTCCGGCGACGACGAGGCGCGGCTGACCTTCCTCGCGGTGCGCCGCTGGTACGGCTGGTCCTCGGGCCGGTTGCTCGTGCTCGACATCGGAGGCGGCTCGCTCGAGATCGCGGCCGGGTCCGACGAGGCGCCCGACGTCGCCGTCTCGCTGCCGCTCGGCGCGGGTCGTCTGACGCGCGCGTTCCTGCACCGGGACCCCGCGCGTCCCGAGGACGTGAAGGCGCTGCGCAAGCACGCGCGCGCCGAGATCGCCGACGTCGCCGGGCGCATCGCGCGCGCCGGCGAGCCGCGCCACGTCGTGGCCACCAGCAAGACGTTCCGATCCCTCGCGCGCATCGCCGGCGCGGCGCCGTCGAGCGAGGGCATGTTCGTGCGCCGCCTGCTGTCGCGGGAGGACCTGCGGCTCTGGGTGCCGAAGCTGGCTGCGATGACGTCGCGCGAGCGCGCCGAGCTGCCCGGCGTCAGCAGCGGTCGGGCGCCGCAGCTGCTCGCGGGCGCGGTCGTCGCCGAGGCCGCGATGGACCTCCTCGGTATCGCAGCGCTCGAGATCGGTCCCTGGGCGCTGCGCGAAGGGGTCATCCTCGAGCGGCTGGACCGGATCGACCGATGACCCAGACCTCGGCGGTCGACCTGGCGACCGGCCTCACCTCCGCGCAGGTGGCGCAGCGCGTGGAGGCAGGGCAGGTCAACGCCGTCCGGGACCGCAACGCCCGCTCGCTCGGCGACATCGTCCGCGCGAACACCTTCACCTACTTCAACGCCCTCATCGGGTCGCTGTGGGTGCTCATGCTCGTCAGCGCACCGCTCATCGACTCGCTGTTCGGTCTCGTCATCGTCGTCAACACCGCGATCGGCATCGTGCAGGAGTACCGCGCCGCCCGGACCCTCTCGAAGCTCTCGCTGGTGCACCAGCAGCAGGCCACGGTGCTGCGCGACGGGGCGGAGCAGGTGGTGCCGCCCCACGAGGTCGTCCTCGACGACCTGATCGTCGTCGGCACCGGCGACCAGATGCTGGTCGACTCCGTCGTGGTGCGCGGCAGCGGTCTCGAGCTCGACGAGTCGCTCCTCACCGGCGAGGCCGACCCCGTGGAGAAGGCCGAGTCCGACGAGGTGCTCTCGGGCTCCTTCGTCGTCGCCGGCAACGGCGTCGTGCGGGCCACCAGGATCGGGCAGGACTCCTACGCCGCGAAGCTCGCCGACGAGGCGAGCAAGTTCAGCCTCACGCGGTCCGAGCTGCGCGACTCGATCCAGCGGTTCATCAAGTTCGTGTCGTTCGCGATGATCCCGTTGGGGATCCTGCTGTTCGTCTCGCAGTGGAACGCCACCGACGGCAACATCCGCGCCTCGATCGCCGGCACGGTGCCCGGCGTCATCACGATGGTCCCCGAGGGGCTGGTGCTCCTCACCAGCGTCGCGATGGCGGTCTCGGTGATCCGGCTCGCCCAGCGCCAGGCGCTCGTCCAGGACATGCCTGCGGTCGAGGTGCTCGCCCGCGTCGACGTCGTGTGCGTCGACAAGACCGGGACGCTCACCGAGCCCGGCATGTCGGTGCAGCAGGTGGTCGCCCTCGACGACTCGGTCGACCTCGACGGCGTGCTCGGCGCGATGGGTGCCTCCGAGCCCGACCCCAACCCGACCCTGGCCGCGATCGCCGCGGTCTACCCCGCGGGCGACGGGTGGACCGTCGAGTCGACGGTCCCGTTCTCCAGCGCGCGCAAGTGGTCGGCGGTCACGTTCGTCGACCGCGGCGCGTGGGTCATGGGCGCGCCCGAGATGCTCCTGCCCGACGGCCACGGCATCCGCGGCCGAGCCGACGACCTCGCCGGCGCCGGTGCCCGCGTGCTGCTCCTGGCACGCTCCGACGGGACGCCGGACGCCGACGCCGGCCCGGGCGGCCTGGCGCCTGTGGCTCTCGTCGTCATCAGCCAGACGCTGCGCTCGGACGCCGCCGACACGGTCGCCTACTTCCTGGACCAGGGTGTCCGCATCGTCGTGATCAGCGGCGACAACGCCGTGACCGTGGGAGCCATCGCAGCCGACGCCGGGATCCCCGGCGCCGACGCGCCGCGCGACGCGCGCGACCTGCCCGAGGACCGCGAGGCCCTCGCGGCCGCGCTCGACGAGTCGTCGGTGTTCGGCCGCGTCACCCCGGCGCAGAAGCGCGCGATGGTCGGGGCGCTGCAGAGCCGCGGCCATGTCGTGGCCATGACCGGCGACGGCGTCAACGACGTGCTCGCCCTCAAGGACGCCGACCTCGGCATCGCGATGGGTTCCGGTGCCGGAGCGACCCGGGCCGTGGCGCAGATCGTGCTGCTCGACGACCGGTTCGCCGTCATGCCGTCGGTGGTCGCGGAAGGACGGCGGGTGCTCGGCAACGTGGAGCGCGTCTCCGACCTGTTCCTCACGAAGAGCTTCTACGCGATGGTGGTGTCCATCGCGACCGTGCTGCTCGTGCTGCCCTTCCCGTTCCTCAACCGCCACCTCACGGTGGTGACGGCGCTCACCATCGGCATCCCCGCGTTCTTCCTGGCGCTGCTGCCGAACCACCAGCGTTTCCGTGCGGGGTTCTTCCGCCGCGTGCTGAGGTTCGCCGTCCCTGCCGGTGTGATCACGGCGATCTGCGCGTACGCGTCGTACGGCTACGTCCTGCGGCTAGGCGACGAGGTCGGCGAGGCCCGCCAGGCGGCGGTGGTCACGCTCTTCATCGTGCAATGGTGGGTGCTCGTCCAGGTGGCCCGCCCGATGAACCTCCTCCGCGGCCTCATCGTCGGGGGCTCGATCATCGGCTTCCTCGGCGTCCTCTACATCCCGTGGATCTCGCGGCTGTTCGACCTCACCTGGCACCCCGACCGGGCCGGTGTCGTGACGCTCGGTTTCGGCATCGTCGGCGCGGCGGCTGTGAGCGTCGCGCACGCCTTCTCCGGCCACGGGAGGACCCCCGACGACGAGACGGCGCGCGCCGAGGCCGCCGCCGTCGCAGGATGATCCTGTGAGCCCGCTCGTCACCCTCTCGACGGCGTCGACCTACCCCGAGTCGACCGCCGCCTCG
>JAKOVT010000233.1 GCA_029781935.1 Actinomycetes bacterium | reverse complement strand
CCGGCGGTGAGGCCGGCGGTGACCAGGAACGACGCGGGGATCACCCGGCGACGGGTTGCGGACAGCACGAAGGAGACTCCTCTCGACGCCGACCGGGTTAGCTGACGGGCTCGGGCGTGAGAGGTGCCCTACGCCTTGCGGCGATTCGCCCCGGGTTGCTGTGGGTCCCCGGCTCGCTCGAGGCCGGTGCTGAGGCCTGTCGCGATTGAGCGCGTCGTCCGTGCCGGAAGGCTCCGGTCTGCGGCGGACGACGGGGGGAACCGTAGGCAGCATCGGGCGGCGCGCCTCGCGCCGGTGTCCGAAAGAGGGACGCTCAAGGGACGCTCTCCGCGGGGCGTGTGAGGGGCGTCACCCCGTGGTGCGCTCCCGCGGACACCGCCGTCCGCGTCCGGGGCGTCCGGTCTGCCCCGCCGAGCGGGGACTCAGCGGAATTCGAGGACGGCGGCGAGGAAGCGGGCGACGCCGTCGTGCTCGGGACCGGGGAGCACGGCGTCGGCGGCGTCGAGCACGCGCGCGTGGGCGCCCTCGACGGCCAGACCGGCGCCGGCCCAGGACAGCATCGGGAGGTCGTTGGGCATGTCGCCGACCGCCGCGCAGTCGAGGGCGCCGAGGCCGAGGCTCGCGGCGTACCGAGCCAGCTCGCTGCCCTTGCTGACGCCGAGCGCGCTCATCTCGAGCAGGACGTCGGCGGAGTCGGAGTGGGTGACGGTGACGAGGTGCTCGACGTGCCCGAGCGCGTGCTCGAGGAAGGAGTCGGCGTCGTGCCCGCCGAGCGCGACGCGGGCCAGCAGCTTGATCACCGTGCGGCCGTCCGCCAGCGCGCGGACGTCGTCGGCGGTCGGCGGCGCACCGACGGGGTAGCGCGGGAGGTAGGCGTGCTCGTGACCGAAGTGCTCGTCGGGCTCCGTGCCCTGCTCGGGCGCCCACTCCAGCGCGAACGAGATCCCGGGGACCTCGCTGCGCAGGGTCGTGACGACCTCGTCGAGCACCGGATGCGGGATGCCGTGCGCGTCGAGGACCCGCATCGTCGCGAGGTCGAGCAGGAGCCCTCCGTTCGCGCAGATCGCGACGCCGGCGTGACCTGTGGTCTCCACGACCGGAGGCATCCAGCGCGGCGGCCGACCGGTGACGAACACGACCGGTACGCCGGAATCCCGTGCGGCCGTAAGGGTCTCGCGCGTGAACTCCGACACCGTGCCGTCGTGCCTGACGAGCGTGCCGTCGAGGTCGCTGGCGAGCAGGCGCACGCCGGGCGCGAGGGCCCGCCAGTCGCGGCGTCCGTCCGAGGTCACCCGCCGATCCTCGCGCACCCCCCGCCGCCGCGCCCACCCGCCGACACTCCCCGCCGCCGCGCCCACCCGCCGACACTCCCCGATGAATGTGCCCCAAGGTGCGCTAGAAGCACCGGATCCGCCCTTCATCGGCGAGGGCTCCGCGGGCTTGGGGCGCTCCCGGTGCTTCTAGCGCACCGCGGGGCACCTTCATCCAGCGGGACGGACGCGTTGGGTCAGCCGCGTGCCGGTGCGGCCCAGGTGGGCCGATGGTCATCCCCGAGATCCAGCAGCATCTCGAGCACCTGGCCCACCGCGAGCATGCGCGGCTCGCTGCCGGGGCGGCCCGTGAGCGTGAGCCCGACCGGCAGGCCGTCGACGAGCCCCATCGGGACGCAGAGCACCGGCCAGCCGGCGATCGCGGCGGGAGAGGTGATGGCGCCGCCGGCGCCCGGGTGGTCGCCGAGCGCGAGGTCGCTCTTCCACGCCGGCCCGTACGTCGGCCCGACGAGCAGGTCGACCCCCTGCGCCAGCGCGGGAGCCAGCACCTGGTCGACCGCCCAGTGCAGGCAGCGCGCCCGGGCGGGCGCATACCCGTCGGACGCGCGACCGCCTGATGCGAGCGCCATCTCGAGGAAGTCCTGGTCGAAGTGGGCCAGCTCCTCGGGATGGTCGCGGTTGAAGGCGACGACGTCGGCCATCGACCGGACGCCCTCGCCCGGGCGGCCGGCCAGGTAGGAGCCGAGGTCGTCGACGAACTCGCACAGCAGCACGGTGAGCTCGTCGTCGTCGACTCCCGGCGCGTCGTCGAGGACGACGTCGACGACGGCGGCCCCGGCGCTGCGCAGCGACTCGAGCACCTCGGCGAAGCGCGCGTCGGTGGGTCGGTGACCGGTCAGCCACGCGGGCACCGCCCCGACCCGGACGGCACCGACCTCGAGGTCGCCGACGGCCGGCGCGTGGTCCGGCGTACCGGTGAGGACGTCGAGCAGCAGCGCGGCGTCGCGCACGGTGCGTGCCATCGGCCCGGGGGAGTCCTGGCTGGCCGAGATCGGGACCACGTGCTGCGCGGAGACGCGGCCGACGGTCGGCTTGATGCCCACCACGCCGCCCAGGGACGCGGGGCAGACGATCGAGCCGTCGGTCTCGGTGCCGATCGCGAGCGGCGCGTACCCCGCCGCGAGGGCGGCTCCCGAGCCCGACGACGATCCGCCCGCGCTGCGGTCCAGGGCCCAGGGGTTGCCGGTGAGCCCCCGCACGCCCGACCACCCGCTCGTCGACCGCGACGAGCGCAGGTTGGCCCACTCCGACAGGTTCGTGGCCCCGAGGACGACCAGGCCGGCGTCGCGCATCCGCGTCACCAGGGGAGCGTCGCGCTCGACCGTCCGGCCCTGCAGCGCCAGCGACCCGGCGGTGGCTGGCAGCCCGATCGCCTCGATGTTGTCCTTCACCAGGACCGGTACGCCGTGCAGCGGGGACCGCACGGTGCCGGCCGCCCGCTCGGCATCGAGGCGCTCGGCCTGCTCGAGCGCGTCGGGGCTCGTCGCGATCACGGCACGCAGGTCCACGCCGTCCTCGCCGTCGATCGCCGCGATCCGGTCCAGGAGGGTCTGCACGACGTCGACCGAGGTGGTCGCCCCGGTGTCGAGGTCGGCGGCGAGGTCGGTCGCGCTGCGGTAGCCGACGGTGGCGGTGGACGGGTGCGGGTCGCGGTCGACGGCGGTCACGTCGGCCAGGGTCGCAGCCGCGGCGCGCCCGGGCCAGCGGAGCACCCGATCGCAGCACCGTCCGGCCCGTCGCTGGGGCTGCCCGCGTGTGGTCCCCGCCCCGCCGTGTCACCGCCCCGCCGTGGTCCACGCCCCGCCGTGGTCCACGCCCCGCCGTGGTCAACGGCCAGCCGTGGTCCCCGCCCCGCCGTCGTCACCGCCGAGCCGTGGTCCCCGCCCCGCCGTGGTCACCGGCCAGCCGTGGTCACCCGCTCGTCCTCAGCACCCGTGCGACGTCGCTGCCCGAAGGAACGCTTTCCCCCACGTCACTGCCCGAAGGAGCGGTTTCTCGCGCCGGAACCGTGCGTTGGAGCAGTGACGTCAGGCGAACCGGGAGCTGCGGCAGTGACGTGGCGCGGACGGCCGCGCGGCGGGTCAGCAACCGCGGAGGGACGGGCACCGGCCATGGACAGGTGCCGCGGACGGACAGGTGCCGCGGACGGACAGGTGCCGCGGACGGACAGGTGCCGCGGATGGACTGGTGCCGCGGATGGACGGGTACCGGGTGGATCGGGCGGTCGGTCGGACTAGCGTGCGGGCATGCCGAGCGCACTCATCACCGGGACGTCGTCGGGCTTCGGACGCGCGGTCGCGCAGCGGCTGCACGACCTCGGGTGGGACGTGCTCGGCACGGTCCTGTCGCCCGAGGAGGCCGAGGGCCTGCCCTGGGCCACGGCCCTCGTCGACGTCACCGACGACTCCGCGGTCGAGGGCCTGCGCGACCACGTCGGCGGATCGCTCGACGCGCTGGTCAACAACGCGGGCATCGCGATGGCCGGGCCGTGGGAGGAGATGACCTCGGCAGAGCTGCGGCGGATCCTCGACGTCAACGTCGTCGGCGCGATGGCCGTCACGCGCGCATGCCTGCCCGCGCTGCGCGCCGCCCGTGGCGTGGTGGTGAACCTGTCGAGCGTCTCGGGGCAGGCGGGCGACCCGCTCATGGGTCCGTACAACGCCTCCAAGTTCGCGCTCGAAGGAGCATCCGAGGCCCTGCGCGCCGAGCTCAAGCCGCACGGCGTCCGGGTGCACCTCGTCGAGCCCGGGCCGTTCCGCACGCCGATCTCCCGGGCGATCCAGACGGCCGGCGGCCGCGCCTCGTCGGGCGCCTACGCCGAGGCGTGGGACGGCGTCGACCACTGGCTGTCGTGGCACGAGGAGTCGAGCGCGGATCCGTCGGCGTGCGTCGACGCCATCGTCGGAGCCGTCCTGCGTGACGACGCCCCGTTCCGCATCCCCGTCGGCGACGGCATCTCCGACGTCGTACGCCGCCACGCCGCCAAGCTCGCCGACACCGCGACGAGGGCCGACACCTGGCTCGCCACACTCTGACGGCGCGCACCTGTACGCGACATCCCGCGTACACCGACCCCGATCCGCGGGGTCGTGGGTACAGGTCCGCGGGCGGTCAGACGGGGAAGCGGGATCGGTAGCCCGCGGTGGTGAGCTCGTAGACGTACTCGAGGCCGTCCTCGGGATCGATCTCCTCGTCGATCTTCACGAAGCCGGCGCCCTCGATGATGCGGCGCGAGGGCTCGTTGTCCGGGCGCACGTTGGCGCGCAGCACGCGTACGTCGGGATGGGTCGCGGCGTACGCCCACATGATGTGCGCGATCTCGGTCGCGTAGCCGTGCCCGCGGAA
>JAKOVT010000210.1 GCA_029781935.1 Actinomycetes bacterium | reverse complement strand
GCGGCGTACGCCGCCGGGCCGGTGGGCTACCTCGCGACCGGACCGCTGATCGACCGCTTCGGCGACGGCCCGGTGTTCCTCGGGCTCGCCGTCCTGCTGCTCGCGCTCTCGGTCGGCGCGTGGTTCCTGCCGTCGCTGCACGGTCTCGACGACATCGACTCCGACACCGTGGTCGGCACGGGCCTCGAGGCCCGCGACCTCGACCCCGACTGGCGCACGGCCGAGGCGGAACGGATCACCGCGGCGCTGGCGCGCACCGACTGAGGCCGCGCGCTGCGGTCAGTGCCCGAGGCTCGGCCGGCTGCGCGCGGCGCCGTCGGCGAAGCGGGCCAGGCCGAGCGCGGCGACGTCGTCGTCGGGCGGCAGACCCTCGGCCAGGTCGGCGAGCAGCGGACCCATGAGCGCGGGGTACTTGAACCCCTCGCCCGAGTCGCCGGCGGCGACCACCACGCGGCCGCCGTGGATCGTGTCGACGACGAAGCGACCGTCGGGCGAGTCGGTCCACGTGCACACCTGTCCGTCGACGACGGTGGGGTCGAGCGACTCGAACGCGCGTGCGGCGCGGGCCGAGATCGCTGCGGTGACACCGGGATCCGGGACCCGGTCGTGGTCGTCGTCGCGGTAGGCGCGCAGCTGCTGGTCGATACCGAGCTTGTAGCCGCGGCCGGGAGTGGGCATGCCGTACATCCCGGGCTCGTCGCCGATCGGCCCCTCGTAGATGCACGGCAGGTCGTCGGTGTCGCTCCCCCGCCCGACGTGGCACACCTGCTCCAGCAGGGGCGAGAACGCGAGGTCGACACCGAGCGGGCGCAGCAAGGGCTCCGCGCCAGGGCCGGGGGCGAGGACGACGACGTCGGCACGGAACGTGCGACCGTCGGCCGCGCGGACCACCACGTCGTCGCCCGACGGGTCGACCTCGCGGACGTGCGCGCCGGTGACGAGCTCGCCGCGCGCGGTCGCGAGCATCGAGACCTGCGCGTCGAGGGCGTGCGAGGCGAGGACCGGTCCGGCGTCGGCCTGCCAGACCGCGGGTCGGCCGTCGGGTCGCAGACCCGGGAACCATCGACCGACGTCGTCCGGGTCGACGACCGTGCGCTCGACGCCCTCGGCCTCCAGCGAGTCGGCGACCGACCGCCACGTCGCCGCGTCGCGCCAGAGCAGGCCACGGCGCAGCGTCGCGGTGATCCCGGTGAGCGACTCGAGCCGGTGCCACGCCTCGACGGAGCGCAGGGCCAGCCGCACGCGCAGCCGGTCGGGGTGCGACAGCCGCCAGATGCGGGTGGGCCCCGACGACGACGAGAGCTGGTTCGCGGGGCCGTAGCGGTCGAGCAGGCTCACCTCGTGCCCGCGCCGGGCGAGCTCGGCGGCCGCGGGGAGCCCCCACGCGCCGGCACCGACCACCACCACCCTCACGAGCGCGACGCTACCCGCGTACGCCGCGACGTCGCAGATCCGACGCGGAGGGACCTCGCAGATCCGACGCGGAGGGACCACGACCGCACCCCTGGGCCGGAGGACGGAGGCGTCGACGAATTCGCTTTACAGCCCGGACGGCCGGGTCTATGGTCGCCTGTTCCGGTCGGGCACGGGCCCGGCCGAAGGGTACGGGGGGCACACGTCATGACCGCGTCAGACCCGACGCAGGCGACGCCGCACGGACGCACGGCGTTCGTCACGGCGCGCGTCGCGGAGGGCACCACCGGCGAGGTCACCGTCGCGATCCGCGGCGGGACGGAGGCGTTCATCGCCTATCCCGCCTTCCCTGGCGAGACCTTCGAGGTCGGCTCCACCGTCCTCGTCATGGACTACGCGCCCCCGCGCACGGTCCGGGTCGTCGCGGCCGAGCGCTGACGCGCTCGTCGTCACCAGTCAGAGAGGCACCACGCACGTGGACATCACCTTCGCCGGCGTCGTCGTCGGCATCGCGCTCGTCGTCCTGATCGCGCTCTTCGCCCTGCTGAAGCTGTCGTGGCGGGTTGCCGAGCCGAACGAGGCGCTCATCGTCACCGGTCTCGGAGCTCGGTCCGTCGCCGCCGACGGTGCCGGTCTCGGGTTCAAGATCATCGTCGGCCGCGGTACGAGCGTGCTGCCGGCGTTCCAGACCGTCCGCTCGCTGTCGCTCGCCTCGCAGGGCACCGAGCTCGAGGTCGACTGCGTCTCGGCGCAGGGGCTCAAGGTGAAGATCCGCGGTGTCGTGGTCTTCAAGGTGGCCGACGACTTCGCGTCGATCGCCAACGCCTCGCGCCGCTTCCTCGGCCAGCAGGAGCGCATGACCGGCACGATCCACGAGCTGTTCGCCGGTCACCTGCGGTCGATCGTGGGCGGCTTGACGATCGAGCAGATGCTGCACGACCGCAACGCCCTCACGAGCGAGGTGCGCGACAGCCTCGCCGGCGACATGCAACGGCTCGGCCTCACCGTCGACTCCCTGCAGATCCAGGAGATCGAGGACATCGACAACGACTACATCCGCAACCTCGGGCGCCCCAACGCGGCGGCCGTCTCCGCCGCAGCCCGCATCGCCGAGGCGGCCAAGGACCAGGAGGCCACCGAGCGCGAGCAGGAGGCGCTCTCGGCCAAGGCGCAGTACACCCGCGACTCCCAGATCAAGCAGGCGGCCGCCACCGCCGCGGTCCAGGCCGAGCAGGCCAAGGCCGCGCAGGCGGGACCGCTCGCCGAGGCGGTCGCCAAGCAGCAGGTCGTCGAGGCCGAGACGCGCACGGCGGAGCTGCAGGCCGCGCTCGCGGAGAAGAACCTCGAGTCGTCGGTGAAGAAGCCGGCCGACGCCGCGGCGTACGCCAAGACCGTCGAGGCCGAGGCAGACAAGAAGGCGCGCATCTTCTCGGCCGAGGCCGCGAAGAGCGAGACCGAGCTGCGTGCCGCTGCGGACGCGACCAGGACGACGACGGCGGCGCAGGCTCAGGCGTCCGCGGTCAAGGCCACAGCCGAGGCCGACGCCGCAGCCGTGAAGGTCAAGGGCGACGCCCAGGCCACCAGCACCAAGGCCGTCGGCGAGGCCGAGGCCGCGGCCGCTCAGGCCAAGGGCCTCGCCGAGGCGGCGGCGATCGAGGCACGCGCCCAGGCGCTCAAGGTCAACCAGCAGGCGGTGATCCAGCAGGTCGTGGCCGAGCGGCTCCCGCAGATCGTCGAGGCCGCGTCCAAGTCCTTCCAGGGCATGGACAACGTGGTGCTCATGAACGGCGCCGAGGGCGTCACCGACGTCCTCGCGCAGGTGATGACGACCGGCGGCGCGATGTGGGGCATGGCGAAGAACCTCATGGACTCGATCGCCGACGACGCACCGGCCGGCACCGACGTGGCCGCGAGGTCCTGACCCGACGGACGCCTGCACCGGCTCCGCCCTAGGCTCTCGCCATGGCGAGGTTCACGGGCATCCCGGTGCAGGCGTTCGAGTTCTACGAGGCGTTGGCGGCCGACAACAGCAAGTCGTTCTGGACGGCCCACAAGGGCGACTACGACGCCTACGTGAAGGAGCCGATGCTCGCGCTGCTCGACGAGCTCTCCACCGAGTTCGGCGAGGGTCGGATGTTCCGCCCGTACAACGACGTCCGGTTCTCCAAGGACAAGCGCCCCTACAAGGAGCACCAGGGCGGGTACGTGCCGACCGAGGACGCGATCGGCTACTACGTGCAGATCGGCGCCGACGGTCTCATGGTCGCGGGTGGCTGGTGGAACGGGTCGAGCCTGCAGATCGGGCGCTACCGCGACGCCGTCGACAGCGCGGCAGGGGTGGTGCTCGAGAAGGCGATCGCCACCGCGGCCAAGGGCGGGCTCGAGCTCGGCGGCGACGTCATGAAGACCCGCCCGCGCGGCGTCGCCGAGGACCACCCGCGCCTCGAGCTCCTGCGCCACCGCACCGTGACGGTCGAGCGGCACGACGGCACGCCCGCGTGGCTCGGCACGCGCAAGGCGCTCACCCACGTGCAGAAGAGCTGGCGCGCCATGACACCGCTCGTCGAGTGGCTCACCGACCACGTCGGTCCCGCGGACGAGGGCATCCCCCAAGAGCCGCAGTGACGGTCCACCACCACGAGCCGCACGTCCCGCCGTGGGCGGAGGAGCGGCGCGGCATCGTCGTCAACGCGCTCGGTGTCGGCATCGCCGTCGCGGCGTACGGATTGTCGTTCGGCGCGATCTCGGTGACCGGCGGGCTCACCGTGCTGCAGACGCAGATCCTGTCGGCGCTGATGTTCACGGGCGGGTCGCAGTTCGCGCTGATCGGCGTGCTCGCCGCGGGCGGCGGTGCGATGTCGGCCGTGGCGACCAGCGTGCTGCTCGGCGTGCGCAACGCGTTCTACGGGCTGTCGATGGCGCCCACGCTGCGCGTGCACGGGCTTCGTCGTGCGGTGGCGGCGCAGCTCACCATCGACGAATCGACGGCGATGGCGGTGAGCCGCTCGGTCGAGCACGACGGCGGCCGCGCGTCGCGGCTGGCGTTCTGGGCCACGGGGATGTCGGTCTTCGTGTTCTGGAACCTCGCGACGTTCGTGGGTGCGCTCGGGGCCGGAGCCCTCGGCGACCCGAAGCGGCTCGGCCTCGACGCCGCGATCCCTGCCGGGTTCATCGCGCTGGTGTGGCCCCGCCTGCGCGACCGGCGGTCGTGGGCGATCGGTCTCGCGGCAGCGGGGATGGCGCTCGTGCTCACGCCGTTCCTCCAACCCGGCGTACCCGTCCTCCTGACGGCGTCCGTGGCGGTCGTGGCCGGGGTGCTCGAGGTGCGCCGCCGCTCCGAGGCAGGTGCCTCGTGACGCCGACGTGGTGGGCCGTCATCCTCGCGACCCTGGGCTGCTACCTCACCAAGCTCGCCGGGCACTCGGTGCCGCAGAGCGTGCTCGACCGGCCGCTGGTCAAGGCGATCTCCGAAGCCCTGCCGATCGCGCTGCTCATGGCGCTCGTGGCGGTGCAGACCTTCGCGGTGGGCCAGCACCTCGTGCTCGACGCGCGCCTCGCCGGACTCTCGGCCGCCGTCGTCGCGCTGCTGCTGCGCGCCCCGTTCCTCGTCGTGGTGGTCGTCGCGGCCGCGACCGCCGCCCTCTTCCGCGCGATGGGCTGGGCCGTCTGACACCGCCCCCGACGCGTCTCACTCGGCCAACTGCCCAGCAGAGGCCCTCTGGTTGGCACTTGGCCGAGTGAGACCGGGGGGTCAGGGGAGGCCGAGGTAGGCGTCGAGGCCGACGGTGAGTCCCGGGTGCGAGGCGACGTTGCGGACACCGAGCAGGACGCCGGGGCCAAAGGAGGTCACGTCGAGGCTGTCGTGGCGCAGGGTGAAGGTCTCCCCCGTCGTGCCGAGCAGCACCTCCTGGTGCGACACGAGCCCGCGCAGGCGGATCGAGTGCACGGGGATGCCGTCGACCGCGGTGCCGCGAGCGCCGTCGAGGGCCTGCGTGGTGGCGTCGGGCATCGGCTCGGAACCCGCGGTACGCCGGGCCGCCGCGATCGCACGAGCGGTGGCGGCCGCGGTGCCGGACGGGGCGTCGACCTTGTTCGGGTGGTGCAGCTCCACGATCTCGACCGACTCGAAGAACGGGGCCGCCTGCGCCGCGAACCGCATCATCAGCACCGCGCCGATCGCGAAGTTGGGCGCGATGAGCACGCCGACGCCCGGCGCCTTGGCGAGCCACCCGCGCACGAGGTCGTAGCGCTCCGGCGTCCAGCCGGTGGTGCCGACCACGGCATGGATGCCGTGGCGGACGAGGAACTCGACGTTGCCCGCTGCGACGTCGGGGTGGGTGAAGTCGACCGCGACCTCGGCACCGGCCTCGACCAGGCGGTCGAGGCTGTCGTCGCGGTCGACCGCTGCCACGAGCTCGAGGTCGGGCGCGGCCTCCACGGCGGCGACGATCGAACGGCCGACGCGGCCGAGGGAGCCGATCACGGCGATGCGGGTCATGGGCGCTCCTCGGGTGGCAGCGGCTGTTCGAGGCGGATCAGGAGACGGCGGTGGAGAAGTCGCGGTCGGGGTCGAACGGGCCGATCACGGCCAGCGTGGGCGTGACGTCGAGCAGCGTGGCCGCGATGTCGCGGACGTCGTCGACCGTGACGGAGTCGATCGCGTGCAGGACCTCGCCCGTGGACCAGAGCCGTCCATTGAGCAGCTCGGCCTTGCCGATGCGCGACATCCGCGACCCGGTGTCCTCGAGGCCGAGCACGAGGCCGCCGCGCACCTGGCCCTTGCCGCGGGCGAGCTCCTCCGCGGTGAGGCCGTGCGCGGCCACCTTCGCCAGCTCCTCGCGGGTGATGGCCAGGACGTCGTCGACCTTCTTGGGCATGCAGCCCGCGTAGACGCCGAACTGCCCGGTGTCGGCGAAGTGCGCCGCGAAGGAGAAGACGGAGTAGGCCAGGCCGCGCTTCTCGCGGATCTCCTGGAACAGCCGGCTGCTCATGCCGCCACCGAGAGAGGCGTTGAGCACCCCGAGGGTGAAGCGCCGCTCGTCGTCGCGCGCCACGCCCGGTACGCCGAGCACGACGTTGGCCTGCTCGGTGGTCTTGGTGAGCAC
>JAKOVT010000200.1 GCA_029781935.1 Actinomycetes bacterium | reverse complement strand
GCTGGTGTCGCTGGTCCTGATGCTCGTGCTCGGCCTGCTGCCGCGCCGCCGCACCGACGGCGCCGAGGGCGACGGCGTGCCCGCGCTGCTCTACCTCTGGACCTACGTCTCGAGCATCGTGCTGAACCTGTTCTTCGTGCACCGTCCCGCGGTCGCGATCTGGGGCGGCATCGTCATGGGCGTCGTCGCGATCCCGTACGCGTACGCGCTCTGGACCGGACGGGATTGAGCCCGCGCGCGAGCCGTGTCGCCGAGGCCGTGGTCGCCTCGGGCGCGATCGCTGCCTGCGCCGCCACGGCGCACACGGCGTACAACCTGCGGATCCTGCGCACCCCGCCGCCGGCGCCCGAGCCGGCCGTCGAGCGGGTGAGCGTGCTGGTGCCGGCACGCGACGAGGAGCGGCGCCTCGGCCCCTGCCTGGCCGCTCTCCTGTCGACGGAAGGCGTGGCGGACCTCGAGATCCTGGTGCTGGACGACGGCTCCTCGGACGGCACCGCCGACATCGTGCGGTCCTATGCCGAGCGCGACCCCCGCGTGCGGCTGGTCGACGGTGGCCGCGCTGCGCTGCCCGAGGGCTGGCTCGGCAAACCGTGGGCGTGCGAGCGGCTGGCCCGCGCTGCCACCGGCACGGTGCTCGTCTTCCTCGACGCCGACGTCACCGTCGCGCCGCACGGCATCGCCGCGAGCGTGGCGCTGCTGCGCGACTCCGGCCTGGGCCTCGTCTCGCCGTACCCGCGGCAGGAGGCCGACGGCGCTCTCCCCCGCCTCGTGCAGCCGCTGCTGCAGTGGTCGTGGCTCACCACCCTGCCGCTCGGCTCCGCCGAGTCCTCGCCGCGCGAGTCGCTCGTGGCCGCGAACGGGCAGCTCCTCGTCGTCGACGCGGCCGTCTACCGGCGCGCGGGGAGCCATGCCGCGGTGCGCGGCGAGGTGCTCGACGACGTCGCACTCCTGCGTGCCGTGAAGCGCGCCGGCGGCCGCGGGGTCGTGGCCGACGGCACGCACGTCGCGAGCTGCCGCATGTACGAGTCGGGCCCCGCCCTCGTCGACGGCTACACCAAGTCGCTCTGGTCGGCCTTCGGGTCGCCTGCGGGCTCGGCGGGTGTCGTCGGCCTGCTGTCGTGGCTCTACGTCGTCCCCGCCGCCGCGGTCGTGGTCGGCCCGACCCACCGCGCCCGTGCGTGGGGCGCCCTCGGCTACGCCGCCGGGGTCGCGGGCCGCATCCTCGTGGCCCGGCGCACCGGCCAGCACCTCGTGCCCGACGTCGCGGTGCACCCGGCATCGGTCGCGACGTTCGGCTGGCTCGTCGCGGAGTCGTGGCGGCGCAAGCGCTCCGGTCGCCTCACCTGGAGCGGCCGCCCGCTCCCGTGACCGCGCACTCCACCGCCTAGGCTCGACGCTCGTGGCCAAGGTGGTGGTGATCGGCGCCGGCATGGGCGGCATGGCGTGCGCCGCCCGCCTCGCCGTGAAGCGCCACCAGGTCACCGTCGTCGAGCAGTCGTCGACGTACGGCGGCAAGCTCGGCACCTTCGAGCGCGACGGCTTCGTGTTCGACACCGGCCCCTCGCTCGTGACGCTCCCCGCCGTCTACCGCGACCTGTTCCTCAAGACCGGCGGCGAGCTCGAGGAGTCGATCGACCTCGTCGACCTCGAACCCGCGTTCGGCTACCGCTTCCCCGACGGCACGACCGTCGACATGCCCGGCGTCGACTTCTCCGCGTGCGCACGCGCCCTCGGAGACGCGCTCGGCGGCACCGCCGCCGACGACTGGAACGCCTTCATGCGCCGAGCCGCGCAGATCTGGCAGGTCACGCGACGCCCGTTCCTCGAGGCGCCGCTCACCGGGCTCGGCGACCTGCTCCCCCTGGCGCGCAACGTGTCCGACGTCCGCACCGTCGCACCGTTCACGAGCCTGCGCTCGCTCGCGAAGCAGTACCTCCACGACCCGCGTCTGCAGATGCTCGTCGACCGGTACGCGACGTACACCGGCTCGGACCCGCGCCGCGCGCCCGCGGCCCTCGCGACGGTGCCCTACGTCGAGCAGACCTTCGGCGCCTACCACGTGAGCGGCGGGGTCCGGCGGCTCGCCGACGCGCTGCACGCACGCACCCTCGAGCGCGGCGTCGGCTACCGGTTCGACGCCGACGTCGCCGAGGTGGTCACGACGAGCGGCGGCGTCACCGGGGTGCGGCTCGTCGACGGCGAGGTGATCGACGCCGACGTCGTCGTGGCGAACGCCGACGCCACCCATCTCTACCGCGACCTCGTGCACGACCCGAGGACCGCGAAGGCCCTGTCGTCGTTGCGCAGGGCGACGCCGTCGCTCTCGGGCTTCGTGCTGCTGCTCGCCGTGCGGGGACGAACGCCCGGGCTCCGGCACCACAACGTGTGGTTCCCCCAGGACTACGACGCCGAGTTCGACGCGATCTTCGGGCGGCACGCGAAGCCCGTCGACGACCCGACGATCTACGTCTGCGCGCCCGACGACGACCGGATGCGTCCGGACGCCGACCACGAGTCCTGGTTCGTCCTGGTCAACGCACCGCGCCACGGCACGAGCGGCGAGACGGGCACGATCGACTGGACGGCACCGGGTCTCGCCGAGTCCTACCACGACCGGGTCCTCGCCGTGATGGCCGACCGGGGGTACGACGTCCGCGACCGGCTGCTGTGGTCGGAGATCCGCACGCCGGCCGACCTCGAGCGCGACACGCGGGCCCCTGGTGGCGCGATCTACGGGACGTCGAGCAACGGTCCGCGCGCGGCGTTCCTGCGGCCGACGAACCGCTCGCCGGTGCCCGGCCTCTACCTCGTCGGCGGCTCCGCCCATCCCGGTGGCGGTCTGCCGCTGGTCGGCATCTCCGCCGACATCGTCGCCCAGATGATCGGCCGCGCCTGATCCGCCGCCCGACCGCACGGCGCGCCAGCGGACCCGATCCGAGTCGACCGGCACGACCATCCGTTCCTCGATCCGTAATGTCCTCGCGCAGACGTGCGACCGGCACGGCGTGTTGCATGGGTGCATGAGCGAGAACCAGCACACGCGCCGTGCCAGGTCGTCCCGCCGCGGCCTCGTGGTCGCCCTCGGGTCGGTGGGCGTGATCGCCCTCGTCGCGGGGCTGGCGGTGTTCCAGCCGTGGAAGCTGTTCGTCGACGAGGTGGTCGACGAGGCCCTGCCCGTCGCTGCGTCGGAGTCCGCCTCGGGAGGGCCGGACGCGCGTCCGTCCGGCAGCGGTCCGGCGCCGGCTGCGAGCGACCCGTCGTCGTCGGGATCCGCCACCCCGCGCGTGATCGCACGCGGGGAGCTCATCAGCCACGAGCACGCGACGTCGGGCTCGGTCGTGGTGCTCGAGCTCGCCGACGGCCGCCGCATCCTGCGGCTGCAGGACCTGCGGACCTCGAACGGGCCCGACGTCAAGGTGTGGCTGAGCGATGCAGCCGTCCTGCCGGGCTCCGACGGCTGGCGCGTGTTCGACGACGGCGCCTACGCCGATCTGGGTCGTCTCAAGGGCAACGTGGGGAACCAGAACTACGCCGTCCCCGCGTCCGTCGACCTCGGAGCGTTGACGAGCCTGTCGCTGTGGTGCGACCGCTTCGACGTCTCGTTCGGGGCTGCCGAGCTGCGGCCCGTCTGATTCTGCGTCACCTGCGCTTGGGCAGGCTCCGCTCCGGATCGTGGCTGACCACCCATCGACGGATCGGCCGAGTCAGGCGAGGCGGCGGCGTACGACGACGAGCAGCTGCACGAGCGACACCGCGGCCACGCCGCACGAGACGTAGGCGCCCCACGATGCCCAGAACGCGGCCGACACCGGGTAGATGCCGGCCGCGAGAAGGAACATCGCCACGACGACGACCCGGGTGGGCCGCTCACCGATCGTCAGGACACCGATGTCGTCCATCCCCACGGCGGCCGAACGCGCCCGCGCGTACTCCTGGGTCATGACCAGCACCCCGGCGAGCACGCAGGCCCACGGCGGCGCACCGACGAACCAGAGCGCCACGAGGTAGAGCACGTCGCTGAACCGGTCGACCACCGAGTCGAGCACCGCGCCGAACCGCGTCGCGCGGCCGGTCATCACCGCGACGGCCCCGTCGATCGAGTCGACCAGACCCGACAGCCCGGCCACCACCGCGGCGAGCAACAGCCACCGGCCGCCGAGCGCCGAAAGCTGCACGACCGCACCGGAGACGACGAGCCCGAGCAGCGTCACGACGTCGGGCGGCACCCGCAGCGCGACGAAGGGACGGGCCACGGCGTGCACCACCGTCAGCCAGCCGAGAACGAGCGGCGAGGACCGGGGGTCGTAGCCGGCGTGCAGCTCCTGCCAGCGGTCGAGGTACGCCGCGCGGCTCAGGACCGCCATGGATCGCGCCGACCTACGCCGACGGACCGAGCGCCCACGCGACGGTGAGCACGGCGTCGACGCTGCCCTCGCCGCCGTCGACCGGGGGCGCCCCGCCGGCGTCGGCCATCGCCATCATCGACCGCTTGCCGATCGGCACGCCGCCCACGGGCGTGGCCTCGGAGATGTGCCGCACCTCGCCGAGGACCTGCCCGGCGAGCGCGGCGTACTGCTCGGCCTTGGCCAGGGCGTCGGCGTACGCCGCGTCGCGCGCCGCCCGCTCGAGCGCCGCGGGATCGGAGTGGCTGAAACCGATGCCGTCGATGCGGGCGCCGTCGCCGCCCGCGTCGATCGCGGCGACGAGCAGCGACCCGACGCGTGCGAGGTCGGTGAGCCGCACCGCGAGACCGAGCGTGGCCTCGTAGCCGACGACGGTGGGCCACGGGTCGTGCACCGGGTTCAGCGACACGTGCGTGGTGGTGAGGCGCTCGGGCTCGGCGCCGCCGGCGAGCACGGCCTCGCGCATGGCGGCCATCGAATAGGTCGCACGCGCGGTCGCGTCGCTGGGGTTCGCCGCCCGTGCGGTGGCCGCGAGGCGCAGCGTGGCCTCGTCGTAGGCGGCCGACGCGCGGCCTCGTCCGGTGACGGTGACGGTTCGACCCATGACGCGAGTCTGCCCTACGCGGGCTCGCCGAGCCGGGCGGACGGCGGGTGCGCGGGGCGTGGGGCGCGGGTCAGGACGTCCGCGACCGGACCACGAACGCGGGCGGGTGCGTCAGGCTCCGGCCCACCACGCAGTAGCGCTCCGTCGAGCGGGCCAGCCGCTCGAGCACGGCGTCGTCCAGCGCTGCACCGACGGTCGCCGTCACGGTGATCGGGCCGACGCCCACCTCGACCGCACGGTCGAGCCCCAGGGTGCCGCGCGCGTCGAAGTGGCTCTCGGCCCGGATCTCGACCTGCCCGAGGTCGAGGTCCATCGCGGTCGCGACGCTGCGCAGCGTCACACCCGCGCACCCGACCAGCGCCTGCATCAGCATGTCGCCCGAGCAGGCGTCCGCGCCGGTGCCGCCGGTGGCGGTGTGCAGCCCGGCACGCACCGGTCCGGCCCAGGTCGTCACCGTGCACGTGACGGGGTCGTCGCGGAAGTCGCCGTCGGCGTGCACCGGGGTCCAGGCCGTCGACGGGTCGGCGGCATAGCGGTCCTTGAGCGCCCTCTGGGCGGCGCGCAGCCCCTCGCGGTCCATGCCCGCGATTGTCGCCCCGTGCGGCCGAGGCCGTCGACGACCGGCGCCCACCGTCGCGAGCCGGCGCCGAGGCTGCGCCCTCGACGGCATCCGCCACCGACAGGATCAGGCCAGCGCCGCGAGGCCGAGCCCCTCGTAGACCTCGCGGGTGGAGGTCGACCGGTTGAGGGTGAAGAAGTGCAGACCGGGCGCACCGGCGTCGAGCAGCTCCTGGCAGAGCTCCGACGCCGCCTCGACGCCGAGCGCGTGGACGGCGTCGGCGTCGTCGGCCACCGCGCGGAACCGCGCGGCGAGAGCGTCCGGGAAGCCGGTGCCCGAGAGCAGCGAGAACCGCTCGATCTGCGTCACGTTCGTGAGCGGCATGATCCCGGGGAGGATCGGCATGGTGACACCGACGGCGCGCGCCCGCTCGACGAGCGCGACGTAGTGCGAGGCCTCGAAGAACAGCTGGGTGACGGCGAACTCCGCGCCCGACTCCTGCTTGCGCAGCAGCACCTGGGCGTCGTGGTCGAGCGACGGCGACTCGGGGTGGCCCTCCGGGAACGCCGCGACGCCGACGGAGAAGTCGCCCAGCGAACGCACGAGCGCCACGAGCTCGTCCGCGTGCTGCAGACCCCCGTCGTGCTGGACCCAGGGGGTGCCGGGACCGCCCGGCGGGTCGCCACGCAGCGCGAGCACGTTGCGGATGCCGGCGGCCGCGTACTCGCCGATCACGCCACGCAGGTCGGCCACGCTGGCGCCGACGCAGGTGAGGTGGGCGACCGGGAGCAAGGTCGTGTCCTCGGCGATCCGCTCCGTGATGCGCACCGTGCGATCGCGGGTGGTGCCGCCGGCGCCGTAGGTGACCGACACGAACGTGGGGCGCAGCCCCTCGAGCTCGCGGATCGCCTGGAACAGCGCGCGCTCGCCCTCGTCGGTCTTGGGCGGGAAGAACTCGAACGAGAACGAGTGCCCGCCGTGCGCGAGCACCTCGCTCACGGTCGCGGCCGAGGTGGGCCGGTACGCGGACGCCATGCGGTCGAGGATAGGCAGCCGCGACGGACCGCCCTCCGGAGCGTCCGCATCGTGGGCGGGCTCTCCGGATGCCCGTGCCCCTCACGCGCAATACGCTTCCGGCATGACCTCTCCCGGGGAGTCCGCGTCGCCCCTCGATGCCGAGGACCTCCGCGTCCGCGTGCAGAAGAGGCTCGACGACTTCCTCTGCTCGCAGGTCTCCCTGCTCGACGACGTCAGCCCCGACCTCGCCCCGCTCGCCGAGTCGATCACCGACCTGCTCCGCGGTGGCAAGCGCCTGCGGCCCGCGTTCGCCTACTGGGGCTGGCGCGGCGCGGGCGGAGCCGACTGCGAGGAGGCGATCGCGTTCGCCACCTCGCTCGAGCTGCTGCAGGCCTGCGCGCTCATCCACGACGACGTGATGGACGGGAGCGACACCCGCCGCGGCATGCCGGCCGCCCACCGTCGGTTCGCCACCCTGCACCGCGGCAACGAGTGGCGCGGATCGTCGGAGATGTTCGGCGTCGGCGCGGCGATCCTGCTCGGCGACCTGTGCCTGTCGTGGGCCGACGAGATGCTCATGTCGTGCGGGCTGCCGCCGCGGTCGGTCATGCGGGGCAAGCCGGTCTACGACCTCATGCGCACCGAGCTGATGGCCGGCCAGTACCTCGACCTGCTCGAGCAGGCGATGGGCGGCGGCTCGGCCGAGCGCGCGATGCGCGTCGTGCGCTACAAGTCGGCCAAGTACACCATCGAGCGTCCGCTGCACCTCGGCGCCGAGCTCGCCGACGCCTCCCCCGACCTCGTCGTCGCCTACAGCGGCTACGGGCTGCCGCTCGGCGAGGCGTTCCAGCTGCGCGACGACGTCCTCGGCGTCTTCGGCGACCCCGCCGAGACCGGCAAGCCCGCGGGCGACGACCTGCGCGAGGGCAAGCGCACGGTCCTCGTGGCGACCGCCGCCGAGGCGGCGTCGCCGGCGGAGGCCGCGGTGCTGCGCCGCCGTCTCGGCGATCCGGCCCTCGACGCCGCAGGCGTCGACGAGCTGCGCGAGATCATCGTCGGCACCGGGGCGTTGCGCCACGTCGAAGCGCTCATCGAGGCGCTCACCGACCAGTGCTTCCAGGCCCTCGACGCCGCCCCCGTCGTCGACGACGCCCGCGAGGCCCTCCGCGGCCTGGCCGTGGCGGCCACCTCCCGCTCGGTCTGACCACCGTCTGCCAGAGTCGGACCGTGTCAGGTCCGACCCGCCGCCCCATCCTGCTCGGGGCGCTCGCCGTGGCGGCCGTCCTTCTGCTCGGCGTCGTCGCCGCGGGATGGGACCTCCCGGTCCCCGAGGATCTCGCCGTCTACCGCGACGCCGCCGAGCGGCTGCTCGACAGCCAGCCGCTCTACCCGCCCGGCTCGGGATACGCGCCAGATCAGCCGCTCCCGTTCACCTACCCGCCGTTCGCGGCGCTGGTGCTGCTGCCCACCGCGCTGCTGCCGACGGGGACCGTCGTCGCGCTCGAGATCGTCCTGTCCTTCCTGTGCCTGTGGTGGATCGCCCACCGGTCCGTGGCCCGGCTGGTCGCGCCGCTCGCCCCGCTGGGTCGTGCCGGCGCGAGCCTGCTCGCGGCGGGCACCGCGCTGGCTCTGCTGACCCCCATCAGCAGCGTGTTCGCCTTCGGGCAGATCGGTCTGCTGCTCGGGGCGCTGTGCCTGCGCGACCTCGACATCGCGGTACGCCGGTCGCGGGCGACCGGCGCCCTGGTCGGACTTGCTGCCGCGATCAAGATCTCGCCCGGCACCTTCGTCCTCACCTACGTCGCCGCCCGTCGCTGGCGAGCGGTTCTCACCACGGTGGTCACCGTGCTCGGGTGCTGGGGGCTCACCGCGCTCGCACTGCCCGGCGACACCCGCGACTGGCTCGGCGTGGTGCTCGATCCCGACCGTGTGGGCCCGGTCGGCGAGCCCGTCAACACCTCCTGGAACGGACTCGTCCTCCGCCTGCTCGGACCCGGGATCCTCAGCACCGTGCTGTGGCTGGTCCTGGCGAGCGCGACCCTGGCCGTCGCCGCGATCCGCTCCGCGCGGGCGCTGGACGCCGGCGACGCGCTGACCGCTGCGACCGTCATGGGGCTGGGCATCGTGCTCGCGGCGCCGGTGTCGTGGTCGCACCACATCGTGTGGGTGCTGCCGCTGATCGGTCTCGTGATCGACGACGGACGGCGCTGGCGCCGTTGGCTGCTGGCACTGGGCATCGCCGTCGTCTTCAGCACGCCCGGCATGTACTGGCTCGGCTACGACCTCGGGACTCCGGAGCTGGCCGGGGTCCTCGACTGGTTCTGGGTCAACACCTGCGTGCTCGTGATGGCGGCCGCGGTGGTGCTGCTCCCCGTGGGGGTCAGGCGGTCCACGGACGCAGCGCCGGTCCCGTCACCGTGAACGTGGTGCGCGTCGTCGTCGCGCCCACTACGACCATCCGCGCCGCCGGCGTCTGCCGCGCCGGCGGGTAGCTGAACACCCAGCCGCCCGAGAGACCCGGAGCTCCCTTGAGGACGCTGGCGATCCGACCCGTCGTCGTGACGAGCAGCACGGCGCCGGTCGGGTCGGTGAAGCGCGCCGCCGTGCGAGGGCCGTTGAACCCCCTCAGCCGCCAGCGCGGGTCGAGCTGCCACACCTGGTTCACCTGGAGCGCGGCCGAGTCGGTGACCTCCATCGAGTCGTGCACCGGGTCGACGACCACCCGACGGGTCTGGGCGACGCCGTACAGGGGGCCGCTGATCACGGCGATGTCGCGCGCGACACGGTGGGTGAACGCCGTGAGCGACACCCACGCGCGCGGGTTGAAGGCGCTGCCTCGGACGACCGCCGTGCTGTGCGCGACGGCCGACTGCGACCAGGTGCGCTGCGGGCTCGCGACGTACGTCGCCGTCCCGGGGTCGACCACCACCGGTCGACCGGTGGCCCACCACACGATCGACGTCCGGTCGAAGTGCCCGTGCATCCGCCGTCCCGGGCCGAACCGCAGCGTCCAGAAGTCGTCGGGTGCGGACCAGGACCAGCGCGACGCGAGGATGCCGGCGTACGGGTCCGCGAACGACGTGTAGCGCTGGGGCACGGCGGTCGTGCGCGGCGCCTGCAGGTCGCCCACGGGCACCGGCATGCCGTCGGGTGCGACGAGGTGCTGGTAGGCCGCCCGCGCTCGCGCCAGCACGGATTCGATGTGCGCGGCGAGCGCCAGCGGATCGACGCCCCCGATCCCGCGCACGTCCGTGGCAGCCGAGGTCCACATCGACACCACCTCGCGGTGGTACTCCGTGGACTGCTCGATCGAGATGCCCTGCGGGGTGAACGACGCGTCGATCGCGACACGGAGCCGCTCGACCGCGGCGTCGCGCAGGTCGGCCCGGGCGAGGAGGTCGGCCGTGTGCAGCAGCGCGAGGTTGGCCATCAGGCCGTGGTTGTGCGGCAGCCGCTGCGGCGGGCCGTAGTAGCGGTTCGGGTCGAGGTTGGCCGTCGCGACCGCCTCGAGCACCGGGACGAGCGACGGCTCCTGGGTGACGGCGTACAGGCAGTTGAGGTTCTGCTCGCGCCGGAGGTTGACCCCCTCGCTCCACACGACGTCGGTGCGGTCGCCGTTGTCCGGTCGCCAACGCAGCGTCGAGGCCACCGATGCGACCAGCCACTGCAGGCGCGCGAGGTCGTCGGTGTCGCGGAGCGCGGCCAGCAGCGACGGCATCCACTGCATGCCGTACATCTCGAGGTGCTCGACGCTGTCGGTGCCGGGCGGCGACTGCCACGCCGGCGCCGTGAGGTCGCCGTCGTCGAAGACGTAGTCGCGCGCCGGGTCGGTCATCGTGACACCGCCGGCAGCCGGAAGCACGACGTCGAAGGGGACGGGCGCCTCGCAGGCGTCCAGCGCGGACCAGTCCGGCGAATCCACCGAGGTGTACGCCGACGCGGGCGCGGACCCGAGCAGGGCGACCACGAGAGCCACGCACGCCACGACCGCACCGGGCCATGCCCTGCGCCTCATGCCGAGCCCTCCCCGTCGACGCCCCACGGCCGCTGACCACCCTGGCTCAGACCGGCCGCGCGCCCCGGGTGCCACGCCGTCGTCACGACGACCAGGGGGCGAGCGGAGCGCCGGTGACGGTGAACGTGGTCGTCGTGGACGTCGACCCCACGACGACCATCCGGGCGGCCGCGGCGCGAGATGCGGGCGGGTAGGAGAACACCCAGCCACCCGCGAGTCCGGGGGCGCCCTTGAGCACGCTCGCGATCCGGCCGGTCGTGGCGACCAGCAACCTCCCTCCCGTCGCGTCGGTGAACAGCGCAGCGGTACGGGCGGCGTTGAAGCAGCGGAACCGCCACCGCGGGTCGAGCTGCCACACCTGGTTCACCGGTCTCGAGGCGGTGTCGAGCACGGTCAGCCGGTCGTGCACCGGGTCGACGGTGAGGCGGCGGTGCTGGTGCACCCGGTACAGCGACCCGCTGAGGAGCACGGTGTCGGCCGCCGCACGGTGGGCGTAGCCGTCGAGCGTCACGGTGACCCAGGGCGCGTACGACCCGCCCGCGACGACGGGCACGTTGTGCGCCGCGGGCGAGAGCGACCAGGTGCGCGCGGGACCCGCGGTGTACGTCGCCGTCGCGGGGTCGACGAGCACCGGGCGGCCGGTCGACCACCACACCACCGACATCCGGTCCTGGTGCCCGTGCATCGCGGTGGGCCGACCGAAGCGGACCGCGTACCAGTCGTCGGGCGCGGCCCACGACCAGCGCGACGCGACGATGCCCGCCTCGACGTCGACGAGCGCGGTGGTGCGCTGAGGCTGCACCGCCGTCCGCGCGCCACGCTGGTCGCCGAGCGGGACGGGCAGCCGGTCGGGCTGCACGAGGAAGTTGTAGGCGGCGTCGGCCCGTGCGACGACGTCGTCGATGTGCGACGCCAGCGAGAGCTCGTCGCTCTGACCGGTCTGGCGCAACGCCTTCGCGGCCTCGCGCCACTTGGCCACGATGACCGCGCCGTACGCGACCGACTGCTCGATCGTGACGCCGTCGTCGGTGAACGATCCGTCGATCGCGGTCCTCATCCGTGCGACCGCGAAGTTCCGCCAGTCCTCCCGCCCGAGCAGCACGCCGCTGCGCAGGAGCGCCAGGTTGGCCATGAGCCCGTGGTTGTGCGGTGGCCAGCGCGGCGGCCCGTAGTAGCGGTCGGGGTCCATGTTGGCCGCGGCCACGGCCGCGATGACCGGCACCAGACGGCTGTCACGGGTGACCGAGTACAGGCAGTTGAGACCCTGCTCGCGACGGAGGTTGACCCCCTCGCTCCACACGACGTCGGTGCGGCTGCCGTTGTCGGGCCGCCACGCGAGCGTGTCGACGAGCCGAGCCGTGAGCCAGTCGACCCGCTCGCGCTCCCCGCCGGCGTCGCGCATCGCGCGCAGCAGCGGCTGGATCCAGGTGAGCCCGTAGCCCTCGAGGTTCTCCACCGCGTCCGAGCTCGTCGGGTGCTCCCACGCCGCGCGCGTCAGGAGACTCTCGTCGTAGGTGTATCCGTAGAGGGGGTCGTGCGCGACGAAGCCGCCGTCGTCGGGCAGCTGGACCTGGAAGGTGG
>JAKOVT010000198.1 GCA_029781935.1 Actinomycetes bacterium | reverse complement strand
TGTTCGTCGCGGTCGACTACGACGACCGCGACCTGGTGACCACGGCACCCGCCGGCGCGGTCTACGGACTGGTGCCGTCGGAGGCCAAGGCCAAGGCGTACTGGAACGCCATGCAGAAGGCGCTCGTCGACGAGCTCACGCGCTCGCGCACGACCGAGGTGATGGTCAACCCCGACCTCAAGGCGATGGCGCGGCCGGGCGAGACGCGCGAGCAGTTCGTCGCCCGGTGCCACACGCTCGTCGACACCGCCGCCGACAAGGAGCTCACCGCGCTGCGCAGCAAGTACGAGACCAAGCTGACGAGCGCGCGTGTGAAGCTCAGCGACGCGCAGATCAACGCGCAGGTGCTTCAGCAGGAGTACGACGCGAACTACGGCCTCGCGGCCACCGGCATCTCCGTCCTCGGGTCGCTGCTCGGCGGACGCCGCAGCCGCAGCTCGATGGCCAGCCAGGCCAAGAGGCAGTCGACCGCGAACGCGAAGGTCGGTGCGGCGCAGACCAAGGCGACGGCGATGCAGCAGGCCGTGGCCGATCTCGAGGCCGAGCTGCAGACCGAGCTGCTCGAGGTCGACGCGCGGTGGAACGCCAAGGCCGAGAACATCAGCACGAAGTCGATCCCCCTGGAGAAGTCCGACGTCGTCGTCCGCGACTTCCGCCTCGTCTGGATCCCCGTCGCCTGAGCCCGCCGACCGACCGAGGCCGTCCGACCTGGTGGCAGCTCCCACCGTGGCTCCGGTCGTGGACCCCTGTGGGCTCATAGTTCCCCAAACATGATCATGTTCGGGGAACTACGGGGCTCGGGTACGAGCTCGGCGGGTGGGTCGGGTCAGGCGGTGGGGCTGGTCAGGCGGTGGGGCTGGTCAGGAGGTGGGGCTGGTCAGGAGGTGGGGCTGGTCAGGCGGTGGGGCTGGGCGAGGCCGACGCGGGCTTGGTCGCCGGCTTGGCCGACGGGCTCGGACAGCCCGCTCCCGAGGCGACCGGCGTGGGCTTCTTCAGCGCCGCGTCGACCGCCTTCTGCGGCGTGACGGCCTTGAACTTCTGGCCGAGCACCACGTCGATCGTGGCGTCGGTGCGGGCGTCCTGCACGAGGACGGCGCCGAGGATGTAGTAGCGCATCAACTGGGCATTCGCGAGACCTGCTGTGCCGTAACGGATCTCGGCGACACCGGCGATCGAGCGCCCGAGCGGGTCGTTGGCCACCCGTCCGATCTTGAAGCCCCGGCTGCCGAGATCGGCGGCGGTGCGCTTGGCCAGCCCCGCGCGGTTCGTGGAGTTGTAGACGTTGCTCGAGACCTGACCGGGCTTCGGGAGCGCGACCCCCGGTACCACGGTGGTCGTGACGCAGGGCGCCGGCGAGGTCGCCCCGGGGGAGGGCTGGTCGGAACCGTTCCCGCGCAGCAGTCGCACGATGCCGAACGTCGCGCCGAAGAGCACGGCCATCATGAGGACGACGATGATCGTCGTCGCGAGCGGGTGGCGTCGACGCGGCCGGTCGCCGGTGGGGCCGAGCCCCTGGCCCGAGAGCATGCTCATCGTGCGGCTCCCGTCCGACCGCTGCCCGCGAGTCGGGCGCGCCAGTCCTTGTCGTCGAGGTCGAGCACGCGCGCGTGCAGGACCGGCCGGCCGTGGAGCGCGGTGCGCAGCGCACGGTGCAGGCCGTCCTCGAGGTAGAGCACGCCCTCCCACTTCACGACGTGGGCGAACAGGTCGCCGTAGAAGGTCGACTGCTCGTCGAGGAGCTGCTCGAGATCGAGCATGCGCTTGGTGGTGACGACGGTGTCGAGGCGGATCTGGCGCGGGGGGAGCTCGGACCACTGAGCCGGGCCGCACCCGTGGTCGGGGTACGGCCGCCCCTCTCCGACGCCCTTGAAGATCACCTTGTCGAGTCTAGGCGACCCCGCTGCGAGGGCCCGGCGGCTCGCGGTGCGCGAGACGAAACCGTGGCCGGGACGAGCGGCCGGAGACGAAAGCGACCCCCCGCGCACCCGCCAGAGCCCACCTACCCTTGCTGCCTTCCGGCCCTGGGGGAGTTCAGCGGGATGACGCCGCACGGGGAGTCGCGGACCAGCATAGGCGACGTCGGCCGTCGCCTCGAACCGGCCGATTTCAGTACGGGCGCGGCCCGCCCGTATCCTCGTCCGCGGAGGATTCGCCTAGTGGCCTAGGGCGCACGCTTGGAAAGCGTGTTGGGGGCAACTCCTCAGGGGTTCGAATCCCCTATCCTCCGCCGACCGAGGGCGGGAGCATCAGCTCCCGCCCTCGTCCCGTGCCGGGCGCGCTCTCACGCGCCGGACGGTCGCGGAGGGCGACGTCAGAGAGCCGCGACGGCGGCCTTCACCGAGTCGGCGGGGCTCGTCGGCGTACGGCCGATCAAGCGCTCGAGGTCGCCGCTCGTGACGTGCAGCCAGCCGGCCTTGATGCCGCTGTCGACGTCGGCGAACGTCGCGGCCACGGGCTCGGGGAACCCGGCGGCGTTCACGAGGATGCCGCGCAGGCTGTCCTCGTCGACGTCGGTGTAGGCGACCGGCTGGCCCGCGGCGTCGGCCACGAGGGCGGCCAGGTCGGCGAGGGTGATCGACTCGCCGCCGAGCTCGTACACCGCGTTCTCGTGGCCCTCGGTGATCGCGACCACGGCGGCGGCCTCGGCGTAGTCGCGGCGCGGCGCGAGCGACACCCGCCCGTCACCCGCGGCGCCGACGATGCCGTGCTCGAGGTAGGTCGGGATCTGCGGCAGGTAGTTCTCGACGTACCAGGAGTTGCGCAGGAACGTGTACGGCAGGCCCGAGGCGGCGATGGCCTCCTCGGTCTCGCGGTGCTCGGCGGCAAGCAGCAGGGGCGTCTCGTCCGCCTTCGGGATCGAGGTGTAGACGATGCGGCCCACGCCGGCGCGTGCGGCGGCATCGACGACCGTGCGGTGCTGCGCGACGCGGCGGCCGAACTCGTTGCCCGAGACGAGCACGACGACCTCGGCGCCGGCGAGCGCGGCGTCCAGGCTCGCCGGGTCGTCGTAGTCCGAGGCGACGACGTGCACGCCGGCGGCGGCCAGGTCGGCGATGCGGTCGACCGAGCGACCGGTGGCGGTGATCTCGGCCGCGGGGGTGCCGCGCTCGAGCAGCGACTCGACGATGAGGCGGCCGAGCTGGCCGGTGGCTCCGGTGACGACGACGGACACGGTTCTCCTCCTGGGGGCGGGCGGGCGGCCGACCGGCCGCGTTCTCGCCTGCGACAACCGGCGTACCCTGAACCCGCTTCCCATCGGAGAGCAGGCACCTTGAAGTGCTGTACTTACCTGGAGGTGACCATGCAGGTCACGAGCTCGGACGGTCGCGCGACCGCCCTCGATATCGATCCGTACGCCGCGGGCTGCCCCAGCCGCCAGGTGCTCGACCGGATCGGCGACCGCTGGACCGTCCTCGTCGTGGGGTCGCTCTCCGCGGGCCCGATGCGCTTCAGCGAGCTGGCCCGCCGGATCGAGGGCGTGAGCCAGAAGATGCTCACCCAGACCCTGCGCGGCCTCGAGCGCGACGGCCTGGTCGCCCGCACCGTGCACCCCGAGGTGCCGCCCCGTGTCGAGTACGAGCTGACCCACGTCGGCCGCACGCTCATCGATCCGCTCCGCGCCCTCGACGCCTGGGCCCGCGAGCACCTGCCCGTGATCGAGGAGGCGCGCGCGGCCTACGACTCCCGCGCCTGACCCGTCGACGCGTGCGGAGCCGGCCTTCTCACGTCCCCCTCGCTCACCGACAGGCATACGGCGTCCGAGCCTGCGGTTAGGGTGCTCGCGTGTCCCTCGCCCTGTACCGCACCTACCGTCCCGGCAGGCTCGCGGACGTCATCGGGCAGGAGCACGTCACCGTCCCGCTGGCCCGGGCCATCGACAGCGGTCGCGCCCACCACGCCTACCTGTTCACCGGCCCGCGCGGCTGCGGCAAGACCTCCACCGCCCGCATCCTGGCCCGCTCGCTCAACTGCGAGGAGGGCCCCACCTCCGAGCCCTGCGGCGTCTGCCCGAGCTGCCTGTCGCTCGCCCCGAACGGTCCCGGCTCGATCGACGTCGTCGAGATGGACGCCGCGAGCCACCGCGGCATCGACGACGCCCGCGAGCTGCGCGAGAAGGCGATGTACGCCCCCGCGTCGAGCCGCTACAAGGTCTACATCATCGACGAGGCGCACCAGCTCACGGTCGATGCCGCCAACGCGCTGCTCAAGCTCATCGAGGAGCCGCCGGCGCACCTGAAGTTCGTCTTCGCCACCACCGAGCCCGACAAGATCCTCCCGACCATCCGGTCCCGCACGCACCACTACCCCTACCGCCTGGTCCCGGTACGTCGGCTGCAGGAGCACCTCGCGTGGGTCTGCGAGCAGGAGGGCGTGCCCGCCGAGCCCGAGGCGCTCGCGCTGGTGGCGCGCGCCGGGGCAGGGTCGGTGCGCGACGCCCTGTCGATCCTCGGCCAGCTCATCGCGGGCACCGGCCCCGAGGGGCTCACCTACGACGACACGGTGTCGCAGCTCGGCGTCACCGACACCGCCATGCTCGACGAGGTGGTCGAGGCGCTGGCCACCGACGACGGTGCCGCGATGTTCTCCGTGATCGACCGGGTGGTCGAGGCGGGCCTCGACCCGCGGCGGTTCGCGACCGACCTCCTCGAGCGGCTGCGCGACCTCGTCGTCCTGCACGAGGTGCCCGACGCCGCCGAGGCCGGTCTGCTCGACGCCCCCGACTCCCAGATCTTCCTCATGCGCGGCCAGGCCGAGAAGCTCGGCCTCGCGCAGCTCTCGCGCGCCGCCGATCTCGTGAGCACCGGGCTGTCGGAGCTCAAGGGCGCCACCGCGCCGCGGCTGCAGCTCGAGCTGCTGTGCGCACGGCTGCTGCTGCCCGCCGCCGACGACACCGACAACGGCCTCGCCGCCCGCCTCGACCGGATCGAGCGCAAGGTCGCCTACCTCGGCGACGCCCCTGCGGGAGCACCGGTCCCCGTCGCCGCTCCCGCGCGCCCGGCCCCGGTCGCCGCTCCGGCCGCGCCGCCGGCCGACGACGCCCCGCCTGCCCGTCCCGCCGCCCCTCACGACTCCGCGCCGCGCACGGCCGCCCCCGGCGGTCCGCCTGCGCCTCCTCGGCTCTCGTCGGTCGCCCCGACGACCGCAGCGCCCGGTGCCGGCGCCGAGGCGACCGCACCCTCCGCACCGGCACCTTCCGCACCGGCCGCCCCTGCTGTCTCGGCGCCCGCTCCGGCCGCGGCGCCGGTCGACCGGCCCGCCGAGCCCGCGGCCGCTGCGCAGCCCTCGTCGCCCGCCGCGCCCGGCGGGGCCGACCTCGGCCAGGTCGCGATGATGTGGCCCTCGGTGCTCGAGGCGCTGAAGTCCTCGAGCCGTGTCGCCCACACCCTCGCGGAGGGCGCGGTCCCGCTCCAGCTCGACGGCCGCACGCTCGGCCTCGCCCATCCCGACCGCGTGCGGATGGGGATCCTGCGCGGCAACAAGGGGCACATGGAGCTGCTGCGGCTCGCCGTGCTCGACGTCGCGCGGCTCGACGTCGAGATCGACCTCGTGCTCGACCCGTCGGTGTCCGCGGACCCGGCCCCCGCCGCGCCGGCGGCTGCGGCGCCCGCCCCGGCACCGGAGCCCGAACCGGTGCGCCCGACCGAGTCCGGCCCGTCCGCGCGCGAGCGCGCGGCCGCGGTGGTGGCCGAGGAGGCTGCGCCGGCCGACGACGACGTCAGCGTCGACGACCCCGACGCCGAGGGCGACCTCTCCGGTCTCGCGCTCGTGCAGCGCGAGCTCGGGGGCACCGTGATGACGGAGTACGACAACGGCTAGTCGCTCCCCGAGGAGCGCACCTGCCCGGCGTACCGTCGGGTGACCAGGAGCAGGCCCGGCACCGGGCCGCGACGACGACGGCAGGATGAGATCGCGTGTACGAGGGTGTGGTCCAGGACCTCATCGACGAGCTGGGCCGGCTGCCCGGCGTCGGCCCGAAGAGCGCGCAGCGCATCGCCTTCCACCTGCTCGCCGCCGACCC
>JAKOVT010000196.1 GCA_029781935.1 Actinomycetes bacterium | reverse complement strand
GCGGCCGCCATCGCGTTCGCCGGCCCCGCGGCCGCGCAGGACCGCGTCTTCTTCGGCATCGCCACCGGCGGCACCGGCGGCACCTACTATCCGCTGGGCGGGATGCTCGCGCAGCTGATCTCGAACAAGGTCACGATCGGCGGCAAGAAGCTCTCGGCCACCGCCGAGACCGCGGGCGCGTCGGTCGCGAACGCGCAGCTGCTCGGCCGCAAGGACATCGAGAGCGCGTTCGTCGCAGCCGACATCCTCGACGCCGCCTACAACGGCAAGGGCCAGTTCGAGGGCAAGCCGGTCAAGAACCTGCGCGCGCTCGGCGCGCTCTACCCCGAGCAGGTGCAGCTCGTGACGCTCGCCTCGGCGAACGTGCGCACGTTCAAGGACCTCAAGGGCAAGAGCGTATCGTCCGGCTCGCCGGGCTCCGGCCAGTGGCAGCTCCTGGGCGACCTGCTCGAGGCGCACGGGATGACGCGCAAGGACATCGGCGAGGACCTCTCGTCGTTCACGCAGTCGGTCGACAAGATCAAGGACGGCAACCTGGTCGCCTCGCTCATCACCGCCGGGGCGCCGACCTCGTCGATCACCGACCTCGCGAACGCCCGCGAGATCCGCATCGTCCCGCTCGCCGGGCCCGAGATCGAGACGCTGCGCAAGAAGCAGCCGTACTACGCGATGGTCCAGCTGCCGCCGAACACCTACAAGGGCCAGACCGCGCCGGTCGACACGCTCGCCGTGATGGCGATCTGGGCGACGCACGACGGGCTCTCCGACCAGATGGCCTACGAGGTGACGAAGGCGCTCTACGAGAACACCGAGACGCTGGGCCAGGTGCACCCGAAGGGCAAGGAGATCTCGCTCAAGACGGCGCTGCTCTCGGTCTCGATCCCGCTGCACCCGGGCGCGGAGCGCTACTACCGCGAGAAGGGCCTCATCAAGTGACGGCCGCGCCCGGGATCGCCTGGAGGCTGGTCCCGGGCGTGCTCCTCGGCGCGAGCGTGGGCGCGGGCGCCCACGCCGCGTGCCTCGCGCTCGCGTCGCACCCCGACGGCAGGCCGCTCGCGCAGGTCGAGGCGCCCGGCGCGCAGCCCGCGTTCACGATCCGCTACGTCCACTCGGTGACGCGCACGCCGGTCGAGGAGCGCTACCGCGTCGACGGCGCGACGATCGAGCAGACCGAGATCCGCTTCAGCCAGCACGGGCCGGGGCTCCCGACCGAGGCCGATCCGGACGGCGCGTGGCGCCGCGAGGGCGGCACGTTCGTCGTCACGATGCACCGACACTTCGACACGATCGCGATGCGCGTGCACGCGGACCAGTCGCCGCGCCTTTCGGTCGACGGCGACCCGCGCCCGGTCGACCTCGCGCAATGGGGCAACCGCGCGCTCGCGCTCACGGCGCGGCCGGGCGCCTGCCTGACCGGCCCCGGAGCGGGCGGCCTGCGCTGACCCGACCCCGTCCTCCCGCCGGCCCCGGATCCGACCGACGATGACCACGCACCACCCCAACCCGCACGGCAACCTGCTCACCGGGCAGGTCGAGGCGATCTCGGCCGAGAAGCAGGCCGAGCTGATCCGCACGTTCGACACCGAGTCGAACTTCCGCAAGCTCGTCGGGCCGGTCGGCCTCTTCGTCACGACGATCGCGGTCGTGCTGTCGAGCTTCCACATCTACACGGCGGGCTTCGGGCTGCTCGTCGAGATCAAGCACCG
>JAKOVT010000165.1 GCA_029781935.1 Actinomycetes bacterium | reverse complement strand
TGCGGTCGGGCGGGGCTGGGAGCCGGACGGCGCCACGGGTTCCGCTCGGGGGCATCAGGACGAGGGCGGCGGCTCGTGACCGTCGCGGTCACCAGGACGACGGCGGTGACGAGCAGCACCAGCCCCAGGAAAGCCGGTACGACCACGCGGACCATGACCTCCCCCTCGTGGCACGGCGCACGGCCAGGGTGCCACGCCCCGCGAGCGCGCGACGCCGGTTCGAGGGAACCGCCGCAAGCGGCCGGTCAGCGCAGCGCCGAACGCCTGGAAGGAGGTGGGACGGTGGGACAGGCGGACGCCGGGGCGGTCAGAGCCCGAGCAGGTGGGTGCCCAGCACCTCGGCCGAGCGGCGGCCGTCGTGGAAGGCGGCGATGAACTCCGGACCCCGAGCCGCGACGGCACGTGCCCAGTCGCGCTCGTCGAGGATCCGGGCCATGACGTCGCCGAGGTCGTCCGGGTTGGCCTCGAGGATCGGGACGTCGCCGGGGATCGCCTCGCGCACGCGGTCGCCGAGATGGCCGACCACCACACGACCGAGCGCGGCGCCCTCGCAGGCGAGCACGCCGTACCCGCCGAGGAGCAGCTGGTCGATGACGACGTCGGCGTCGGCGAGCAGGTCGCCGACCTGCGACGGCGGCACGCCCTGGATCCGGCGGTACTCCACGAGGCCCTTGTCGTGCAGCGGCTGGAGCACCGCCTCGACCTCCGCAGTGCCCTTGAGCGCGGTGTTCGACGGCGCGTGCACGACCACCGGCACCGGCCGCTCGAGTGGCGTGGCCTTCGGCGTCCAGATGCTGGTGTCGACGACGAGCGGCAGCCAGTGGGCGTCGGGCAGGTAGTCGAGCAGGTCGGGGGTCGACACGAACGTCGCGCCCTCGAACCGCGCGACCACCGGCGCGAGCTCGTCGTACTTCTGCTGCAGCCGCTCGGTGAGACCGTCGTGCGACTGCAGGAACGGCGACCACGCGTGGCCGGCGGCGTGGCGGCGCGGGTCGCGGATCTCCGAGCCGTGGAACACCAGGCCGACAGTGATGCCCGACGCCCGCAGCACCTCGACGTCGCCGCTGAAGTCGCGGCCGTTCAGGGTGCCGAGCACCGGGCGTCCGGCCTCGAGCAGCGCGTGGGTCCACGTCGACGTGACGTGCGCGCTGTAGCCGAGCTGCCACTCCCGCCCGCGCGCGAAGTCGGCCGGCGCGACGGCGACGTCGCGAGGGTAGTCGTAGTGGTCCTTCTCGACCGCGAGCACCTCGCACGTGACGCCGTCGAGGTAGCGCTCGGCCGCCTTCGCCCACGCCCAGCCCTGGCCGGCGGAGTTCGCCGGGCCGATGCCCAGCACGATCCCGGTCTGCGTACGCCGGTACGGCGTCGGCCTCCCGACCGCGAACGGCGCGGCGGGAACGGCGAGCGACGTGCCGAGCAGGCGGTTGTAGACGTCGAGGAGGGTCTGCTCCTGCCCCTCCCAGGTGTACTGGTGCTCGTCGCGCTGGTGGGCGACCTCGGCCGCGAACGACGCGCGGTCGTCGAGCACGCGCCGCACCGCGGCCGCGAGCGAGGTGGCGTCGCCGGTGCGGAACGAGGCCCCGACCTTGTGCGACCTCACGAAGTCGGCCAGCGCCTTCGCGTCCGACACCACGAGCGGGAGCCCTGCCTGCAGGTACTCGAACAGCTTGTTCGGCAGCGCCATGTCGTGGTTGGGGATCCCGCCGGGCAGCGGGTGCACGCCGATGTCGGCGGTGCTCAGGAAGTTCGTGACCCGCTCGGGCCCGACCGGTTCGAGGAGGTGCATGCGGTCGCGGACGCCGAGCGCGAGCGCGGTGCTCACGAGCTTCTCGACCGGCTTGGTGTGCACACCCGGCACGCAGACGACCGCGAGGTGGACGTCGGGCAGCTGCGCCAGCGCCTGCACCACGACGTCGATGCCGCGCGCGGGCGTGACACCGCCGCTGTAGACCAGGAGAGGCACATCGGGCCCGACCCCCGCGGCCGCGCGCACGTCCGTGGCAGGCTCGACGTCGCTGTCGGACGCCGCGGGCGCGTTGAACACGACCGAGGGCAGCTCGGGGAAGCCGTGCCGCTTCTTCAGCTCGACCGCGATGAACGGGGAGACGGTGATGACGGCCGAGGCGTGGTGCGCGTACTCCTTCTCCGCCTTGGCGTACGCCGCGATCACCCGCTTGGTCTTCCCGCCGTACGTCGCCATCCCGGGCACGAACTCGTGCGCGTCGTAGATCCACGGCAGCGACCGGCCGGCGGCACCGGCACGACGCGACGCGAGGGTCGCGACGTTGACCATGTGGAAGTCGTGCGCGTGGATGACATCGGGCTCGAGCGAGTCGATCACCGGGCCGAAACCGAGCTCGAAATCGCGCAGCTCCGGCGTCACCCGGCGCCAGCGGACGCCGAGCGCGGTGCGGGCCCAGACGCCGTCCCACGCGCGCCACGAGTGGCGCACCAGACCGTCGAGGCGGCGCTGCACACCTCCGCGGGCACGGACGACGAACGTGGTGAACGACTCCCAGCGCTTCGCCGTCGGGCCGCCGTCGGACTCGCGGAGCCGCGCGAGCGGACGGATCTTCGCCGCCGACTGCTCGGCCTTGCTCCCCCACCCGGCGAGCAGCAGCCGGCGCTGCCGCCGACGGCCGCGCTTCTTCTGCCGCGCCAGCTTGAGCTTCATCTCCAGCGGCACGCGCAGGATCCGCACGTCGCCCAGGGCGATGTCGGAGCGCACCCCGCTGGTGGCGTTGCCCACGACCGTGACCCGGGCGCCCGAGCGCGCGAGGGTCGTCGCGGTCTTCAGCACGCGGTTGTCGGTGGTGACGTCGTTGCCGACCAGCATCACGACGTGCGGGACCTCGCCCGCGGGCCCTCCCGCCCGCTCGGCGGCGTCTCCCGACATGGTCAGGCGGTGCCCAGCACGCGGCGCTCCACACCCGGGAACTGGCCCGGGTCGGTCACGCGACGGCCGTCGACGAGGACCTTCACGCCGG
>JAKOVT010000162.1 GCA_029781935.1 Actinomycetes bacterium | reverse complement strand
GACTTGCCCGAGCCGTTCAGGCCGAGCACGCCGATCTTGGCGCCGGGAAAGAAGCTGAGCGAGATGTCCTTCAGGATCACGCGCTTGGGGGGCACGATCTTGCCCACCCGGTTCATCGTGTAGACGTACTGGGCCATGGATAGCGATTCGGATTGGACCGGAGGCGGGAGCCGGGCCCGATTATGCCCGCAGTCGGGCCTCCCCCGCCGGGCGGCGGGGACGGCGCGGCGGCCGCTCCCGCGCCGCGATCCGCTTGATCCAGATCAAGACCGTCTCGAAGGGGTACCCCGGAGGGGGGTCGCGCGCCCCTTGCGGGCCGCCGCCCAATACTGGTAAAACGGTACCGAAATACCGGAGGCGCAGCATGGGCATGCACATCGTCGTCTGCGTCAAGCAGGTGCCCGATTCGAGCCAGATACGGGTCCACCCGGTCACGAACACGATCATGCGCCAGGGCGTTCCGGCGGTGGTCAACCCGTACGACCTGGTGTCGCTCGAGGAGGCGCTTCGCGTCAAGGACCGCTTCGGCGCGCGGGTCACCGTCCTCAGCATGGGCCCGAAGATGGCCGCCGAGGCGCTGAAGAAGTGCATCTCGTTCGGCGCCGACGACGCCATTCTCATCACCGACCGGGTGTTTGCCGGGTCCGACACGCTGGCCACGTCCTACGCGCTCTCTTCGGCGATCCGCACGATCGGCGGCGACCGCCCGGTCGACATGGTGTTCTGCGGCAAGCAGACGATCGACGGCGACACCGCGCAGGTCGGTCCGGGCGTGGCGCGTCGCCTCGGCCTGCAGCAACTGACCTACGTGTCGCGCATCGAGCGGCTCGACCCGGACGCGCGCGAGATCGTCGTGCACCGCCGCGCCGAGGGGGGCGTGCAGGTGCTGAAGACGAAGTTGCCCTGCCTCGTGACGATGATGGAGGGCGCCAACACGATCCGCTTTGCCGACATGGACGCGATGTTCCGCGCCGCGCGCTACGAGGTGATCGAGTGGGACCACAAGGCCGCCGGGATCGCCGAGGTGGCCCGGTGCGGCCTGAAGGGGTCGCCCACCGTGGTGAAGAAGGTCTTTGCGCCGCCGCCGCGCGCGAACAAGGCCGAGGTCGTCGATGCCGCCGGCAAGCCGGCGCGCGAGGCGGTCGACGCGCTGCTTTCGAAGCTGTTCGCGAAGCATCCGGAGCTGCAAGAGGAGATCGGCCGATGAGCCACGACGAGCACACCGCGGCGCCGTCGGCCGCCGCGCCGCGCCGCAGCGACGGCGCCGACCTCGGCGCGTGGCGCGGCGTCTGGGTCAACGTCGAGCTCGAGCGCGGCCGGGTGCACCCGGTGTCGTGGGAGCTGCTCGGCGAGGGGCGCAAGCTCGCCGACCACCTCGGCGTGCCACTGTCGGGCGTGGTGCTGGGCCCCGACGACCCGGCGACCTCGCAGGCCTGCGCCGAGGCGTTCCGCCACGGCGCCGACAGCGTCCACGTCGTGCGCGACCCGGTGCTCGCCCACTATCGCACCGACCCGTACACGCGGGTGCTCACCGAGCTGGTCGAGCGCAACAAGCCCGAGATCCTGCTGCTGGGGGCGACCACGCTGGGGCGCGACCTCGCGGGTGCCGTCGCCACGACGCTGGGCCCCGGCCTGACCGCCGACTGCACCGAACTGCGCATCGACGACGAGACGCGCAGCCTCGCCGCCACCCGGCCGACCTTCGGCGGCACGCTGCTGTGCACGATTCACACGCTGGAGTACCGGCCGCAGATGGCCACCGTCCGCCCGCGCGTGATGGCGATGCCGAAACGCGACGCGCAGCGCACCGGCACGCTGGTCGAGGAGCGCGTCGCGCTCGCCGAGGACGACGTGGTCACCAAGATCCTGTCCTACATCCCGGACGCCGACGCCGACAAGGCGCAGCTGGCCTACGCCGACGTCGTCGTCGCGGGCGGCCGCGGGCTCGGCAAGCCCGAGAACTTCCGGCTCGTGCGCGAGCTGGCCGAGCTGCTCGGCGGCGAGTACGGCGGCTCGCGTCCGGTGGCGCAGGCCGGCTGGGTGAGCGCCGACCGGCAGATCGGGCAGACC
>JAKOVT010000076.1 GCA_029781935.1 Actinomycetes bacterium | reverse complement strand
GGTCGAGGAACGCGACCCCACCGTGATCGCGCCGGCGCGCCACCCACCCGGCGAGCGTGACGGTCTGGCCGACGTGCTCGGCACGCAGGCTTCCGGCGACGTGGGTGCGGATCACGGGTGGTTCTCCTCTGTCGTGGTCAGGCGGACCCGGGGTCGCAGGTCCTCCTCGGGCGGCGTCCAGAGCGCGGGATCGGCCGCGACCTGCTCGCCTGAACGGATGTCCTTCACCGAGCCTCCCGCATCGTCGAGGAACCAGACGAACGGGATTCCTCGGCGGTCGGCGTAGCGGATCTGCTTGCCGAACTTGTCGGCCTTGGGTGCGACCTCGGTGCTGATCCCCCGGGCGCGGAGGGCTGCGGCCACGCCCTCGGACGCCGCTCGGCCGTCCTCGTCGTTGACGGCGACGAGGACGCACGTGGGAACCGACCGGCTCGCGGAGACCAGGCCGCGTCCGACCAGCACACCCATGAGCCGGCTGACGCCGAGGGAGATGCCGACGCCGGGGTAGGTCGTGCGGCCATCGCTCGCGAGCGCGTCGTAGCGTCCGCCCGAGCACACCGACCCGAACGACTCGTATCCGACGAGCTGGGTCTCGTAGACCGTGCCGGTGTAGTAGTCGAGTCCGCGCGCGATCTTCAGGTCGGCCACCAGGGCGCCGGGCATCCGCTCGTACGCGGTCCCGACCACCGCCGCGAGCTGCTCCAGGCCCTCGTCGAGCAGCGGGTGCTCGACGCCGAGCGCACGCACCTGCTCCACGAACGAGGTGTCCTCGGTGCGGATCGAGGCCAGGGCGAGGCACTTCTGCGCCGCCTCCGCCGAGAGTCCGGCGTCGCTCTGGAGCAGCTCGGCGACGGCCGCGGGCCCGATCTTGTCGATCTTGTCGATGGCGCGCAGAGCAGCTCCGGCGTCGGTCGCACCGAGCCCGAGGAAGAAGCCCTCGGCCAGCTTGCGGTTGTTGACCAGGATCACCGCCGGCGGGCAGGGCAGCGCGCGGAACACCTCGGCCATCACCAGCGCGACCTCGACCTCGTGGTGGAACGCGAGGGTGTCGCGCCCGACGATGTCGATGTCGGCCTGGGTGAACTCGCGGAACCGGCCCTCCTGCGGCCGCTCCCCGCGCCACGCCTTCTGGATCTGGTAGCGGCGGAAGGGGAACTCGAGGTGCCCGGCGTTCTGCAGGACGTACCGCGCGAACGGCACCGTGAGGTCGAAGTGCAGGGCGAGGCTGTCGGTGTCGTCGTCAGATGAGTGCAGCCGGCGTACGACGTAGACCTCCTTGTCGATCTCGCCCTTGCGCAGCAGCTGCTCGAGCGGTTCGACGGCGCGGGTCTCGAGCGAGGAGAAGCCGTGCAGCTCGAACACGCGGCGGACGGTGTCGAGCACCTCGAGCTCGACGAGACGCTCGGCGGGGAGCCACTCGGGGAAGCCCGACAGCGGGGCCGGCTTGCTCACGTCACATCCCTCGTCGTGGGGCGTCGGGCGACGCGGTCTGCTCCGCGAGCGCCGTCAGGTACGGGTTGGTCGCGCGTTCGCGCGCGATCGTCGTGCTGGAACCGTGGCCCGGGAGGACGACGGTGGCGTCGTCGAGCGGCAGGACCTTGCTCGTCAGGCTGCGCAGCATCGCCGCATGGTCGCCGCCGGGCAGGTCGGTGCGGCCGATCGACCCCTCGAACAGGACATCGCCCGACAGCAGCACCGGCGGGACGTCGCCCTCGGCCGCGCGCCGGTACATCACCGAGCCCTCGGTGTGCCCGGGCGCGTGGTCGACCGTGAAGGTGATCCCGGCGATCTCGAGCTCGACGCCGTCGGAGAGCTCGCGCAGGTCGTCGGGCTCGGCGGCGGTGAGCGATCCGGCCGTGAGCTCGCGGATGGCGGCATCGGTCTCGACGATGCGCTCGTAGGCCGCCGCCATCTGCCACCTGTCGTCGGGGTGCAGGTACGCCGGGATGCCGCGCGCTCCGCACACGGGGACCACGGACCAGACGTGGTCGATGTGCCCGTGCGTGAGCAGCACGGCGACCGGCGAGAGGCGGTGCTCGGCCACGACCTGCTCGATACCGGGCATGGCGTCCTTGCCGGGGTCGACGATCACGCACTGCTCCCCCGCGCCGGTGGCGACGAGGTAGCAGTTGGTGCCCCACGGACCGGCGGGGAAGCCGACGACGAGCACGGGCGAACGCCTCCTGGGCAGGGTCTCGAGGGCGCCGGAGGGCACGTCCCCGACGCGCGCAGCCTACCGGCCGCCCCGCTGC
>JAKOVT010000118.1 GCA_029781935.1 Actinomycetes bacterium | reverse complement strand
GGGCACACGATCGTGCACTTGCCGCAGTCGATGCAGATCGACGGGTCCCAGATCGGGATCTCGTCGGCGAGCGCCCGCTTCTCGAGGGCAGCGGTGCCCGTGGGGAACGTGCCGTCGATGCTCATCGCGCTCACGGGCAGGCTGTCGCCTCGCCCGGCGATGAGCGCCTCGACCACGGTCTCGTCGCCGGCCTTCGTAGCGTCGGCCGTGGCGGTGACCGCGCTGGGCACGTCGACCTTCTCCAGCGCCGCGAGGGCGGCGTCGATGGCCACGAGGTTGCGGGCGACGACGTCGGGGCCGCGGCGGGCGTAGGCCTTCTCGACGCTCTCCTTGACCAGGCGGATCGCGGTGTCGCGCGGCAGGACGTCGGCGAGTGCGAAGAAGCACGGCTGCATCACGGTGTTGATGCGCGGCCCGAGCCCGGCGTCCCTGGCGATGGTGGTGGCGTCGACGACGTAGAGGTCGAGGCCCTTCTCGATGATGCGCGCCTGCACGTCGCCGGGGAGGTGGTCCCACACGTCGGCGGCGGGGTAGGGGCTGTTGAGCAGCACCGTGCCGCCGGTGCGTGCGCTGGCGAGGACGTCGACGCGCGAGAGCAGGCCGAACTGGTGGCAGGCCACGAAGTCGGCCGAGTCGATGAGGTAGGCCGAGCGGATCGGGTCGGGCCCGAAGCGCAGGTGGGACACGGTCATCGAGCCGGACTTCTTCGAGTCGTAGACGAAGTAGCCCTGGGCGTACTGGTCGGTGTGCTCGCCGATGAGCTTGATGCTCGTCTTGTTCGCGCCCACGGTGCCGTCGCTGCCGAGGCCGAAGAACATGGCCTGCACCGCGGTGGTCGGCACCCGGAAGTCGTCGGTGTCGAGCGACAGGTGCGTGACGTCGTCGACGATGCCGACGGTGAACCGGACGCGCGGCTCGGGGCGACCCAGCTCGTCGAAGACCGCCTTGGCGTCGGCCGGCGTGAACTCCTTGGAGCCCAGGCCGTAGCGCCCGCCGATGATGAGCGTGTCGTCGCCGGTGAACGCCGACATGACGTCGAGGTGCAAGGGCTCCGCCGGGGCGCCGGGCTCCTTGGTGCGATCGAGCACGGCGATCCGGGTCGCCGGGGCCGGGATGGCGGCGCGCAGCGCGTCGGCGGGGAAGGGGCGGTAGAGGCGTACGACGGCGACGCCGACCTTCTCGCCGCGCGAGGTGAGCTCGTCGACGGTCTCGCGGATCGTGCCGGTGGCCGAGCCCATCGCGACGATGACGCGGTCGGCCTCGAGGTGGCCGTGGTAGTCGACGAGCGAGTAGGAGCGGCCGGTGCGCTCGCCGAGCTCGCGCATCACCTGCGCGACGGTCGCGGGAACGGCGTCGTAGTGGGCGTTGGCCGCCTCGCGGGCCTGGAAGAAGACGTCGGGGTTCTGGGCGCTGCCGCGCAGCACCGGAGCCTCGGGGGTGAGGCCGTGGGCGCGGTGCCGGAGCACGTCCTCCTCGCGGATCACGGCGCGCAGGTCGTCGTCGTCGAGCAGGGTCACCGTCGCGACCTCGTGCGAGGTGCGGAAACCGTCGAAGAAGTGCAGGAACGGCACCCGGGCGCGCAGGGTCGCGGCGTGCGACACGAGAGCGAAGTCGTGGGCCTCCTGGACGTCGGACGCGCAGAGCATCGCCCAGCCGGTGGAGCGCACCGACATGACGTCGGAGTGGTCGCCGAAGATCGACAGCGCATGGGTCGCGATGGCGCGCGCGGCCACGTGCAGCACGGTCGGGGTGAGCTCGCCGGCCACCTTGAACATCGTGGGGATCATGAGGAGGAGGCCCTGGCTCGCCGTGAACGACGTGGCCA
>JAKOVT010000110.1 GCA_029781935.1 Actinomycetes bacterium | reverse complement strand
AACTTGGTGGCCTTGAGCCACTTCTCGTCACCGGTGCGGTACCACGCCGTCTGCATGATCGCGACGAGCATGCCCGTGCCGATGGTGAGCGGAACGAACAGGAAGTGGTAGACGGTCGTGATGCCGAACTGCCACCGCGCCAGGTCTAGCGCGTTCATCGACGGCTCCTCCATTGATCGAGCGACCGCGCTCCCCAGGTGACCGCGGTCGTGCGATGGACACTTTGCTCCTCTCGAAACCCTCGTTGCGGGCAGAAGGCTGTGAACTGTGTCGCGCAGCGCAGGCTTGCCTTGGTGAGTGGGCTCGAGGCTGAGCACGTCGTCCGGTCCGCGCAGATCAGGTCAGCCTTGGTCGTCACGCAGCGCGATGGACCTTTCGACATACCGACCCCGGTCCGGGTCGTGCGGGGGCGAACGGTGGGAGCGCGGGTTCCGGACCTCTCGCCGCCCTGCTGCACGACGCTGTGGGTGACGCGGTCCAGGATGTGCCGGTGACCACCGCCCAGCAGACCCGTCCGGCCGGCCCGCAGCAGGGGCGACCGGCACAGGTCTGGACGGCGCTGGCGATCGTCTACGTCGTCTGGGGGTCGACCTACCTCGCGATCGCGGTCACCGTCCGGTCGCTGCCCCCGCTCGTGTCGATGGGGCTGCGCTTCTTCGTCGCGGCCGCCGTCCTGGCGGCGTTCCTGCTGCTGCGCCGCGGGCCGAGGGCGCTCGCCGTGACGCGCGCCGAGCTGCGCGGGGCGGCGCTCGTCGGCGTGCTGCTCCTCGGCGTCGGCATGGGCATGGTGACCATGGCCGAGCAGTACGTCCCGAGCGGCGTCGCCGCCCTCATCGTCAGCATCATGCCGGTCTGGGTGGTGCTCATCCGGACCGTCACGGGAGACCGGCCCCGCCTGGTGACGTGGCTCGGCGTCGGCATCGGGTTCGCCGGCATGGTCGTGCTCGTGCACCCGGGTGCCGACGTCGCCGCCGTCAACGGCGCGACCGATGCGCAGCGTGCGCTGTGGTCGATGCTCATGCCCGTCGGCACGCTGTGCTGGGCCATCGGGTCGTTCCTGCAGCCCCGGATCACCACACCGCGCGACCCGCTGGTGCTCACGACGTACGAGATGCTCACCGGTGGCAGCGTCCTCGCCCTGGTGGGTCTCCTGCGCGGTGAGGACCTCTCCCGCTTCGCCAGCGCCGACACGAGCTCCTGGGTGGCGTGGGGCTACCTCGTCACGGTCGGGTCGCTCTTCGCCTACCTCGCGTTCGTGTGGCTCGTCGACCACGCACCTCTGTCGCTGGTGGCGACCTACGCCTACGTCAATCCCGTGGTCGCCGTCCTGCTCGGCTGGCTGATCCTGCGCGAGCCGCTGTCGAGCGCGGTGCTGCTCGGCGGCGCGATCATCGTCAGCGGCGTCGTGCTCGTGGTCAGCGGCGAGCGGGTCGGTCGCGGACCGCGGGTGTCGCACGAGCCGGTGGAACCCCCGACCGTCGTCTGACCGGCCAGCGGTTGCTGCACCCGGTGCACGTCGACGCTCAGGACCGCGCGGGTGCGAACCCTGCGCTCACCTCGAGGAAGCGGTCGTTGGCCTCCGGCTCGCCGATCGTGACGCGCACGCCGTCGTCGGCGTAGCGGCGTACCGAGAGGTTCACCGCCTCGCACGCCTCGACGAGCTCGGCGTTGCGCTCGCCGAGCGGGAGCCACACGAAGTTCGCCTGGCTCGGGGGCAGCTCGAAGCCCTGCGCCGCCAGCGCGGCCTCGACGCGGTCGCGCTCGGACACGATCGCGTCGACCCGCTCCAGCAGCGCCTGCTCGGCGTGCAACGACGCGATCGCCGCGGCCTGCGCGAGCGACGAGACGCCGAAGGGCACGGCGGTCTGGCGCAGCGCGAGCGCCACCCGCGGGTGCGCGATCGCGAAGCCGACGCGCAGGCCGGCCAGGCCGTAGGCCTTGGAGAAGGTGCGCAGCACCGCGACGTTCTCGCGCTCGCGGTAGGTGTCGATGCCGCGCACGGCGTCGGGATCCCGCACGAACTCGACGTAGGCCTCGTCGACGACGACCAGCACGTCGTCGGGCACGCGGTCGAGGAAGCGCTCGAGATCGGCCTGGTGCACGACCGTGCCGGTGGGGTTGTTCGGGGTGCACACGAGGGTGCAGCGGGTGCGGCCGGTGATGGCGTCGGCCATCGCCTCGAGGTCGTGCGTCTGGCCCGGGCCGAGCGGCACCTGCACGGGTACGGCGCCCGCGATCGTGGTCATGATCGGGTAGGCCTCGAACGACCGCCAGGCGTAGAGCACCTCGTCGCCGGCGTCGGCGGAGATCTGGACGATCTGCTGCAGGATCCCGACCGAACCGGTGCCCAGGGCGAGGTGGTCGGCCGGGACGTCGTGCCGCTCGGCGAGCTCGGCCACGAGCGCGCTCGACGCGGGGTCGGGGTAGCGGTTCATCG
>JAKOVT010000506.1 GCA_029781935.1 Actinomycetes bacterium | reverse complement strand
CATGCGCTTCGACAAGGGCTACATCTCCGGCTACTTCGTGACCGACGCGGAGCGCATGGAGGCCGTGCACGAGGACGCCTACGTCCTCATCGCCAACCAGAAGATCTCGGGCGTCAAGGACCTGCTGCCGATCCTCGAGAAGGTCATGCAGTCGGGCAAGCCGCTCGTCATCATCGCCGAGGACGTCGAGGGCGAGGCCCTCTCCACCCTCGTCGTCAACAAGATCCGCGGCACCTTCCGCTCGGTCGCCGTCAAGGCCCCGGGCTTCGGCGACCGCCGCAAGGCCATGCTGCAGGACATCGCGATCCTCACCGGTGGCCAGGTCATCTCCGAGGAGGTCGGTCTCAAGCTCGACACCGTCGGTCTCGAGCTCCTCGGCCGCGCCCGCAAGGTCGTCGTCACCAAGGACGAGACCACGATCGTCGAGGGTGCGGGCGACCCCGAGCAGATCGCGGGTCGCGTGAACCAGATCCGCGCCGAGATCGAGAAGTCGGACTCCGACTACGACCGCGAGAAGCTCCAGGAGCGACTCGCCAAGCTCGCCGGCGGCGTCGCCGTCATCAAGGCGGGCGCGGCCACCGAGGTCGAGCTCAAGGAGCGCAAGCACCGCATCGAGGACGCCGTCCGCAACGCGAAGGCGGCCGTCGAGGAGGGCATCGTCGCCGGTGGCGGCGTCGCCCTCATCCAGGCGAGCGAGGCGGTCTTCGCCAAGCTCGAGCTCGACGGCGACGAGGCGACGGGCGCGAACATCGTGCGCGTCGCGCTCGAGGCCCCGCTCAAGCAGATCGCGATCAACGCCGGCCTCGAGGGCGGCGTGGTGGCGGAGAAGGTGCGCAACCTCGAGACCGGCTGGGGCCTCAACGCCGCCACCGGCGAGTACGTCGACCTCATCGGCGCCGGCATCATCGACCCGGCCAAGGTGACGCGCTCGGCGCTGCAGAACGCGGCGTCCATCGCGGCGCTGTTCCTCACCACCGAGGCCGTCGTGGCCGACAAGCCCGAGAAGGCGGCGGCCCCGGCTGCCCCCGACATGGGCGGCATGGACTTCTGACGAGCGACTGAGCCGACGGCGGGCGAGCGCAGCGAGCCCGCCACGAGGCGAAGAGCGAGGACGAAGTCCCGAAGGCACAGCCTTCCGCTTCCACCGCACGACCGAGCATGACGGCGAGGGCCGGGATCCGACAGGATCCCGGCCCTCGCCGCATGATCGGACCCGCCACCGGTGGGGCACCGCTGTCCGCGCCGGGGTTCCGTCGTCGCCAGCCCGCGGCTCGCGGGGCCAGGATGGGCGGGGATCCTGCCGCCGGTGCCCGAACCGCGTCTGGTCACGGTCCGCCGCGGCGGCTTGCTGATCGACGAGGATCACCGGCTGCTCGCACTCTGGGCCTCGAGCTGCGCGGAGCACGTGCTGCCGCTCGTCGAGGCGGTCGCACCCGACGATCCGCGGCCGCGTGAGGCGGTCGAGGCGGCCCGGGCCTGGGTGCGCGGCGAGCTGCCCATGATGCGCACGCGCGCAACCGGCGGCCACGCGATGGGTGCCGCTCGCGAGCTGCGCGGCGCAGCTCGATACGCGGCGTACGCCGCCGGTCAGGCCGCCTGCGTCGCGCACGTCGCCGCGCACGATCTCGGCGCGGCGGCGTACGCCCTCAAGGCGGTCATGGCTGACGCCGGAGGCCCCGACGACGCCGAGCGGGCACGCGTGAGCGAGCGGGACTGGCAGCGCTCGCAGCTGCCCTTCGACA
>JAKOVT010000101.1 GCA_029781935.1 Actinomycetes bacterium | reverse complement strand
GCCACCCTCGCCGGCGGCGAGGCCCAGCGCATCCGGCTCGCGACCCAGATCGGCGCCGGCCTCGTCGGCGTCCTCTACGTCCTCGACGAGCCCAGCATCGGGCTGCACCAGCGCGACAACCACCGGCTCATCGAGACCCTCGTGCGGCTCAAGGACCTCGGCAACACCCTCATCGTCGTCGAGCACGACGAGGACACGATCCGGCAGGCCGACTGGGTCGTCGACATCGGCCCGGGCGCCGGCGAGCACGGCGGCCAGGTCGTCGTCTCCGGCACGGTGGAGGACCTGCTCGCCAGCCCCGACTCGATGACCGGCGCGTACCTGTCGGGCCGGCGCCGCATCGAGATCCCCGCCGTGCGCCGTCCCGTCACGCCGGGCCGCGAGCTCCTGGTCGAGGGCGCGAAGGAGCACAACCTCAAGGACGTCGACGTCGCCTTCCCGCTCGGCTGCTTCGTCGCCGTCACCGGAGTCAGCGGCTCGGGGAAGTCCACGCTCGTCAACGACATCCTCTACACCTCGCTCGCCCGCGAGCTCAACGGCGCCCGCTCGGTGCCCGGCCGTCACCGCCGCGTGCGCGGCATGGAGCACCTCGACAAGGTGGTCCACGTCGACCAGAGCCCGATCGGCCGCACCCCCCGGTCGAACCCGGCCACCTACACCGGCGTGTTCGACCACATCCGCAAGCTGTTCGCGGAGACGCCCGAGGCCAAGATGCGGGGCTACCTGCAGGGCCGGTTCTCGTTCAACGTCAAGGGCGGTCGCTGCGAGGCGTGTGCTGGCGACGGCACCATCAAGATCGAGATGAACTTCCTCCCCGACGTCTACGTCCCGTGCGAGGTCTGCCACGGCGCCCGCTACAACCGCGAGACGCTCGAGGTGCACTACAAGGGCAAGACCATCTCCGAGGTCCTCGACCTCCCGATCGAGGAGGCGCTCGACTTCTTCGAGGCGGTCCCCCCGATCGCCCGGCACCTGCGCACCCTCGTCGAGGTCGGTCTGGGCTACGTCCGTCTCGGCCAGCCGGCCACCACGCTGTCCGGCGGCGAGGCGCAGCGGGTGAAGCTCGCGAGCGAGCTGCAGAAGCGCTCGACCGGCCGCACGGTCTACGTCCTCGACGAACCGACCACCGGCCTGCACTTCGAGGACATCCGCAAGCTGCTCGGGGTTCTGCAGTCCCTCGTCGACAAGGGCAACTCGGTGCTCGTCATCGAGCACAACCTCGACGTCATCAAGACCGCCGACTGGATCGTCGACATGGGGCCCGAGGGCGGCACGAAGGGCGGGACGGTCGTCGTCACGGGCACTCCGGAGGACGTCGCCGCGCACGAGGACAGCCACACCGGCCGGTTCCTGCGCGACATCCTCGGTGTCGCGCCGGCGTCCCCCGCCCCGAAGAAGCGCGTGACCAAGAGCACGTCCCGCGGTGCCGTCGCCGGGGCGCGCCGGGGCGGCAAGGGCGCGGCATGACCGCCTACCGTGACCCGCAGCCGACCTCGGGAGACGTCATGACCAGCACCACCCCGCCCGCCGCTCCCGCCTCCGGCCCCACGCGCCGGCAGGTGCTCGTCGCCGGCGGCGCCGTGGCGGCCACCGCGGCGCTCGCGGCGTGCGCGCCCGCGCGCTCCGACGACGGGGCCGCGGGCAGCCCTGCCGCCAGCGCGGCCGGCACGATCGTGAAGACCGCCGACGTCCCCGAGGGCGGCGGCACCATCCTGCGCGACGTCCAGGTGGTCGTCACCCAGCCGAGCAAGGGCACCTACAAGGCGTTCACCGCCGTGTGCACCCACGAGGGCTGCCTGGTGGCCAAGGTCGCCGACGGCGCGATCGACTGCCCGTGCCACGGCGCGCAGTTCTCGATCTCCGACGGCTCCGTCCTCGGCGGTCCGGCTCCGGCGCCGCTCTCGGCCGTGCCGCTGTCGGTCTCGAGCGACGGCAGCACCATCACCTTGAGCTAGGGGCAGCGTGGCCGATCCCGCGACCTACCGCCCCGCGCCCGGAGCCGTCCCCGACGCCCCCGGCGTCTACCGCTTCCGCGACCCGCACGGCCGGGTGGTCTACGTCGGGAAGGCCAAGAGCCTGCGCAGCCGGCTCGCGTCGTACTTCCAGGACCTCGCGGCGCTGCACCCCCGCACGCAGGCGATGGTCACCACCGCGTCGTCGGTCGACTGGGTCACGGTCGGCACCGAGGTCGAGGCGCTGCAGCTCGAGTACACCTGGATCAAGGAGTTCGACCCGCGCTACAACGTCCGCTACCGCGACGACAAGAGCTACCCCTACCTCGCCGTCACGCTCGACGAGGAGTACCCCCGCATCACTGTCATGCGCGGTCAGAAGCGCAAGGGCGTGCGGTACTTCGGCCCCTACTCCCACGCCTGGGCCATCCGCGAGACGGTCGACCTGCTGCTGCGCGTCTTCCCGGCCCGCACCTGCAGCGCCGGCGTCTTCAAGCGCCACGGCCAGATCGGGCGGCCCTGCCTGCTCGGCTACATCGGCAAGTGCTCCGCCCCCTGCACCGGGCAGGTGAGCGCCGAGGAGCACCGCCGCATCGTCGAGGACTTCGTGGCCTTCCTCTCGGGCCAGACGGCGGCCTACACCCGGCGCATCGAGCGCGAGATGAAGGCGGCCGCCGCCGAGCTCGACTACGAGCGCGCGGCCCGGCTGCGCGACGACCTGCGCGCCCTCGAGCGCGCGCTCGAGAAGAACGCCGTGGTTCTGGGCGACGGCACCGACGCCGACGTCATCGGCCTGGCCGACGACGAGCTCGAGGCCGCGGTGCAGGTGTTCCACGTGCGGGGCGGCCGGATCCGCGGCCAGCGCGGCTTCGTCGTCGAGAAGGTCGAGGACGTCTCCGCGGGCGACCTCGTCGAGCACCTGCTCCAACAGCTGTACGGCGACCAGACCGCCGACGCCGTCCCGCGCGAGATCCTCGTGCCCGCGCTGCCCACCGACGAGACCACCACCGAGGCGTGGCTGCAGGAGCTGCGCGGCACCCACGTCGAGGTGCGCGTCCCGCAGCGCGGCGACAAGAAGGACCTGCTCGCGACCGTCACCCGCAACGCGGAGGAGGCGCTGGTCCTGCACAAGACGCGGCGTGCCGGCGACCTCACCTCGCGGTCGCAGGCGCTCGAGGAGCTGCAGGAGGCGCTCGGCCTGGCCGAAGCGCCCTTGCGCATCGAGTGCATCGACGTCAGCCATCTGCAGGGCACCGACGTCGTCGCCAGCCTCGTCGTGTTCGAGGACGGACTCGCCCGCAAGTCGGAGTACCGCCGGTTCGCGATCCGGGGGAGCGACGACGGCATCAGCGACGACACCCGCTCGATCGCGGAGGTCGTCACCCGTCGCTTCCGCCGGCTGCTCGAGGAGCGCAGCGACCCCGACGACCCGAACCCGGGCATCGACCCGGTCACCGGCCGGCCGCGGAAGTTCGCCTACCCGCCGCAGCTGTTCGTGGTCGACGGCGGGCAGCCGCAGGTGGAGGCCGCGCAGGCGGCGCTGTCCGAGCTCGGCCTCACCGACGTCGCCATCGTGGGCCTGGCCAAGCGCCTCGAGGAGGTGTGGCTGCCCGGCGACCCCGACCCAGTGATCCTGCCGCGCACCAGCGAGGGCCTCTACCTCCTGCAGCGCGTGCGCGACGAGGCGCACCGGTTCGCGATCGCCTACCAGCGCCAGAAGCGCGGCAAGCGCATGGTGGAGTCGATCCTCGACGACGTCCCCGGTCTCGGCGAGGCCCGCAAGAAGGCGCTGCTGCGCCAGTTCGGGTCGCTCAAGCGGCTGCGCGCGGCGTCCCTCGAGGAGCTCGAGTCCGTCCCCGGGATCGGGCCGACCGTGGCGCAGGCCGTCCTCGACGCGCTGGCGGCATCGGCCCCCGCCCCCGCCCTGAACCTGACCACAGGGGAGATCCTCGACTGAGCCGCGCGACGACGGGGCCCCCGCTGGGCCGCGCAGCGGTCCGGTAGGGGAGCGACGACGGGCGAGATCGTCGAGCGGCCGCGCGTGGCGTGCGCGGGTGGACCCCGCCGCCGTGTGGAAGGCTCTCGGCGTACCTGGGAGGGAGCGACGTGACCGACGACGGGTTCGAGCTGCTGCTGGTGACCGGGATGTCCGGAGCCGGCCGGTCCACCGCGGCACGAGCGCTGGAGGACCTCGGCTGGTTCGTCGTCGACAACCTGCCGCCCGCCCTGCTCGCGCAGGCGGTCGACGAGGTCAAGTCCGACCAGGAGAGCGAGCGCCTCGCGGTCGTGGTCGACGCCCGCGGCGGCACGATGTTCGACGACCTCGACGAGAGCCTGGCCGGCATCCGCGCGCAGGGTGTCGATCTGCGCGTGCTGTTCCTCGAGGCCGGCGACAACGAGCTCGTCCGTCGCTTCGAGAGCAGCCGCCGGCCGCACCCGCTGCAGGGCGCCGGCGGCATCCTGGACGGCCTCGTCCGCGAGCGCGAGCTCCTCGGCGACATGCGCTCCCGCGCCGACCTCGTGATCGACACCTCGGCCCTCAACGTCCACGACCTGAGGCGCAAGATCGACGCCGCGTTCGGCGGCGACGAGAAGGTCGCGCTGCGCGCCACCGTCATGTCCTTCGGCTTCAAGTACGGCATCCCGGTCGACGCCGACATCGTCTGCGACGTCCGGTTCCTGCCCAACCCGTACTGGGTCCCCGAGCTGCGCGAGCTCACCGGCCTCGACCCCGCGGTCAGCGACTACGTGACCGAGCCGTCCGACGCCCGCGACTTCCTCGACCGGCAGGCCGCGATCCTCGACCTGGTGTCCGACGGCTACCTGCGCGAGGGCAAGCGCTACGTCACCGTCGCGATCGGGTGCACCGGCGGCAAGCACCGCAGCGTGGCCATGGCCGAGAACCTCGCGGCGCGCCTGGTGAAGGTCGGCGTCGAGGTCCTCGTCGTCCACCGCGACCTGGGACGCGAGTGAACCCGCGCGGCCGCTCGTCGGGCCCGGGATCGTCCGGGCCGCGGGTCGTCGCGCTCGGCGGTGGCCACGGGCTCGCGGCGACCCTGCGCGCGCTGCGGCGCGTCACCGACGACGTCACCGCGGTCGTGGCGGTGTCCGACGACGGCGGCAGCAGCGGACGGCTGCGGCAGGAGTTCGACGTCGTACCGCCCGGCGACCTGCGGATGGCGCTGGCCGCGCTCTGCGGCGACGACACCTGGGGCCGCACCTGGTCGCGTGTGGTGCAGCACCGCTTCGCCGGCACCGGCGACCTGGCCGGGCACTCCCTCGGGAACCTGCTCATCACCGCGCTGTGGGAGGAGACCGGCGACATCGTCACGGGGCTCGACTGGGTGGCGGCGCTGCTCGGCGCGCACGGGCGCGTGCTGCCCGTGGCCACCGTGCCGCTCCAGGTCGTCGCCGACGTGCGCGGCCTGCACCCCGAGGACGCCACCGTGGTCGAGCGCGTCGAGGGACAGGTCGAGGTGGCCACCACGTCCGGCGAGGTCGTCTCGCTGCACCTCGAGCCGGCCGACGCCCCCGCCTGCCCCGAGGCCGTCGAGGCGATCGCGGACGCCGACGCCCTTGTGCTCGGCCCGGGTTCGTGGTTCACGAGCGTCCTCGCACCGCTGCAGGTGCGCGGCATCGGGCAGGCCGTCACGCAGGCGCGCGGGCGCGTCGTCGTCGTCCTCAACCTGGCGCCGCAGCCGGGGGAGACCGACGGCTTCTCGCCGCAGCGCCACCTCGAGGTGCTCGCCGCCCAGTGCCCCGGCCTGCGGGTCGACGTCGTGCTCGCCGACCCCGAGCGGGTGGCCGACATCCCCGCGCTGGCCGCGGCCACCCGGCACCTCGGCGGTCGGCTCGTGCTGGCCCCGGTCGCCAGCCGCGACGGATCGCCCCACCACGACGCCGACCTGCTCGCCTCGGCCCTCGGCGGCGCTCTCAATGGCTGACCGCCGTCGAGATGTGCTGAGGCACGGCTCTGCCCCCGCGTGGACACATCTCGACGGTGGCCGGGTGCGGGGTCCCGGTGCGAGGGTTGTTGACTCGGGTGGCAGGATTCCGGGCATGGCGATGACGGCGGCGGTCAAGGACGAGCTCTCCCGCCTCAAGGTCACCAAGCCGTGCTGCCGCAAGGCCGAGGTGTCGGCGATCCTGCGCTTCGCCTCGGGCCTGCACATCGTCGGCGGCAAGATCGTCATCGAGGCCGAGCTCGACACGGCCAACGCCGCGCGCCGCCTGCGCAAGGACATCGCCGACGTCTTCGGCCACGCCAGCGAGCTGGCCGTCGTGCACCCGGGCGGTCTGCGCAAGGGCAACCGCTACCTCGTGCGCGTGCACACCGACGGCGAGCAGCTGGCTCGCCAGACCGGACTGGTCGACGCGAGCGGGCGACCGGCGCGCGGGCTGCCCACCGCCATCGTCAACGGCCCGCTGTGCGACGCCGAGGCCGCGTGGCGCGGCGCCTTCCTCGCCCACGGCTCGCTCACCGAGCCGGGCCGGTCCTCGGCGCTCGAGGTGACCTGCCCCGGCCCCGAGGCCGCGCTCGCGCTCTCGGGTTCGGCGCGACGGCTCGGGATCGTCGCCAAGCCGCGCGAGGTCCGCGGCGTCGACCGCGTCGTGATCCGCGACGGCGACGCGATCGCCGCGCTGCTCACCCGGCTCGGCGCGCACGAGTCGGTGCTCGCCTGGGAGGAGCGGCGGATGCGCCGCGAGGTGCGCGCCACCGCGAACCGGCTGGCCAACTTCGACGACGCCAACCTTCGCCGGTCCGCGCGCGCGGCCGTCGCGGCCGGCGCCCGCGTCAACCGCGCGCTCGAGATCCTCGGCGACGACGTGCCCGACCATCTCGCCGACGCCGGTCGGCTGCGCATGGAGCACCAGCTGGCCTCGCTGGAGGAGCTCGGCGCTCTCGCCGACCCGCCCATGACCAAGGACGCCATCGCGGGCCGGATCCGACGCCTGCTCGCGCTGGCCGACAAGCGCGCCGGCGAGCTCGGGATCCCCGACACCGAGGCCGGCATCCCCGCCGACCTCGTCGACGCCGACTGACTCGCACCCTCCGGGGCGTGATCTTGCTCGGGTGCCGGTTTCCCGGGCCCGGTGACCGGCACAGCAGCAAGATCACGCGGCTCTCCGGGCCGTGGGGCTGGCTGGTGTGGGGCTACTCACCAGTACCTCCGCGCCGCGAAAACGCTTACGCCGGTCCGATAGGGTCGGAGACGCCACGAGGGCACCTCGCGTGCCCCTGACCGAAGGCCGGCAACGATGCCGACCGCCGTCTCTCGAGCACAGACGAGGACTGATCCAACCGTGACCGTTCGTGTAGGCATCAACGGCTTCGGCCGCATCGGCCGCAACTTCTACCGTGCGCTCGCCGCGCAGGGCGCCGACGTCGAGGTCGTCGCCGTCAACGACCTCACCGACACCAAGACCCTGGCGCACCTGCTCAAGTACGACAGCATCCTGGGCCGGTTCCCGGAGGCCGTGTCGGCCGACGGCGACACCATCAAGGTGGGCGACAAGACCATCAAGGTCCTCGCCGAGCGCGACCCCGCGAAGCTTCCCTGGGGCGACCTGGGCGCCGACATCGTCATCGAGTCGACCGGTCACTTCACCGACGCCGACAAGGCCCGCGGCCACATCGAGGGCGGCGCCAAGAAGGTCATCATCTCCGCGCCCGCCAAGGGCGAGGACGCCACGATCGTCATGGGCGTCAACCAGGACATCTACGACCCGGCCAAGCACACGATCATCAGCAACGCGTCGTGCACGACCAACTGCCTCGCGCCGATGGCCAAGGTGCTCCTCGACACGTTCGGCATCGAGCGCGGCCTCATGACCACGATCCACGCCTACACCAACGACCAGGTCATCCTCGACTTCCCGCACAAGGACCTGCGCCGGGCCCGCGCCGCCGCCCTCAACATGATCCCCACGAGCACCGGTGCCGCGAAGGCCATCTCCCTCGCGATCCCCGAGCTCAAGGGCAAGCTCGACGGCTACGCCATGCGCGTCCCGGTTCCCACCGGCTCCGCCACCGACCTCACCGTCGAGCTCGGCCGCGAGGCCACCGAGGCCGAGATCAACGCCGC
>JAKOVT010000088.1 GCA_029781935.1 Actinomycetes bacterium | reverse complement strand
CCGAGCTGGCCCTCGAGGACCAGCTCCAGCGTGAGCGTCAGGGTGTAGAGCACGGTGCCGACGCCGGCGAGGGCGAGCACCATCGTGAAGATCTTCTCCGCCGTGCCGAACTCGACGACCTCGCGGAAGCCGATCGTGGTGACCGTCGTGACGGTCTGGTACATCGCGTCGAGCAGGTCGATGCCGAGCAGGACGTAGCCGAGCGTGCCGATCACGAGCACCGAGACCAGGGCGAGCAGGGCGACGACGAGCCGGCGCGTGTTGCGGGACTGGTAGCTCAGCGGCCGTGCGGCGACGTGCTCGTAATGACGCCGCTGCGAGCTCCTGGGCACGGCCTCAGGATGCCGCACGCAGCGCTCGGACGCCGGTCGGGACGCGCGGTCGGCCGCAGGAGCGTGAGCTCAGACGATGTGCGGAGCACCCTCGATCGCGTGGACGCCGCCGTCGACGTGGATGATCTCCGCGGTCGTGCGCGGGAACCAGTCGGAGAACAGCGCGACGCACGCGCGGGCGGCCGGCTCGGGATCCTCGAGGTCCCAACCGATCGCGGCCCGGGAGTCCCAGAGGTGCTTGAACTCCTCGAACCCGGGGATCGACTTCGCGGCGACGGAGCCGATCGGACCGGCGGCGACGAGGTTCACGCGCACTCCCTGCGGACCCAGGTCGCGGGCCAGGTAGCGCGAGGTCGACTCGAACGCCGCCTTCGCGACACCCATCCAGTCGTACTTGGGCCACGCGACCGTGGCGTCGAAGGTGAGGCCGACGACGGACGACTCGCGCCCCTCCCCCACCATGAGGGGCAGGGCCGCCATGGTCAGCGACTTCAACGAGAAGGCCGAGACGTGCACCGCGGTCGCGACGTCGTCCCACTCGGTGTTGAGGAAGTTGCCACCGAGCGCCGCGGCCGGAGCGAAGCCGATCGAGTGCAGGACGCCGTCGATCCTCGGCGCGTGCTCGCGGATCCGGTCGGCCAGCGTGGCGAGGTGCTCGGGGTCGGTGACGTCGAGCTCGAGGACGGGTGCGTCGCCCGGCAGCCGGCCGGCGATGCGCTTGGTCAACGACATGGCACGCCCGAACGACGTGAGCACGACGTCGGCGCCCTGCTCCTGGGCGAGACGGGCGACGTGGTACGCGATCGACGTGTCGGTGAGGACGCCGGTGACCAGCAGCGTCTTGCCCTCGAGGATTCCCATGCTCCTAGCCTTCCAGATGGCCGACGCGCGACCGCTCAGTGACCCATGCCCAGACCGCCGTCGACAGGGATGACCGCGCCGGTGATGTAGGACGCCGCCTCGCTGGCGAGGAACACGCAGGTGCCCGCGATCTCGTCCGGCGTGGCATAGCGGCCGAGCGGGACGTTGGCGAGGATCTCCGCGCGCCGCTCGTCGCTCAGCTCGGCCGTCATGTCCGAGACGACGAACCCGGGCGCGACGACGTTGGCCGTGATGCTGCGGCTGCCGAGCTCGCGCGCGAGGGCCCGGGCGAGACCGATGAGACCGGCCTTGGAGGCGGAGTAGTTCGCCTGCCCGGCCGAGCCCATCGTGCCGACGACGCTGGACATGAGGATGATCCGGCCCTTGCGCAGGCGCAGCATGCTCTTCGCGGCGCGGCGGGCCACGCGGATGCAGCCGACCAGGTTCGTGTCGATGACGGCGTCGATGTCGTCGTCGGACATCCGCAGGATCAGGGTGTCGCGGGTGATGCCGGCGTTGGCGACGACCACCTCGACCGGCCCGAGCTCCTTCTCCACGGTGTCGAAGGCGGCGTCGACGCTGGCGCTGTCGGTGACGTCGGCGGCCACCACGAGGACGTCGTGACCCTCGAGGGCGGTGGGCAGCTCGCCCGAGCGAGCGGTGATGGCGACCCGGTCGCCCGCCGCCACGAACGCCTGCGCGACGGCGAGGCCGATGCCCCGGTTGCCTCCGGTCACCAGCACGACCCGACCCACGGTGCCCTCCTCGACGTCCTGCGCGTCCGCGCCCCGCGACGCTACCCGTTACCGGCCGGTACGAGCGCACCGCATGGCCGTCTGCGCGGGGCTAGGGTCGGAGTATGCGAGCCATCCAAGTGCGCCGCTTCGGCGGACCCGAGGTGCTCGAGCCGGTCGTGCTGACCGACCCGATGCCCCATCCCGGCGAGCTCCTGGTGGAGGTGAGCGGCGCGGGCGTCAACTTCGCCGACACCCACCAGGCGGAGAACACCTACCTGTCGGGCACCGACCTCCCGTTCGTCCCGGGCTCCGAGGTGGTGGGCCACGTGCTCGACCCGGGCGGGTTCCGACGCAGGGTCTGCGGCTTCGTCAGCAGGGGCGGCGGGTACGCCGAGAAGGCGCTGGTCGCCGAGTCCCTGTCGTTCGACGTCCCCGACGACGTGAGCGACTCGGCGGCACTGTCGCTGCTCGTCCAGGGGCTCACCGCCTGGCACCTCGTCCGCACGGCCGGCCGGGTGCAGCCGGGCGAGTCCGTCGTCGTGCACGCGGCCGCGGGAGGCGTGGGGAACCTCGCCGTGCAGCTCGCGAAGGCGGCCGGCGCCGGCCGCGTCATCGCGACGGCGTCGACTCAGGACAAGCTCGACGCGGCGGCCGCGCTCGGCGCCGACGTCGGGGTGCTCCTCGACATCGATCTGACCGCGCACGACGTCACCCACCGCCTCGTCGACGCCAACGGCGGCCACAAGGTCGACGTCGTCTTCGAGATGGTGGGCGGCCCCACCTTCGACGGCAGCCTCGACGCTCTGGCCCCGTTCGGCCGTCTCGTGACCTACGGCATGGCGTCGCGCGTCCCGCCGTCGTCGCTCGCCCCCGGGCGGCTCATGGTGGGGTCGCACTCGATCGTCGGCTTCTGGCTCGTCGACTGCATGAGCCCCGGGCGGGCGCGCTCGATGGTCGTGGAACCGCTGCAGGAGCTGGTCGCGATGGTGCGGTCGGGTGCGCTGCACCCGATCGTCGGGCCTATCTACCCGCTCTCCCACGCGCGGCAGGCGCACGAGGACCTCCGAGCCCGTCGGACGTCCGGGAAGGTCGTCCTCGCACCGTCGCTCGACGAGGTGCATACGTGACCCGGGCGGTCGACGCCGACTTCCTGGCGCTCCCGCTCGACGCGTGCGCCGACTCCGGCCTCGGACGAGCCGCCGAGCTCGGGGCCTCGCACGCCGACGTTCGGATCGTGTCGCTGTCGACCTCCTTCCAACAGCTGCGCAACGCCGCCCTCGAGGGCTCGACCCTCGACGAGGACAGCGGCCTGTCCGTGCGTGTCGTGGTCGACGGGTGCTGGGGGTTCGCGGCCGCCGACGTCGTCAGCCCCGAGGCCGCCCGCGAGCTGGCCGAGCGCGCGGTCCTGCTCGCTCGGGCCAGCGCGCCGCTCACCACCCACCGGGTCGAGCTGGCCGGCGAGCCGACGTACGTGGGCTCCTGGGTGTCCGAGTACGACGTCGACCCCTTCTCCGTGCCCGAGTCGGACCGGGTCGCGCTCGTGGCCGACCGCCAGCGCCGGCTCCGGGAGGGCGGCGACATCGCGACGGTCATGTCGTCGTTGGTCGCGGTGAAGGAGCGCACCTTCTACGCCGATCTCGCCGGAACGCGTGTCACGCAGCAACGGGTGCGGGTCGAGCTCGAGACCACCGCGGTCGCGGTCGACAGCAGCACCGGAGCCTTCGAGACGATCACCACGCAGGGTCCGCCCGCGGCCCGAGGGTGGGAGTACATCACCGGCGACTGCGCCGACGTCGGCGGGGCCCGGCGCTGGGACTGGGACGGCGAGGCCGCGCGCATCCCCGAGCTGCTCGCCGAGAAGCTGCGCGCGCCCTCGGTGGAGCCGGGCCGCTACGACCTCGTCATCGACCCCGCGAACCTCTACCTCACGATCCACGAGTCCGTCGGGCACGCGACCGAGCTCGACCGAGCCCTGGGCTACGAGGCGAACTACGCCGGCACGTCCTTCGCCACGCCGGACCTGCTCGGCACGCTCGTCTACGGTTCGCCGCTGATGCACGTCACGGGCGACCGCGTGGCGGCGCACGGCCTGTCCACGGTGGGCTGGGACGACGAGGGCGTGGCCGCCCAGTCGTGGGACCTCGTGCGCGACGGCATCCTCGTCGGGCACCAGCTCGACCGTTCCATGGCCGCGGAGTTCGGCCACGCGCGCTCGAACGGCTGCGCCTACGCCGACATGGCCCGGCACACCGCGATCCAGCGGATGCCCAACGTCTCGCTGCAGCCCGACCCGGACGGCCCCGACCTCGACGCCCTCGTGTCCGGGGTCGAGGACGGGATCCTCGTCCAGGGCAACAAGTCGTGGTCGATCGACATGCAGCGCTTCAACTTCCAGTTCACCGGCCAGACCTTCCACCGCATCAAGGGAGGCCGGCTCGTGGGCCAGGTCAAGGACGTCGCCTACCAGTCGACCACCACCGACTTCTGGGGCTCGATGATCGCGCTCGGCGGTCCGCAGACCTACCTCCTCGGTGGCGCTCTCAACTGCGGCAAGGGCCAGCCCGCGCAGGTGGCTCCCGTGTCGCACGGCACGCCGGCCGCCGTGTTCGAGCAGGTCAACGTCCTCAACGCCAGCCAGGAGGGGGGCGCATGACCGCGCCGCACGAGATCGTCGAGCGCGCACTCGACGCATCGACGACACGCGGGTGCGTCGTCCTGGTGCGCAGCGTCAGCGTCGCCAACCTGCGCTGGGCCAGGACGACCCTCACGACCAACGGCGAGACCCAGGCGCAGTCGGTCACCGTCATCGCGCTGGCCGACGTCGGGTCGGGCGTGGGTGCCGGTGCCGTCACGGTCAACGCGCCCGACGACGCGGCTCTGCTCGAGGCGGTCCGCCGTGCCGAGGCGCGCGCGCTGGAGGCAGGGCCGGCCGACGACGCCGGCGACCTGGTGAGCGGATCCAGCGTCCCGGCCGACTGGACCGACGGGCCCGTCGTCGCGACCAGCGCGTCCTTCGACCACTTCGCACCCGATCTGGGCGACATCTTCGGCGCCGCTCGCGCCGACGGCATCGAGCACTTCGGGTACGCCGAGCAGACGGTCTCCACCACGCACCTGGGCACCAGCAGCGGCGTCCGGCTGCGCTACGTGGCGCCGGAGGCCCGCCTCGAGCTCACCGCGAAGAGCCACGAGCGCACCCGATCGACATGGATCGGCACGAACGGCCACTCGTTCGACGACGTCGACCTCGAGCAGGTCGACGCCGAGCTGCGCCAGGCGCTGGCCTGGCAGGCGCGTCGCATCGACGTCGAGCCAGGACGCCACCCGGCGATCCTCAGCCCGAGCTCGGTCGCCGACCTCATGCTCAGCCTCTACTACTCCTCGGTCGGTCGAGACGCGCACGAGGGCGGCAGCGTCTGGAGCGCCCCCTCGGGCGGGACGCGGCTGGGCGAGACGGTGGCGGACCCCCGCGTCCGGCTGCACAGCGACCCGGACCTGCCGGGCATCGAGTGCGTCCCCTTCCTCGAGGTGAGCGCGTCGTCGGGCTACGCGAGCGTGTTCGACAACGGGCTCGCCGTACCGGCGATCGACTGGATCCGCGACGGCGTCCTCCGCAGCCTCATCACCTCGCGCGCCACGGCGGCCCAGACCGGTCTGCCGTTCCGGCCGCCGGTCGAGAACCTGCGGCTCGACATCGCCGGCGGCCATGGCACCCTCGGCGACCTGGTCGCCCGCACCGATGACGCCCTGCTCGTCTCGTGCACCTGGTACAACCGCACGGTCGACGCCCAGACGGCGCTGGTCACGGGTCTCACCCGCGACGGCGTCTACGTCGTGCGCGGAGGCGAGGTCGTGGGTGCGGCCACCAACTTCCGGTGGAACGACAGCCCGGTGTCGTTGCTCGGCCGGGTGCTCGATGCCGGCGCTCCGCAGCGCACGCTCGGGCGGGAGATGGCCGACTACTTCCCGCGCACCGAGATGGCGCCGCTGCTGGTGCGCGACTTCAACTTCTCCACGGTGAGCGCGGCGAGCTAGCGCGCACCCCGCCACGGACCCGGCGGCGGCGCGCTGGTGTCGCGCAGCTCGACGTGGGTCGCGACCGGGACGAACCCGCGCGCCCGGTAGTTGGCCAGGGCGTGCGGCCCGTCGAGGGTGCAGGTGTGCACCCAGACGCGTCGTACGCCGTCGATCGCCCAGGCGCGCTCGATCGCCCGGGTAAGCAGCCAGCCGCCGAGCCCGAGGCCCGCGAAGGCCGGCAGGAGGCCGAAGTACGCGAGCTCGAGACCGTCGTCCTGGGGGTCGAGCTCGAAGTATCCGGCCGGCGATCCGTCGACCCAGCAGGTCCACAGCTCGCGGCCGGGGGCCGACACCCAGGCGGTCCAGTCGTCGTACGTCCAGCCGATCCGGTCGGTCCAGTACCAGTCGCCGCCGACCGCGCGGTAGAAGAAACGCGACAGCTCCGGGCTGGGCCGCTCGGCCCGCAGCAGCAGCGGGACGACGTCGGGCTCGCGCCCGGGGCGGAGCTGGGCGGGTTCGGTCATCTCGAGGTCGGTGACGACGACCTCGACGACGCCGGGACCCGGGGTCTCGGCCAGGGTCACGAGTCCTCGAGGCGGAAGCCCACCTTCATGCCCACCTGGAAGTGGTCGACCTGGCCCTCGCGGATGTGGCCGCGGATCTCGGTGACCTCGAACCAGTCGAGGTGGCGCAGCGACTGGCCCGCGCGGTCGATGCCGTTGCGGATCGCCGACTCGATCCCCTCGGTCGAGGTGCCGACGATCTCGGTGACGCGGTAGGTGCGGTTGGTCATGGCGACATCCTGGCCCATGCCGCGCGTGGCGACCCAGGAGGTGTGCGATCCGGCGGACCGACGTACGGTTTCGGGGTGGCGACGCCCGAGCCCGAGGTCCACCGCATCACCGATGCGGCTCCTGGCGCGCCCGAGGTGCACAAGATCACCGACGCCGGCATCCCGCTGTCGCAGGAGCAGGCAGGTCGCCAGCACGCCTACCTCCTGGCGATGACCGTCCGCACCGTGTGCTTCCTGGGAGCGGTGTTCACCCCGTCGCCCTGGCGCTGGTTCCTCGCCGGCGGCGCCGTGGTGCTCCCCTACTTCGCCGTGATCGTCGCCAACGCCGGACGCGAGCGCAGCGACAGCGAGGGCTTCAACATCCTGGCGATCCGTCCGAGCCGTCGCGCGCTCGGCCGCGGCCGGTGAGGCGGGCCGGCCCGGACCGGTCGCCGGACCCTCCGGACCCGCCACCTACAGTCGCCCCGTGAGCGGCTACGGATTCCTGCGCCAGCCCCGGTGGCTGGCCCTGGGCTTCCTCGTGATCGTCGTGGTGCCCTCGTTCATCATGCTCAGCCGCTGGCAGCTGCACCGTCTCGACGAGCGGCGTCACCAGAACGCGGTCGTCGAGACCAACAGCTCGGCGACCCCGGTCCCGGTCGGGACCGTGATGACGCCCGGCGCGGCCGCGGACTCGATCGGCGACGACCAGGACTGGAAGCAGGTCAGCGCGACGGGCCGCTACGACGTCGCCCACCAGGTGCTCGTCCGCAAGCGCCCGCTCGACGGCGCCAACGGCTACTGGGTGGTCACGCCGCTGGTCACCGACTCGGGTGCCGTCCTCGCGGTGAACCGCGGCTGGCTCGAGGCCAAGCAGGGCGCGACCGCCACGGTCGCCGACATCCCGGCGCCCCCCGCCGGGGAGGTCGCCGTTTTGGGCCGGGTGCGCCCCTCGGAGGAGGCTCCCCTCCCGCAGCCGGCCGACCTGCCCGCGGGCCAGGTGACCGACCTCGACGTCCGGCTCGTGGCCGACGGGGCACCCGTCTACCCCGGGTACGTCGACCTCGTGTCCAGCGACCCTGCCCAGGCCGAGGGCCTCACCCCCATCCCCCTCCCCGACCTCACCGAGGGCCCGCACCTGTCCTACGCGATGCAGTGGGTGCTCTTCGCGGTGGTCGCGGTCGTCGGCTTCGTGCTCCTGGTGCGCCGCGAGCGCGACTACGCCGACGAGGTCACCCGTACGGACGTGGCGTAACCGCGCGGGGGCCGCGAAAGGCGGCACAATCCCCCGTATGGACCTGGGTCTCGCGCAGCGTGTCTTCGTCGTCACCGGGGGTTCACGGGGCCTCGGCCTCGCGAGCGCCCGCACCCTGGTCGAGGAGGGCGCCCACGTGGTGGTGGCGGCCCGCGACCAGGTGGCGCTCGACGAGGCCATCGACGGCCTCGGCAGCAGCAACGCCGTCGGCCTCGCCGCCGACCTCGCCGACCCCGGTGCGGCCGAGCGGGTCATCGCCGCCGCGCTCGCGCGCTACGAACGCCTGGACGGCGCCCTCATCAGCGTGGGCGGTCCGGCGGCCGGCACGCCGATGACCACCGACGACGAGACCTGGCGGCTGGCCTTCGAGTCGGTCTTCCTCGGCCAGCTGCGGGTCGCGCGCGCGGCCGCCAACGCCATGACCGGCGACCCCGCCGACCTGTCGGGCACACGCGGCTCGCTGGCCTTCGTGCTGTCGTCGAGCTCGCGCGAGCTGCTCCCGGGCCTCACCACCAGCAACGGGCTGCGCCCGGGCCTGGCCATGATCGTCAAGGACCTCGCCGACGAGCTCGGTCCGCGCGGCATCAGGGTCAACGGGCTGCTTCCCGGCAGCTTCGCCACCGACCGCCGGTTCGCGATCGACGCGCGCTACGGCGCGCCGGACGTGGTGCGCCGCCGCAACGAGGCGACCATCCCGCTGGGCCGCTACGGCGAGCCCGAGGAGTTCGGCCGCACCGCCGCGTTCCTCCTCTCCCCCGCCTCGTCGTTCGTCAGCGGGGCACTGGTCCCCGTCGACGGCGGGGCCTCGCGCAGCCTGTAGGACCCGTCAGATCCGTTCCGCGCAGAGGGGACCACCGATGAGCACTCCCACACCGGCGCCGGGGTGGTACCCGGACCCGGAGCAGCACGGCGTCCAGCGCTACTGGGACGGCAGCGCCTGGACGCAGTCGACCCAGCCCATCCCCGGAGCGATCCCGACGCCGCCCCCCGCTCCCGCGGTGCCGTCGTACGCGCCGGCCGCTCCGGTCTACGCCGGACCGGCGTACGGCTCGGCCCCTCAGGTGGGCTTCGTCGAGGCGATCAAGCTCGGCTTCAAGAAGTACGCGACGTTCGAGGGCCGTGCCACGCGTGCTGAGTACTGGTGGTGGTACCTGTTCACGACGCTGCTCATCGGCCCCATCTACGTGCTCGCGCTCATCGTGGTGGCCGCGACCGCCTCCACGACGTCGTCGCTGGACTCGGGCTCGTCCACGACGACCACGTCGGGTGCGGGCTCGGGCGCGGCGCTGCTGCTGTTCGGGCTCGTCGTGCTCGTGGGGCTCGTGATCATCATCCCGTCCATCTCGGTGATGGTCCGGCGGTTGCACGACACGGGCAAGTCGGGCTGGTGGTATTGGATCTCGCTGATCCCGTTCGGCGGTCTGGTCCTTCTCATCTTCATGCTCATGGAGTCCACACCGGGTCCGAACTCGTTCGGCCCTCCGTCTCGCGGCGCCGCCGACTTGAGCTGACACCAGAGATGGGCGACGCCTCAGCGTCCGTCACGACGCGGCGGTTCAGACCGGCTGCGACTCCTGCGTGGCGAACTGGGTGCGGTAGAGGTCGGCGTAGGTGCCGCCTCGGGCGAGCAGCGCCTCGTGCGTGCCGTGCTGGGCGATCCGGCCGTCCTCCACCACGAGGATCACGTCGGCCTCGCGGATCGTCGAGAGCCGGTGCGCGATGACGAGGGACGTGCGTCCCTCGAGCGCGGTCGCGAGCGCCTGCTGCACCTGCACCTCCGACTCGCTGTCGAGGTGGGCGGTCGCCTCGTCGAGCACGACGACGTCGGGCGCCTTGAGCAGCAGCCGGGCGATCGCCATCCGCTGCTTCTCGCCGCCGGAGAGCCGATAGCCGCGGTCGCCCACCACCGTGTCGAGGCCGTCGGGCAGAGCCTCGACGAGCGAGAGCACCTGCGCGTCGCGCAGGGCCGCGTGCAGCTCGTCGTCGGTCGCGTCGGGGCGCGCGTAGACGAGGTTCGCGCGGATCGTGTCGTGGAACATGTGCGCGTCCTGCGTGACGACCCCGACGAGGTCGTGGAGCGACTGCTGCGAGACGTCGCGCACGTCGATGCCGTTGATCCGGATCGCGCCGTCGCTCACGTCGTACAGGCGCGACACCAGCGCGGTGATGGTGGTCTTGCCGGCGCCGGACGGCCCGACGAGCGCCACCATCTGCCCGGGCTCCGCCACGAAGGACACGTCCTTGAGGACGTCGTCGCGCACCGGGGCGGCGTCGGCCTTGGCGACCGATTCCAGCGATGCCAGCGACACCTCGTCGGCCGACGGGTAGCGGAACCTCACATGGTCGAACTCGATGCGCGTCGGGCCGGCCTCCAGCGCGACCGGGTCGGGCCGGTCCTCGACCATGGGGCGAAGGTCGAGGATCTCGAAGACGCGCTCGAAGCTGACCAGTGCGGTCATGACGTCGACCCGCACGTTCGACAGCGCCGTGAGCGGACCGTAGAGGCGACCGAGCAGGGCGGCCAGCGCGAGCAGCGTGCCGACGGTGATCGCGCCGGTGATGGCGAGGTTGCCACCGACGCCGTAGACCAGGGCGGTGGCGAGGGCCGCGACCAGGGTGAGCGCGGTGAAGAAGATGCGGTTGGCCATGGCGATGCGGACGCCGGTGTCGCGCACGCGGGCGGCCTTGCCGGAGAAGCTGACGGCCTCGTCGTCGGGGCGGCCGAAGAGCTTGACCAGCAGGGCTCCGGCGACGTTGAACCGCTCGGTCATCTGCGTCGACATCTCGGCGTTGAGCTGCATCTGCTCGCGGGTCATCGCCTGCAGCGTCCGGCCGAAGTAGCGGGCGGGCACGAGGAAGACGGGCAGCAGCACGAGCGACGCCAGCGTGATCTGCCACGACAGCGCCATCATCGCGATGATCACCGCCACGAGGCTGATGGCGTTGCCCACGACGCCGGACAGCGTGGATGTGAACGCCTGCTGCGCGCCGACCACGTCGGAGTTCAGGCGCGACACGAGCGCGCCGGTCTGCGCGCGCGTGAAGAAGGCGACCAGCTGGCGCTGCACGTGGTCGTAGACCTCGGTGCGCAGGTCGTAGATGAGGCCCTCGCCGATGCGCGCGGAGTACCACCGCCCGACCAGGGTGAGACCCGCGTCGAAGGCGGCCAGGACGGCGATGAGGATGGCCGTGGTGGTGACGACCTGCGAGTCACCCGGGGTGACGCCCTGGTCGATGATGCGGCGGAACAGCAGCGGCTGCGCCACGACGAGGACGGCGTCGATCACGAGGGTGATGAGGAAGCCGATGACCAGCACGCGGTAGGGCGTGGCGTAGCCCAGGACGCGGCGCACCGTCCCGCGCGCGAGCTTGCGGTTCTTCACCTCGTCGTCGCGCCGGAACGACCGCATCACCATGTACGGGTTGTTCATCGCCACGCGGGCAGCCTCCTGGGGTCGAGCCGTCGCGGGTACAAGGCCGCGGCGGCACCCCATTGTTCCCGTCGGGGTCCGACGGCGCCCCTCAGCGCAGCCCGGCCTCGCGCGCCATCGCCCGCAGCAGGGCGATCTGCGCCTCCCCCTCGGCGCGGCGCTGGGCGACGGCGTCCTGCGTCAGCGCGGCGCGCAGCAGCCGCTTGGTGGCGGCGGCCGTGGTGGGACGCGGACCGGTCACGGCGGCCACCAGCGCGGCCACGGCGTCGGCGAGCCCCTCAGCAGGCACCACCGACGTCGCGAGGCCGAGGGCGAGGGCCTCGTCGGCGCCCACCCAGCGCCCGGACAGGCAGAGCTCGAGCGCCCGCGAGTAGCCGACGGTGCGGACGAGCGGGTGGGTGCCGGTCAGGTCGGGGACGAGGCCCAGGGAGGGCTCCCGCATGGCGAACCTCGCGTCGGGCGTGCAGACCCGCAGGTCGCACGCGAGCGCGAGCTGGAACCCCGCTCCCACCGCTGCTCCCTGGACCGCGGCGACCGTGACGACGTCGTCGCGGTCGTGCCACCAGCTGAAGCCCGCCTGGAACTCCTGCACGAGGTCGGCAGCCGACTCGTCGGGCACGGAGAGGAACTCGCCGAGCAGCGACTGGCCGTCGATGCCCTCCGGTGTGAACGCACGCAGGTCGATGCCCGAGCTGAACACGGGGCCCTCGCCGCGCAGCACGACGGCGCGGGTGCCCTCCGGCAGCGCATCGCCGAGCGCTGCCAGGGCGCGCCAGGTGGTGGGGGTCTGGGCGTTGCGGGTCGCGGGCCGGTCCAGCGTGACGGTGACGACGGGCTCCCCCGCCGGACCGGTCCACGCGACGCGGACGCCGCCCTTGCTGAGGAGATCGTCGAGTGCGGTCACGCCTTCTTCTTACCGCGCGTGGCCCCTCCGCGTCCGCGCAGGGTGGCCCCCGACTCGCTCAGCACCCGGTGCACGAAGCCGTAGGACCGGCCGGTCTGCTCCGCGAGGTCGCGGATGCTGGCGCCTGCGGCGTACTTCTTCTTGAGGTCGACGGCGAGCTTGTCCCGTTCGCTGCCCGAGACCCGTCGACCCTTGCTCAGCTCCGTCACGCTGCCTCCTAGGGCCACCGTGGGGCCGTGCGGGCCCGACGCGACAGGGGTCACCGTAGCGGGCAGGCGTTGCCCCGCAAGCAGTTCCGGCGAATCACACCGGTGGCAGGAGCGATCAGGCGAGGGCGACGAGATCGGCGTAGTCGGGGTTCCACAGGTCCTCGACGCCGTCGGGCAGCAGCAGGATCCGCTCGGGGTCGAGCGCGTCGACGGCGCCCTCGTCGTGCGTCACCAGCACGATCGCGCCCTCGTAGGTGCGCAGCGCGCCCAGGACCTCCTCGCGGCTGGCCGGGTCGAGGTTGTTGGTGGGCTCGTCGAGGAGCAGCACGTTGGCG
>JAKOVT010000062.1 GCA_029781935.1 Actinomycetes bacterium | reverse complement strand
TCGAGCGCGGCGAGATCGCTCGTCACGTCGGCCAGCCCGGTGGCGAGCATGCCGCCGAGGTGCGCGCACGGCTCGGTCACGCCGCACATGATGGCCGACGCCACGTGGGCCGTCCCGCTTTGGAGTGTTCCGGGGCGATGGGTTATGGTTTCGAACCGCAGCGAGGGGCACGTCCCCGCGCCTGCAACGCGGACGTAGCGCAGTTGGTAGCGCATCACCTTGCCAAGGTGAGGGTCGCGGGTTCGAGTCCCGTCGTCCGCTCGGAAGACCTCTGCCCCGTCGGTGCGGAGGTCTGCTCGGTGGAGTGGCCGAGAGGCGAGGCAACGGCCTGCAAAGCCGTGTACACGGGTTCAAATCCCGTCTCCACCTCGGTCCCCTACGAGGAGCACCAGCACGGGCGATTGGCGCAGGGGCTAGCGCGCTTCCTTGACACGGAAGAGGTCACAGGTTCGATTCCTGTATCGCCCACGATCGAGCCCCCGCCGCGGCGGGGGCTTCGTCGTTCCCCGGGCGCGTGCACTCCGGTGACCCCTGTCGCTGGCCCCTTCGGCCCAGCCCGCTGGGGCTATGGCGCCCAGCCCGGAGCGCGGCGTAGACCTGCGCGCCAAGGAGGTGGGCCCGATGTACGGGACGGTGATGATCGGACGGCTCGCGGTGCCCGTCGAGCAGGTGGAGGCCGTGGTCCGCGCCTGGGAGCAGGACAAGGGCGCTCGTACCCCGGGCTATCTCGACCAGTCGGTGCTCGCGGGCGACGACGGCGAGCACGTGGTGGCCTGCATCCGCTTCGACGATCGCGAGAGCTACGCGCTCCTGGCCGACGACGCGGAGCAGGCCGCCTGGTGGAGCACCTCGATGGCGCCCCTGTTCGTGGGCGAGGTGCGCTGGATCGACGGCGCCTGGCGGTCGTGACCGGCTCTCGCCGCGGCCAACCTACGCTAACGTAGGCGGAGGTTCACCCGCCGACCGCGACCAGGAGCTGCCATGACCGACACCCGTCGGCCGACCATCATCCAGGGCGGCATGGGTGTCGCGGTCTCCTCGTGGAAGCTGGCCAACAAGGTCGCCCGCGCCGGCGAGCTCGGCGTGGTGTCCGGTACCGGCCTCGACATCGTGGTGGCGCGCCGCCTGCAGGACGGCGACCCCGACGGCGACCTCCGCCGCGCCATCGCCGCGTTCCCCGACCGCGCCGTGGCCGACGAGGTGCTCGAGCACTACTTCATCGAGGGCGGTCGCCCGCAGGGCCAGCCCTACGTCGCGATCCCGCGCCCGTCGCTCACCGAGACCCTGCGCGCGCAGCGCCTTCAGGTCGTGGCGAACTTCGCCGAGGTCTGGCTGGCGAAGGAGGGCCACGACGGCCTGGTCGGCGTGAACTTCCTCGAGAAGATCCAGACGCCGACCCCGTGGACGGCGTACGGCGCGATGCTCGCCGGCGTCGACTACGTCCTGATGGGCGCGGGCATCCCGGCGCACATCCCTCAGCTGCTGAACAGGCTGGCGGAGCACGAGGTCGCCTCGCTGCCGGTCGACGTGCTCGACGCCCTGCCCGAGGAGGACTGGGCCGTCACGATCGACCCGCGCGAGGTCCTCACCGTCGAGCTGCCGCCGCTGAAGCGCCCGACCTTCCTGGCGATCGTCGCGAACTACGTCCTGGCCAACTACCTCGCCCGCGACGAGGTCACCCGGCCCGACGGCTTCGTGATCGAGGCGCCCACCGCCGGCGGCCACAACGCGCCGCCCCGCGGCAAGCTCGTCCTCGACGACGACGGCCAGCCGGTCTACGGCCCGCGCGACGAGGTCGATCCCACCAAGTTCCTCGACCTCGGCCTGCCGTTCTGGCTCGCCGGTGGTTGGGGCTCGCCAGAGCGGCTGAAGGAGGCGCAGTCGCTGGGCGCCGCCGGTATCCAGGTCGGCACGCTGTTCGCGATGAGCCAGGACTCCGGATTCCGTCCGGACCTGCGCGACCGGCTGCGCAGGTCCCTCCTCGACGGCACGCTGCGTACCCGGACCGACCCTCTCGCCTCGCCGACCGGCTTCCCGTTCAAGGTCGCCCAGCTGCCCGGCACGCTCTCCGACCTCGAGCTGCGCGAGGAGCGACCCAAGGTCTGCGACCTCGGCCACCTGCGCTCCCCGTTCCGGCGCGCCGACGGCAAGCTCGACTACCGCTGTGCCTCCGAGCCGGACCACATGTTCACGCGCAAGGGCGGCACCCCCGAGGAGATCGGCGGTCGGGTGTGCCTGTGCAACGCGCTGGTCGCCAGCGCCGGTCTCCCGCAGGTGCGCAAGGACGGCACCGAGGAGCAGCCGATCGTGACCCTCGGCGACGACCTCGACGGGGCGCGCGTGCTCCTCGCCCGCGACCCCGACGGCTACGACGCCACCACAGCGATCGCCTGGCTGCGCGGCGAGCTCTGACCCGCTGCTCGGCGCCCGGCCGCCCGTCCTAGGGTCGGAGGCATGACCGAGCCGACCATCGACCTGTCCGACCCCGAGGTCGCCCGCGACCCCTACCCCGCCTTCGCCCGGATGCGGTCGGTCGGCGGCCCGGTGTGGGACGACGGGCTCGGCATGTGGCTCGCGTTCCGCTACGACGACGCCAACGCCGTACTGCGCAACCGCAAGCTCGGTCGCATCTTCAGCCCGCGCGAGCCCGAGGACGTCTGGGAGACGTTCAACTGGCTGCACGAGGACGCCCTGCTCGAGAACGAGCCGCCCAAGCACACCCGGCTGCGCCGACTCGTCGCCGCCGCCTTCGCCCGCGGCCAGATCGAGAGCCGCCGCGACCGGATCCAGGAGCTGTGCCGCGACCTGCTCGACACGGCCGAGGAGAAGGTGCTCGACACCGGCACGTTCGACGTCATCGCCGACTACGCCGAGCCGCTCCCGGTCCTCGTCATCGCGGACCTGCTCGGCTTCCCCGACGACGACATCGCGCTGCTGCGCCCGTGGTCGCAGGCCATCGTGAAGATGTACGAGTACGACCGCACGCCCGACGACGACGTCAGGGCGCGCGCCGCGTGCGACGAGTTCTCGGCCTACGTCGCCGACCTCGCGCGCGAGCGCCGCGGCAACCCCGGCGACGACCTCATCACCTACCTCGCGGAGGTCGAGGCGGAGGGCGAGCACCTCACCGAGCGCGAGCTGATCGCCACCGTCGTCCTGCTCCTCAACGCCGGCCACGAGGCGACGGTCAACGGCTTCGGCAACGGCTTCGTCGCGCTCATGGACCACCGCGAGCAGTGGGACCGCGTCGTCGCCGACCCGTGGGGCACGGCAGCGACCGCGGTCGACGAGATGCTCCGCTACGACTCCCCCAGCCAGCTCTTCGAGCGCACCGCGACCCAGGACGTCGAGATCAACGGCATCACGGTCCGCGCCGGGCAGAAGATCGCGGCGCTCCTCGGCTCGGCCAACCGCGACGGCGACGAGTTCGCCGACGCCGACCGGTTCGACGTCACCCGCGACCCGAACCCGCACATCGCCTTCGGCGCCGGCATCCACTTCTGCCTCGGCGGGCCGCTCGCCCGGCTGGAGATGGCGCAGTCGCTGCCGCTGCTCGCGGAGCGCTGGCCCGGCATCGAGCTCGCCGACGGCGCCGTGCAGCGCGACACCTTCGTCCTGCGCGGCTGGGACTCGTTGCCTGCGCGCGTTCGCTGACCTCCGACACGCTGGTCCGTCCGGCCCAGGACGGACGCTGCGGGCCACGCTCTGCGACCGTTCCGGCCCGCCGAACCTGCGGAGCCCTGCCAGGCCTGTGCCGAACGGGTGAAGTTCTCGGGGAATCCTCGTCACCCTGCGTGACACCTATCGATCGACCGGTGATGAGGCCGTGGTCGCCGCCGAGACTGCCTCGAGACGGTGCAGATCTCGGCTTGAGGTGGTGCGCCGGCCGCGACGGATCCGTGAGCGAGCGGAGAGCGGACCTCCCCCGAACGGCCATCACCCGACCCACCGCACCGCCGCGTTGAGCGCTGCAGCCTCGATCGCGACCCTTCTGGACGACACCACGTCCACAACTCCCCGGAAGGGTCACCATGACCACCACGATCTCCCGCCGCGTCGTCCTCGGCGCGGGTGCGCTGGCCGTCGCCTTCGTCGGCGCTGCCGGCATCGCGTCGTCCGCGCTCTTCACCGACACCGACACCTCTGCCGGCAACTCGTTCACCTCCGGCACCGTCGACATCAACACCGGCGGTGGCGCCGCGGTGTTCACCGTGTCGAACCTGGCTCCGGGCACCGTGAACTACGGCAAGATCCCGGTCGCCAACGACGGCTCGCTCGAGCTGCGTTACGCCGTGACCTCGTCCTCGACCAACGCCGACAGCAAGGCGCTCGCCGCCCAGCTCGACGCCAAGGTCGTGGCGATCGCCTCCGACGCCACGTGCAACGCCTCGGCGGTCTCCGGCGGCACCGCGATCTACGACGGCAAGCTCGGCTCGCTCGCCCTCGGCGACACCGCCGCTGGCGCCCAGACCGGCGACCGCGTCCTCGCCGCCGCCACCTCGGAGGCCCTGTGCGTCCAGGTCGCGTTCCCCGGTGCCTCGGGCAACGCCTACCAGGGCGCCGCCACCTCCACGACGGTGACCTTCGCCGCGGAGCAGACCGCCAACAACGCGTGACCTGAGCCGGAGGGGGGCGTCGCCGGCGCCCCCCTCCGCTCCCCGCTCCCCGCTCCCCGCTCCCCCTGTCCTGAACCTGCCCAAGGAGCACGTCCCATGACCTCCGCCCGCACCGCTCGCATCGCGGCCGCCTCCGTCGGCCTGGTCGCCCTGAGCGCCGTCACCGTCGTGAACCTCGCGTCCAGCGCGCTGTTCACCGACACCCAGACGGCCGGCGCCGCCACGGTCACCACCGGCAACGTCGCGCTCTCGCTGACCGGGGCGACCCTGGCCAACCTCGGCACGACCTCGTTGGCGCCCGGCGACGCCAAGTACGCCGTCGTGACCGTCACCAACTCCGGCAGCCTCGCCGACCGCTACGCCGCGACGCTCCGGTGGTCGGCCAGCAACGCGATGACCCAGGCCGTGCAGGTCTCCGTGCGCACCATCGCCTCCGGCGCTGCCACGTGCGACGGCACGCTCGCGTGGGCCGGGTCGGTCGACAACTCCACCTACCTCGCCAAGGACGTCACCGCGGCCAGCACGTCGCAGGCGCTCTTCGGCAGCACCGCGGCCGGCGCCCAGACCGGCGACCGCGCGCTGGCCGCCTCGAGCGCCGACTACCTGTGCGTGCGGATGGCGCTCCCGTCGGCGACCGGCAACACGGCCGCGAGCCAGACCTCGGGCCTGAGCATCGCGTTCGACGCCGAGCAGACCGCCAACAACCCCTGATCGACCTGCTCGGGCCGGCGCTGCCCCGCCGGCCCGAGCACAGCCCGTCCTGCCCTCCCTCCCCGCCCAGGAGACCCCGTGCCCGCCCTGCCCCGCATCACCGGCCGCCAGCTGCGCATCGGCGCGGCGTCCGCCGCCCTCGTCGGCCTGTCGGCCGTCAGCCTGACCAACCTCGCCTCGAGCGCTCTGCTCACCGACTCCAAGACCGCGGGGCCGGCCACCGTGACCTCCGGCAACGTGTCGCTGGCCCTCGGGTCGACCACGTTCTCGAACCTCGCTGCGGGAGCCTCGGCCCCGGGCGACGCGAAGTACACGATCCTGACGGTCACCAACGGCGGCTCGCTGCAGATGCGCTACTCCGCCACGCTGAACTGGTCGACGAGCAACGCGCTCACGCAGGCGATGCAGTTCGGCGTGATCAAGGTCGCCACCTCGTCCTCGACCTGCGACGGGACGCTCTCCTGGAGCACCGCCGTCGACAGCACGACCTACCTCGCCAAGGACGTCACCGCGTCGGGCACCTCGGTCGCCCTGTTCGGGAGCAACGCGGCCGGAGCCCAGGCGGGCGACCGCACGCTCGCGGCAGGCGGCGCGGAGCACCTCTGCGTGCGGGAGCTGGAGCCCTCGACGTACTCCACCAACAGCGTGCTCTCGTCGAACGTCTCGATCACGTTCGACGCCGAGCAGACCGCCAACAACGCCTGACCCGCGACCATGACCCCTTCGAACCGCAGCCGTTCCACGGCAGCCCGGGCGGCGACCGTCGTCGCGGCCGGGCTGCTCGTGCTGGCCGCCTCGCACGAGGACGGGCCGCTCCCCTCCCTCGCCGTCCTCCAGGACTCGCAGACCACCGTCGCGCAGACGGTGACGTCCGGGAACATCGCGCTGTCGCTCGCCGACGGCGCCGCTGCCGGGCAGTGGACGGGTGCCTTCACGATGATCCCGGGCGCGCCCTCGACCTATCACCGGCTGACGGTCACGAACTCCGGGAGCGCCCCGCTCGTCTACTCGGTGACGGCGACGTCGACCACGAGCACCCTGGCGTCGCGGCTGACCCTGTCGATCGCTCGGCTCGCGACCGCGAGCGCCACCTGCGACGCGTCCACCTACTCGGCAGGGACGATCGTGAGCAACGGCGGCCCGCTGGCGTTCGGCACCACGACCGGCCTGGACGTGATCGGCAACCCCTCGACCGGCGAAGGCGACCTCAGGCTCGGTGCCGGCGCGGTCGACAACCTGTGCATGAAGGTCGACCTCCCGCTGGGCACCGGCCTCGGCTACGCCGGGCGCGGCAGCACCGCGACCACGACCTTCTCCTTCTCCGCTGAGAGCGCCTGATGACCACCGTGACTACTCCCGCGATCGACCGCGCCACCGGTCGCCACACCCGGACCGGGCCTTCGCTCGCGCGCGTCGCCGCGACGTGGGCCTACCGGGCCGTGCTCGCGGCGTCGGTGCTGCTGGCCGCGTTCGCGACGCTCGTGCCGTGGGCGATGCAGCGCAACGGCGACCACCTGGTGACGATCACGAGCGGGTCGATGGTGCCGCACTTCCCGGTGGGGTCGGTGATCACGATCCACGACGCCGCCGATCCGGCAGCGCTCCAGCCCGGCCAGATCATCACCTTCCGCGCCCTGGGCAACGGCACGGTCATCACGCACCGCATCGTCAAGGTGGTCGCGGACCCGGGGCAGCCGGGCGTCTTCTACCAGACCAAGGGCGACGCGAACCGGACGACCGATCCCGACCTGGCGCCCGCCGCCAACGTGATCGGGGTCGCCGACGGCGTGGTCCCCGCGTGGCAGCAGTTCGCAGTCTGGCTCCAGACCCCCCGCGGCCGTCTCCTGGCCTACGGCACGCTCTTCGTCGTCGTGGCGCTCGGCGAGCTCGCAGCGCTCCTCGGCGGACTCCGCACCCGCAAGGTCGCGTCGTGACGTCGCGCTGGCGGGACCGCCGCGCGTGGGCCGCACCCGTCGCTCTCGTGATCGCCGCCGTCGTCGTCGCCCTCGCACCGCACCTGGGCGTGGGCTCGAGCCGAGCCACGCTCACCACCTCAGCATCGGCGACCGGGAACGTCGCCTCGGCCGGCACCTGCACACCGTCGAGCAGGAGCTGGGCGTCGAGCTCCGACGGCGGCCTGCTCGACACCACGGTCGTGCCGACAGCCGCACGCAGGTCGTGGAACCGGTTCGGCGGCGCGTCCGGCATCAGCACCGACGCGTGGATGACCAGCCGGACATGGACGGCCACCACCTCCGGGAACACCCCGACCTACGACGTCAGCGGCGCTCTCTACTGCGACTCGGACTCGGGGATCAGCCTGACCACGACGTCGTCGTACGCCACCACCGCCTCGGTCGGGCAGTCGACGTTCGGGATGAACTCCACGTCGACCGCCCTGGTGCTCATGCTCTGGTTCCAGACCACGACCACCAGAGCCTCCACGCTCGCGTCGGTCTCCGACGGCAGCAGCCTCGACCGGGTCCTGTGGATCGACGCCAACGGCTACCTGAGGTTCTCCGGCCGCAGCGGGAACACGGGGTCGTCGTGGACTACCAGCGCGAGCGGACCGGTGGTCGACGACGGCGCCTGGCACTTCGTCGTGGCGGTGATGACGCCGTACAACGCCACGCACGGCGGCGTCACGCTCTACCTCGACGGCGCCAGCCTGCTGACGGACACGTCGCACGCCGCACCGTTCCGCAGCTTCGGCTCCAGCGTGCGCTGGAGCGTCGGCGACACCCGCACCTCGAGCGGCGGCCCGACCGGCGCCCCGACCGTCGGCACCATGGGCTCCTACGACGAGTTCGTCCTCGCCTCGACCAACGCCCTCACCGCCGAGCAGATCTCCACGCTGTACCAGGCGGCCGACCAGTGAGGTGACCCACCGGGGCGCTCTGACGCGCCCCCGCAGACCGATGGAGCCGGTGCCCCTGGGCAGTGGCAGCGGCCCGTCGTGGGGAGACCGGTGCACCCGGCGACCTCGCACGACCGCGCGGAGCCCCGGGCAGGATCTCCGCGCCGTCCCCGCGGAGCCGGGACCGCCACGGCGGTCCCGGCTCCGTCGGTCTCCGGCGTCGACGGCTCCGTCGACGCCCCACCGCGAGACGCCGCCCTCGCCTCGGAACCCTCGACCACCAGGACCAGCGTCGCCGCCGGGTCACCTCGCCACGGGCCGCTCCGCCTGTCGGCGTCGCTCCGGACCTCCACCGCCGCTCAAGATCTGCCGTTCCAGGGCCGCTGTCGTGACGATGCGCTCAAGTACGCGCCGTCCCCCCGCCGAAGCACCCCGCAGACACGGACATGGAGTCCCTGCATCGGTGCTCGGAGGTGGGCATGGCGCTCGTGGCGGCCTCCCCGCTCGCCCTGCCGGGCCGCACCCGCACCCTGGTGCGCCCGCGCCGACTCGCCCCCGTCGTCGGGCCGGTGCTGGCCCTGGCCGTGTGCGGCGTGGGAGCCGCCGCCGTCGCCCTGCCCGCGATGCGCGCCGTCGACCCGCCCGCCTCGGGAGGTCCGGTCCGGGTCACCCTCGTCGGAGACATCTCGACCGCGGGCCTGCCCGCCGCGGCCGCGGTCTCGACCGTGACAGTGCGCAACACCGGGACCGCCCCGCTGGTCTGGTCGGCCCGCCCCGCCGCGACGGGCGCCGGCGCCGCCGGGGTCCTCGTGGAGGCGTGGGTCCCCACCGGGAGCGGCTGCGGCCAGCCCACCCGGCTCCTCGACGCCCAGCAGTGGTCCGAGCGCGCCCTCCCGCCCGGAGCCACGACGCCGGTCTGCGTGCGCGTCAGCGCGACGGCGCGCGCCGCGGGCGTCGCGACGCCACGGCTCACCGTCACGGCCCGTGCCGCGTGACCGTGACGGCGCGGCCCGCCTGCGGGTGAAACACCCTGGCCCGTGGAGCGCGTTCGCTGGGAGGGTGACCGCCATGACGGCCACGCCCACCTCCGAACCGGTCACCCCGCACACGGCGTTCCACCGCACCCCCGACGAGCTGCGCGCCGGCCTCGCCCACGTGCGCAAGGCGCCCCGCGACTCCGGACTCCTCGAGCTCGTGGTCGTCCGCCCGGCCCCCGGCGAGCGGGTGGTGCTCGACGTGGCCGTGGTCGATCCCAGCGTCGGGATCGCGGGCGACACCTGGGACCAGCGCGGGAGCAGCCGGACTCCCGACGGCGGACCCAACCCCGACGCGCAGGTGACGGTGATGAACAGCCGCGCGGCCGACCTCGTGGCCGGCTCGCGCGAGCGCTGGGCCCTCGCCGGCGACCAGCTCTACGCCGACCTCGACGTGAGCGTGACCAACCTCCCCACCGGGACCCGGCTGCAGATCGGCGGGGCGGTCCTCGAAGTGACGGCGGCACCGCACACCGGCTGCGCCCAGTTCAAGGAGCGGGTCGGCGTGGAGGCGCTGCGTCTGACCGCCACCCCCGACGGCCGCGAGCTGCGCCGGCGCGGGATCAACCCCCGGGTGATCGCGGGCGGGACCATCCGGCCCGGCGACCCCGCGGGCGTCGTCCGTCCCGACGACGGCGAGGCCGATCCGAGCGTGTGAGCCCAGCGCACCCGCGGGAGCCGGTGGTGCCGGTCGAGCGCGGTGCCGGTCGAGCGCGGCGTCCGTCGAACGCGGCGTCGGTCGAGCGCGTGTCGGTCCTGCGCGGTGTCGGTCCTGCGCGGTGTCAGTCGAGCGCGGCGACGAGGCGGCGCTGCTCCGCGACGTCGAAGTCGGCAGGCGGGTACGTCGGGTTCATGTCGCGCAGCGCGTCGACGAGCAGATTCGCGAGCACCCAGTCGCGGTACCACTTCCGGTCACCCGGCACGACGTACCACGGCGCGGAGTCCGTGGAGCAGCGGGCGAGCGCGTCCTGGTAGGCGTCCTGGTAGTCGTCCCAGAACGTCCGCTCGTGCAGGTCGCCGGCGTTGTACTTCCAGAACTTCGTGGGGTCCTCGAGCCGCTCCCCGAGCCGCTGCTTCTGCTCGCCCTTGGAGATGTGCAGCATCACCTTCACCAGGTGGGTGCCGGCGTCGACCACGCGCCGCTCGAACTCGTTGATCCGGTCGTAGCGGGTCGACCACTCCGACTCCGGCACGAGGTCGTGCACCCGCACCACGAGCACGTCCTCGTACTGCGACCGGTTGAAGACGCCGACGTGCCCCGCGGGCGGCAGGGCGCGGTCGATCCGCCACAGGAAGTCGTGAGCCAGCTCCTCGTCGGTCGGCTTCTTGAACGACGTGATCCGCACACCGGCCGGGTTCATCGACCCCACCACACGACGCACCGCACCGTCCTTGCCGGAGGTGTCCATGCCCTGCAGGAGCAGGAGCAACGACCGCTGGCCCCCGCCCACGCCCTCGGCGTACAGCCGCTCCTGCAGCACGGCGAGCTCGTCGAGCAGCGCACCCGTCGCGGCCTCGGTCTGCTCGCGGTCGCCGGGCGCCGTCGAGACGTCGTCGGTGTCGCGCTCGGCCAGGAGGTCGCCGGGCCGGAACTCGTGCGCCGACGTCACCTGCTGCGGGGAATGCGCATGCCCCTTGCCCACCAGCCACCTCCGTGCGGAAGGATGCCGGCATGCAGTTCACCGGCTTCATCTCGGCCATCCTCGTGGGTCTCATCATCGGGGCTCTGGCGCGGCTCGTCGTGCCGAACAGCCAACCGGTCGGCTGCTTGCTCACCATCCTCATCGGCATCGTCGCCGCCGCCATCGGAGCCGCCATCGGCTACGCGCAGCACTGGAGCTTCTGGCTCGTGCTCGGGCTGCAGGTGCTCATCGGCGCGATCATCGTGGCCGTCTTCTCCGCCGCAGTGCGCCGCTGACCGCGACGCGGATCACGGGCCCCGCACGACCGACGGCGGGTGTCGCCGCACCCGCCGTGGGAGCATCGAGGGGTGCGCATGCTCCTTCCGGCGGCCCGCGAGGACCTGACCGACGACGACCTCGACCGGGTCTACGCCTGGCCCGACTGGCCGGTGCCCACCGCGTGGCTGCGGGCCAACATGGTCATGACGGCCGACGGCGCGGCGCGCTCCCCTGACGGACTGTCGGCGGGCATCTCCAACGACGCCGACCGCCGGGTGTTCGGCCGGCTCCGAGGTCTCGCCGACGTCGTGCTGGCCGGTGCCGGCACGGTGCGGGCCGAGGGCTACCGGCCGGCCAAGGTGAAGCCGTCGTTCGCCGACCGGCGCGCGGCCGCCCGGCAGACCCCGGTGCCCGCGATCGCCGTGGTGAGCCGATCGCTCGACCTCGACCTGGCCGCGCCGCTGTTCACCGAGGCGACGGTGCGCACGATCGTGATCACCACGGAGTCGGCCCTCCCCGCGCGGCTCGATCCCGTCGCCGAGGTGGCCGACGTGATCCTCGCCGGCGACGACGATGTCGACCTCCACCTCGCCGTGCGTGCCCTCAACGAGCGAGGGCTGCACCGCGTGCACGCGGAGGGCGGCCCGCACCTGCTCGGCCAGCTGGCCGCGACCGGGCTGCTCGACGAGCTGCTGCTCACCGTCTCCCCGCTGCTGGCGGGTGGCGCCTACGCCGGCGAGGGGCCGGTCCCCCGGGTGCTGACGGGCGTTCCGCTGCCCGACGCGCCGCGCCCCCTGCAGCTGCACCACGCCCTCGAGGACGCCGGGACGCTCTTCCTCGACTACCGCGTCGGCTGAGCCCGCACGATCCGGGGACTGAGCGGGTCGGTGTTGTCCACGACGAGGGTGGCCCTCGTCGCGGGCACGCAGCGGGCGAGGTAGAGCCGCTGACCCTCGACGTACCGGCGCATCGAGGGGTGCTGCGGGTCGGGGTGGCTGCCGTCGCGCACCGCCATCCGTCGGCAGGACTCCTCGAACGGCACGTCGAGCAGGACGGAGACGTCCCAGACGTCGATGAGCTCGTCGCGATGAAGGAACATCCCGTCGAGCACGAGGACGCACCCCTCGGGCGCCTGCAGCCACTGCGGGTCGAGCGAGGTGTCGGTCGCGAGGTCCAGGCTGCGCTCGCGGTACCGGCCGGAGCCGCTCGGGCCGAAGGGGTCGAGCACGTCGGACCGCAACCGGTCGACGTCGTAGGAGTCCGCGACGTACCCCTCGGGCGAGTCGCGGCCGAGCCGGTAGCGCACCGCTCGCGGGTTGAGGAAGTCGTCGGCCCGGATCCGGACGACGGACCAGCCGTGCGCCTCCAGATGCTCGGCCAGCGCGTCGGCGAACGTCGTCTTCCCCGACCCGTCGACGCCGTCCACCCCCACGCGCACGAAGCCCTCCCGCGCCGGCAGCAGACCGGTCACGGTGGTCAGGACGTCGTCGAGCACCCCTGCATCCTGCTGGGTGGATCCCCGGCGCCGGGGCAGGATGGGCGCATGCAGCTCCCCGTGATGCCGCCGGTGGCACCCATGCTCGCCAAGCCCGTGACCGGCATCCCCGCCCCCGGCTCGGTGCCGGGCGGCCTGGTCTACGAGCCGAAGTGGGACGGCTTCCGGTGCATCGTGTTCCGCGACGGTGCCGACGTCGTGCTCGGCAGCCGCAACGAGCGACCGCTCACCCGCTACTTCCCGGAGGTCGTCGACGCGGTGCTGGCCCAGCTGCCGGAGCGGTGCGTGGTCGACGGCGAGATCGTCGTGCGCACCGGCGACCGGCTCGACTTCGGCGCGCTGCAGCAGCGGATCCATCCGGCCGACAGCCGGGTGCGCCGCCTGGCCGGTGAGACCCCGGCATCCTTCGTCGCCTTCGACCTGCTCGCCCTGGGCGACGACGACCTGATGCGCGAGCCGTTCTCACGACGCCGCGCCCTGCTCGAGTCCGCGCTCGAGGGCGTCGACGGACCGGTGCACCTGACCCGCATCAGCCGCGACGAGGACGAGGCCGCGCGCTGGTTCGAGCAGTTCGAGGGCGCCGGCCTCGACGGGCTCGTGTGCAAGCTGCTCGACTCGACCTACCAGCCCGACAAGCGCGTGATGCTCAAGGTGAAGCACGCGCGCACCGCCGACTGCGTGGTGGCGGGCTGGCGGCCGCACAAGCAGAAGGGGCCGGAGGGCCAGGACGTCGTGGGGTCGCTCATGCTCGGCCTGTACGACGACGACGGCGACCTGCAGAGCGTCGGGGTGTCGGCGAGCTTCACGATGGCGCGCCGGGCCGAGCTGGTGCAGGAGCTCGCGCCGTACATGCTGAGCGACGGCGACGACCATCCCTGGTCGGCGTGGCGCGAGGCCGAGGCCCACGAGGGCCGGCGGCTGCCCGGTGCGGTGTCGCGCTGGAGCGCCGGGAAGACGCTGGACTGGAACCCGCTGCGGCCCGAGCTCGTGGTCGAGGTCGGGTACGACGCGATGGAGGGGACCCGGTTCCGTCACACCACGCAGTTCAAGCGCTGGCGGCCGGACCGGGAGCCGAGGTCGTGCACCTACGAGCAGCTCGAGCGGCCGGTGCGCTACGACCTCGATGACGTCCTCGGCGGCTGACCGGCCGGGATCGCTCGGCCGGGGACGTCCGGCGGTCAGTAGCTGCGGCGACGGCTCTTCTTGTTCCCGTAGATGTCCTCGCCGTTCATCGTGCGGTAGGCGGCGACGCCCATCGTGAGGACGAGGACGCAGAAGATCACGAACAGGATGAAGGCCATGGGCGCAGCCTAACCAGCCGAGCCTCCTTCTCCGCACCACCCGACCGGTGGAGAAGCGCTCAGGTGCGCGGCGTCCAGCGCGGATCGCGTCCGAGGAGGGCGACCAGCCGCTCGAGGTCGGTCGCACCGGGGGCCACGGGCACCTCGGGCGCGAAGCTCTCGCCGCGAGTCTCCGGGGTGAGCATCGTCGAACCGGCCTCCATCGCCCGGAGGACCGCCGTGTCGGGCACTCGCAGCTCCTGGCCCGTGGCGACGGCGAGGTCCCACGTGTGGCCGAGGTAGTCCATCAGCAGGATGCCGAGCGGGAGCTCGCGCGACCCGTCGGAGTCGGATCGGTACCCGGTCACGATGACCGCCGACAGGTCCTCCAGCTGCTGCGCGGCCGGGCGGCCGGTCCCGTCGTCGGACCGGTGCCCGCTCCCCGGCTCCGAGAGGCCCACGCGCTCGGCGTACGTGCGGGACCAGGTCATCAGGTGGTCGACGAGCTGGGACACGTCCCACCCCGTGCAGGGCGTGGGACGGTCCCAGTCCTCGGCGCCGACCCCCTCGAGGACGGAGCAGGTCTGGGCCAGCACGGCCTCGAGGTCGTCGGTCGTGGGCGCTCCGGCGCCGCTCCCCTGCGCAGTCATGCGCGGCCCGTGCCCGCTCAGCCGCAGCGGAAACGCTCCGAGCCCCAGCGTCTCAGGCGACCGGGGGCTCAGGGTCGTCAGCAGACCGGTCCCGGTCCTTGTCGCGGCTGGGCTGCACCCGCTTCGGCTCCCCCTTCATCTTGGGGTAGTCCGGCGGGTAGGGCATGTCGCCGAGGCCGAGGTCGCGCTCGTCGCGCTCGTACCACTCGAGGAAGGTGTCGAGCGTGTAGGCGACGTCGTCGATGCCGGCGTGCAGGTCGCCCACCTCGGCGAAGCGGGCGCCGGCCGTGCGCACGGTGAAGTCGAGGGTGCTCACCTGGTCGAGCTCGTCCCAGAGCAGCGGCATCGACACGGGCGCCTGAGGCTTGGGGCGCACCGAGTACGCCGAGGCGATCGTGCGGTCGCGAGCGTTCTGGTTGTAGTCGAGGAAGATCGTGCCGGGCGGCCGCTCCTCCTTCCACCACTTGGTGGTGACGCGGCCGGGCATCCGACGCTCGAGCTCGCGGCCGACAGCGATCGCCGCGTGGCGCAGGTCGACGAACTCCCAGCGCGGCTCGACGCGGACGTAGACGTGCACCCCGCGGTTCCCCGAGGTCTTGGGCCAGCCGACGATGCCGACCTCGTCGAGCAGGGCGTGCAGCTCGTGCGCCACCTCGACGGCGTCGGCGAAGTCGGCGCCCGGACCCGGATCGAGGTCGAGGCGCAGCTCGTCGGGGTGGTCGACGTCGGATCGACGCACCGGCCACGGGTGGAACGTGATGGTGCCGAGCTGCGCGGCCCAGGCGATGACCGCGAGCTCGGTCGGTGCGATCTCGTCGGCGGTGCGGCCCGACGGGAAGGTGATGTGGGCGGTCTCGACGTACGGCGGCGCGCCCTGCGGCACGCGCTTCTGGTAGAACGCCTCGCCCTTGAACCCCTCGCGCGTCGAGATGCGCGCGCCCGGGACGACCCCGCCGGGCCAGCGCTCGAGCGTCGTCGGGCGCTCGCGAAGAGCGCGCAGGATGCCGTCTCCGCACGCCACGTAGTGCTGGACCACCTCGAGCTTGGTGATGCCGACCTCGGGGAAGTAGGGCTTCTCCGGGTTGGACACCTTGACGACGTGCTCGCCCACCGCCAGCTCGACCGGGCTCCCGAACTCCTTCGCCACGACGACGACCGTAGCCGCAACCGGGCGCCCTGCCGAGCAGCCGGAGCCGACGGCGTAAGAGTCCCGAAAGGCCTCCGGGCTGTGCGAGGGCGCCTGGCGACGTACGGTCGGACCATGATGCGTCACGGTGCGATGCCCGCCACGAAGCCCGACGGCACCCCCTTCGTCACGGCGAAGTCCGAGGACGAGTGGAAGGCCCAGCTCTCCCCCGCGGAGTACCACGTGCTGCGCGAGGCCGGCACGGAGCGCGCCTTCACCGGCGAGTACACCGACACCAAGACGCGCGGCACCTACTCCTGCCGAGCCTGCGGTGCCGAGCTGTTCACCAGCGACACCAAGTTCGACTCGCACTGCGGCTGGCCCTCGTTCTTCTCCCCCCTCGCGGGAGACCGGATCATCGAGATCGAGGACACCAGCCTGGGCATGCGCCGGGTCGAGGTGCGCTGCGCCAACTGCGGCAGCCACCTCGGGCACGTCTTCGAGGGCGAGGGGTACGGCACACCGACCGACCTGCGCTACTGCATCAACTCGGTCAGCCTGCGCCTCGAGCCCGCCGTCGAGGCGTAACCGCGTGCCTGGCCGCTCCCGCGGCGGCTAGTCCTCGACCACGACGGCGTCGCCGACCCGGACCCGACCGGGGACGACGACGCGCGCGTGCACGCCGAAGGGCAGCGGCTCGGTGGTGATCAGGTCGCCGCGGTAGCGCGCGAGCGCCTTGAGCGTGTCGAGGGTCGGTACGCCGGTGTCCGGGTCCTGCGTCGTGATGGCGCACCGGCCGATGTTGCCCTCGGGCACCACGACCACCTCGCCGACACGCACCCGCCGGCCGAGCCACGAGTCCTCGTCGTGCTCGCCGGTGCCCGAGACCGTGAACGTCATCCGGAACCGTCGACCGTCGACGGTTCCGGCCGAGCCGGTCTCGCGCCCGAGGGCCGCCAGGGACCCGGTGGACTGGATCGACACCGCGCCGTCGCCCGCCCTGTCGACCGCCGCGCCCTCCGGGAACCGCAGCAGGCGCACCGGCTCGCCGGCGAGCGCGGAGAGCGCCTCGGCGTACCTGCCGAGCACGAGACGACCCGGACGCGGCTCGCCGTAGAACACCGCCTCGACCTCATCGCCGAGCTCCACCGGACCACCGAGTCGCGAGCCGTCGGGCAGCCCGAGCACGAGCGACTCGGGGTCGTCGCCGACCTCGGCCGAGACCGCGACCAGCGGCCCGAACCGCTTGCCGTTCGCGAGCCGGCCGCGCTCGTCGACCAGGGCGTACCGGCGGTCGCCCAGGACCCCCGTGGTCGCCACGTCGACCACGTCGGGGTGCACGAGGGCGAGCCCTTTGACGGGGGCGACGGAGATGCGCTCGACCTGCATGCTCACGAGTATCCCGTCACGCGCCGAGGCGGCGGCGCGCGCCCTCGAGGAGGCGCGCCTGCTCGCGCCTCCGGAACTCGTCGATCTCGGGGAGGCCGGGCACCGGCCGGTCGCGCAGCGCGGCGAGGCTCGCCCCGAGAGCGAGCACGAGATCGGTCACGTCGTCCTGGAGAGCGGCACCCCGAGCGACCGAGGTGCCGTGCACCCCGAGGTCGACCACCAGCTCGTCGAAGTCGGCGCGGTCGACGCGGTGCGCCGCGAGGAGGACCTGGTCGACCCAGCTGGGACCGGACCGGCTCATCCCCCAGTCGACGACGACGGCGCTGCCGTCCGGCCGCACGAGCAGGTTGTCGTCGCGCACGTCGAGATGGATCCAGCTCTCGGCGGGCAGGCGTCCCGGGAGCGCGGCCAGCCGGGCGAGCAGCGTGGCGCGCTCGGAGACGAACCCGGCGGGGACGTGGCGCGGGTCCTCGTCCAGCGCCCGGACGACGCGCCGGTGCCCCCGCGGCGCGCGCGCGGCCAGGTCCGGCCCGGGCCGGGCGACCGGGTCGGGGGTCAGCTCCGCGGCCTGCCGCACGAGCACCTCGCGCACGGCGGCCATGTCGCGGTCGTCGTCGAGATCGGGGTGGCCGCCCTCGACGTCGTCGAGCAGCAGAGCGACCCACGAGCCGTCGTCGTACGACGCGCGCAGCGCAGCGCGGTACGGCGTCTCCGGGAGGACCGACAGCACGGCGATCTCGTGCCGGAACAGGTTCGGGGTGTCGGGGTTGACGTCGTCGCCGACCGCCTTGACGAACGCCCGTCGCCCGTCGGCACCGACCACGCGGGCGGCGACACCCGAGGAGAACCCGCCGAGCCGCGTGGTGGCCGAGACCACCGGCGAGCCGAGGGCGTCGTCGAGCCACCCGCGCACCGCGGCGGGCAGGTCGTGGAGGTCGCGGCGGCGCCCTGCGGCGCGCGGGGCGACCGATCCAGACATGGCCCGATCCTCGCCGAGGTCGGCGACGGGGGTCGACCGCGTTCCGCCACCGCCGGGCGCAGGCGTGGTGCCAGCAGATCGGCGGCTGCTGCGCCTGCTAGGGCAGGTCGGCGACGAGATCGGCCACCGGCCGGCGGCGCCCGGTGTAGAACGGGATCTCCTCGCGGACGTGCAGGCGGGCCCGCGAGCCGCGCAGGTGGCGCATGAGGTCGACGATGCGATGCAGCTCGTCGGCCTCGAAGGCCAGGATCCACTCGTAGTCGCCGAGCGCGAACGCCGCGACCGTGTTGGCGCGCACGTCGGGGTAGTCGCGGCCCATCTGGCCGTGCTCCCGCAGCAGCTCTCGACGCTCCTCGTCGGGCAGCAGGTACCACTCGTAGGAGCGGACGAACGGGTAGATGCAGACGTAGGCCCGGGCCTGCTCGTCGGCGAGGAAGGCCGGCACGTGCGACTTGTTGAACTCGGCCGGACGGTGCAGGGCCATCTGCGACCACACGGGCTCGAGCACCGAACCGAGCGCGGTCCGTCGGATCCGGTGGTAGGCGTCCTGCAGGTCGTCGGACGACGCGGCGTGCATCCAGAGCACGAGGTCGGCGTCGGCGCGCAGCGCGGCGACGTCGTACCAGCCGCGCACGACGACGTCCTTCGCGGCGAGCTGGTCGACGAGCTCGTCGACCTCGCGGGCTACCGCCGCGCGGTCGGCGTCGCCGAGCGCCCGGGCGGCGCGGAAGACCGACCAGCTGGTGTAGCGGATCGCGTCGTTGATGTCGCGGGCCGCCTTGCCCTGCTGGGGCCGCTTGCCGCTCGGCCCGGGCACGGACGTGTCGACGGCGGCGGACTCGGCAGTCGGATCAGGGGTCGGCGCGGGGGTCGGGTCAGCCATGGCGCCATGGTCCGTCGGATCCCAGCCGCTGCGAAATCCAGTCGGCCGCCTTCGCGGCGCGCCCGATGCAGGCAGCGATGCCCACGCCGTCGAACGCCGCGCCGCAGACCGCGAGACCCGGCAGGGCGTGCAGCGCCTCCGTGATGCGCTCCGCGCGGTCGACATGGCCGACGGCGTACCGCGGCAGCCCACCGCCCCACCGCGTGACGGTGGCCGCGACCGGACGGGCCCGGCCCAGGCGCCCGACGAAGGCCAGGTCGTCGGCCGCGAGCGCCGCGAGCTCGTCGTCGTCGCGCTGCAGCACGGCGACGTCGCCGGCGTTGCCGAGCGAGCAGCGCGCCAGGACGAGGCCCTCGCGCTCGGCCTCGTCGGCGACCCACTGCCACTTGTGCGAGGAGAAGGTGGCGGCCTTCACCGGACGGTTCTCCGAGGGCGGCACGAGGTAGCCCGAGCCCTCGGGCAGGTCGCCGTCGGGCAGGTCCTCGACGCGGTACGCGAGGCTGACGACGGCGACGCTCGTGGTCTCGATCTGGGACAGCTCGGTCTCCGCCTGGATCGAGAGGCCGCGCACGAGCCGCGCCGCCGCCGGTGCCGGCACCGCCAGCACCACGGCGTCCGCGTGCCCCACGCGCTGCTCGGTGGTCGGGCCCACCACGACGTCCCAGCCGCCGTGGTGCCC
>JAKOVT010000047.1 GCA_029781935.1 Actinomycetes bacterium | reverse complement strand
ACGCATGGCCGTGCACGAGCGGACCGCCACGTACTTCCCGACCTTCACCCGCGCCGCCGACGTCGTGCGCGCCGAGACCACCGGCTACGTCGTGGCGGTCTGGTCGGTCGCCGTCGTGGTGCTCGCGGTGCTGCACACGGTCATCACGCTGGCTGCGTCGTACTGGCGCTATGCCGCTGACGCTGCCGCCCACGACGGCGCCGTGGCGGCGGTCGACCGGTTCAACGCGCTGGCCAGCCAGCTCGGCGACGAGTGGGGCTTCCAGCCGCCGGGTCCGCCCACGCTCGATCTCGACGCCGGCGCCGCCCTGGGCCAGGTCATCGCAGCGACCGCGTCGTTCGGCGTGCTGCTCGCCGTCGCTCTCGTCCTGCTCGCGCACGGGCGCACCGCGTCGGCGTACGTCGCCGCCGCCACGACCGGCGTCTCGGTGGCCACGATGGCAGGCCTGCTCGCGCGCACGTCGCCCATGATCCCGACCCACGCGTCGGCAGACCCGGCCTGGCTGAACCTCGACCAGTACCCGCAGGCACTGCGTCAGGCACGCATCGACATGGACGCCGCCCTGGTCACGCAGGACACCGCGACCTGGTGGAACTACGCCGTGGCGGCGGTGGTCGCCCTCGTCGCACTCGCGGCTGTCGAGGTGTGCCGGCGGCGCGGGCTGGTCTACCCCGCGCCCGCGTCCGCTCCCGTGCTCGTCGACGTGATCGTCGTGGTGGTCGTCCTCGGTGGCACCGCGCTGCTGCTCGGGTCTCTCGCGCCGGACGCGAGCTGGACGGAGACCGACACCCGGCTCTACGCCGTCACGCTCGTCGTCGCGGTGCTCGCGGCGCGCGCCGCCGCGTCGTCGCGCATCGGGACCGCCGTGGCGCTGTCCGTCGGCTTCGCCTTGGCGCACGGCCTGCTCTACGCCGCGTTCGACCGCGACGGCGGGGCGCCGGGCGGCTGGGGCGTGGGCACCGGCGGCCCACAGGTCTACGCCAGCACGGCCACCGCCGTCGTCCTCGTCGTGACCCCGGTGCTGGGCTGGATCGCCGGAGCGGTGTGGGCCGACCGCGCAGCGCGCCGGGCGGTTCGCGCGGAGGCCGACGAGCCCCACGCCTGATCATCAGGCTCGGGCGCGACGGTCAGGCGTCGAGGTCCTCGGCGACCGCGCGGAGAACGGCCGCGATCTGGCGCGCGTGCTTGTCGTCGGGGTAGCGGCCACGGCGCAGCGAGTTGGAGACACCGTCGAGCAGCTTGATGAGGTCCTCGACGATGACCGCCATGTCGTCGGCCGGCTTGCGCGCGGCCTTCACCACGCTGGCGGGCGCGTCGAGCAGGCGGATCGAGAGGGCCTGGGGGCCGCGCTTGCCATCGGCGACGCCGAACTCGACGCGCGAGCCCGCCTTGAGGGCCTCCACACCGGCAGGCAGTGCCGAGGCGTGGACGAAGACCTCGTCACCCTCGTCGGTGGCGAGGAAGCCGAAGCCCTTCTCCGTGTCGAACCACTTCACCTTGCCGGTGGGCACCGTACTCACGCGTCCTTCGTCTCGTGGCCCGAGGACCCGCCCCCGTGCCGGTCCAGGCTATCTGCCCCCTCGGCCGGGCCCAACCTCGATCCGGGTCAGCGGGCGTGCCACGCGGCGAGCAGCTGCTGCTCGCGCTCCCGGCCGATGGCCGGGCTCGGCGGCCGCGGGGACACGACGTCGTGGTCGAGGACGTCGCGGATGCTGCTGCGCAGCGGTCGGGGATCGAGACCGGTTGCGCGCGCGGCGCCGGCGCTCGCGGCGTTCGCCGAGATCCACGGGTCGTCCTCGCCCCAGAGCGGGATCGTGCCGCCGTCCTCGCCCTGGTCGAGCAGCCACCGGCGGTCGACCCAGGTGAGCGTCGTGCCGTCGGGGGCGACCTCGGCGACGATCTCGCGCAGCATGTCGCCGAACGTGAACGGCGGCTCGGGGCTCACCGCGTGGAACGTGCCCGCGACATCCCGCTCGGCGAGTCCGACGATCCACGTGGCCATGTCGCGCGCGTCGATCACCTGGATCGGGTCGCCGGCGTCACCGGGCGCGAGGACCTCGCCGCCCTCGCCGATGCGGCGCACCCAGTAGGTGAAGCGGTCGGTGTAGTCCCAGGGGCCGATCACGTACGTCGGCCGCACGACCGTGGCCCGATCGCCGAACCGGGCTCGTGCGGCCTCCTCGACCGCGACCTTGAGCGGACCGTACGTCGTGTCGGTGATCTCGTCGACGTCGTACGACGCGGCGGCGACGATCGGCGAGCTCTCGTCGAACCCCGGTGCGTCCGGCTGGGAGTAGACCGAGGTCGAGGAGATGACGACGTAGCGACCGGCGGCGTCGCCGAGGACGTCGGCGACCTGCTGCACCTGGCGCGGGAAGTACGCCGACACGTCGATCGTCGCGTCGAACACGCGGCCGGCCAGGACGTCGAGGCCGGTATCGCGATCGGCGTGCAGGTGCTCGGCGTCGGGGAACGGCTCCTCCTTGCCGCCGCGGTGCAGGAGGACGACGTCGTGACCGCGTGCCAGCGCGACCTCCACGACATGGCGGCCGACGAAACGCGTCCCGCCGAGGACCAGGATCCGCATGGTGCTCCCCTTCGCTGCTGACCGTGTCAGGTGACGCTGGTGAACCCGGTCCACCAGACCGGGAACTCGGTGAGGTCGCAGAGCACGACATCGGCGCCGGCCGCGCGCAGATCCTCGACGCTCGTGGGTCCGGTCGCCACCGCGACGGCCACCGCCCCGGCGCCCAGGGCACCGCGGACGTCGCCGGTGTGGTCGCCCACGTAGGCGAGCGCCGCGTGGTCGCGCAGCGCCTCGGCCTTGGTCTCGGCGAACCGCTCCCCGACGACGTCGGCGACGTACTCCGACAGTCCGACCTCGTCGAGCACCGCGCGTACGTGGGTGTCCTTCTTCGCGCTCACGACGAGGATGCGGAAGCCGTCGTCGGCGACGGCAGCGAGAGCCTCTCGGGCGCCGGGCAGGAGCGACTGCATCGCGAGGCCGTGGGAGAGGTAGCGGGCTCGGTACACCGCGAGCGCCTCCTCGTAGGGCACCTGCGGGATGAAGTCGGGGAACACGACCTCGAGAGGGAGGCCGACGCCGGCGCGCACGACGTCCTCGTCGACAGTGCCTCCGAAGTGCCGGCAGGTGTGCGCGACGGCGTCGACGATGGCGTCGGCGGAGTCGACGAGGGTCATGTCGAGGTCGAAGCCGATGACGCGCACAGCCTGACCCTAGGCGGTGCCGCCGCCGGCCGTCGTCGACCCGCGCGTTCGCCGGGCGCCGCCCCCCTGCCGTAATGTCGAGCGGATGGCCACGAAGCGCGGTGCTGCGGCGGCGTCCTCGCGACGCGCGCCTGCCGCCGCGCGTCCGAGGTCGCTCGCCGACGACCTGCGCGCCCGGTCCGACGACGACCTCGCCGCCCTGCTCGGCGCGCGTCCTGACCTCGTCCATCCGGTGCCCGCGGACCTCGCCGCGCTCGCGACCCGGGCGACGACCTCGTCGTCCACCGGCCGCGCCCTCGACCGGCTCGACACGTTCGCGCTCCAGGTGGTCACCGCGCTCGCGGCGCTGCCCGACCCCACGACGTACGACGACCTCCTCGCCGGCCTCCCGGGCGTCGACGACGCGACCGTACGGCCCGTGGTCGAGCTGCTGCGCGAGCGCGCGCTCGCGTGGGGCGCCGACGACGAGCTGCACCTCGTCGTGCCCGTCCGCGAGGCTCTCGGGCCCTACCCCGCCGGGCTCGGGCCGGCGATGGCCGAGTCGCGTCGGGGTGTCCGCCTCTACGCCGACGACCCTGCGCTCGTCGAGCGCACGCTCGCCGACGCGCCGGAGGCGGCCCGCGAGGCGATCGAGCGGCTCGTGTGGGGGCCGCCGACCGGGCGCGTGGAGGGAGCCGACCGCCCGGTCGAGACGGCCACGGCGCGCACCCCGGTGGAGTGGCTGCTGTCGCGCCATCTGCTGGAGCCGACGGGGTCCGACACCGTCGTGCTGCCGCGCGAGGTGGCGCTCGCGCTGCGCGGCGGCGCGCTGGTGCGCGACCTCGCGCCCGAGCCGCCCGAGCTCGATCACACCGATCGCGGCCCCGATCTCGTCGACCGCACCGCGGGGCAGCAGGCGTTCCAGGTCGTGCGGCTCGTCGAGGACCTGCTCGAGACGTGGTCCACCGCGCCGCCCTCGGTGCTGCGCAGCGGCGGCCTCGCCGTGCGCGATCTCGCGCGCACCGCGCTGTCGCTCGACGTCGATGAGGAGGGCGCAGCCCTGGTCATCGAGATCGCCTACGCCGCAGGGCTTCTCGCCGCAGACGGCGAGGTCGACGAGGCCTGGTGCCCCACTCCGGCCTACGACGTGTGGCGTCAGCGCCCGGTCGCGGAGCGGTGGACGCTGCTCGCCTCGACCTGGCTGGTGATGACACGCGCCCCGGTCCTCGTCGGATCGGGTGACGGGTCGCGGGTGAACGCCCTCGCGCGCGACAGCGACCGGCCGCTCGCGCCCGACGCCCGACGGGCGCTGCTCGACGAGCTGGCGGCGCTGTCCCCTGGCCAGTCGCCGGCGCATCGGTCGCTGCTCGAGCGGTTGCGCTGGCGGCGGCCGCGACGCACCTCGCCGCTCTGGCAGCTGCTCGTGGAGGCGACTCCGGAGGAGGCTGAGCGGCTCGGCGTCACCGGGCTCGGCGCGCTCTCGAGCCACGGCCGCGCCCTGCTCGCCTCGACGCTGCCCGACGAGACCTCGGAGCAGGCGCGCTCGGCGGCACGGACACCCGGGCGCGCGTCCGTCTCCACCGAGGTCGTCGAGGCGCTCGAACGGGTGCTGCCCCAGCCGCTCGACCACGTGCTGCTGCAGGCCGACCTCACGGCGATCGCGCCGGGTCCGCTGGAGAGCGACCTCTCGCGCGAGCTGTCGCTGCTGGCCGACGTCGAGTCGACCGGCGGTGCCACGGTGTACCGCTTCAGCGAGTCGTCGGTGCGGCGGGCGCTCGACGCCGGCCGGTCCGCCAGCGACATCCTCGCGCTGCTGTCGGAGCGGTCCCGCACCCCGGTGCCGCAGCCGCTCGAGTACCTCGTGCACGACGCCGCGCGTCGCCACGGCGCCGTGCGGGTCGGGGTGGCGTCGGCGTACATCCGCTGCGACGACCCGACCACTCTGGCGTCGATGCTCGCCGACAAGCGGCTCACCACTCTGAGGCTCGCGCGCATCGCCGAGACGGTCGTGGTCACGTCGTCGCCGGTCGACGTCGCGCTCGAGCGGCTGCGCGACGCCGGCTTCGCACCGAGCGCCGAGAACGCCGAGGGTGCCGTCGTCGTACGCCGTCCCGACGAGCACCGGACGCCCGCGCGACCGAGGCCACCGCGGATGTCGACCGAGCCCCCGGCGCCGAGCGACGCGATGCTCGCCGCCGCCGTCCGCGCGCTGCGGGCAGGCGAGACCGCTGCGGCGCACCGACCGCTGCCGGATTCGGGGGGCAGCGGGCGGCTGCCGCGCTCGGGGACCGCGGAGACGATGGCCGAGCTGCGAGCAGCGCTCGAGGCCACGCGCGCGGTGTGGATCGGTTACGCCGACTCCACCGGGACGACCACCGAGCGGGTCGTGGAGCCCCTGCGCCTCGAGGGCGGGTTCCTGACGGCGTACGACCTGCGCACCGCCGAGGTGCGCACGTTCACGGTCGCCCGCATCACGGGTGTCGCGGCGGTCGCCGACCCCGCCCGCTGAACGCGCTCCCTTCGTCGCTCATCGACGTGCTACGGCCACGGGCAGCGATGGTCCCGCTCCCGCTGCGGAAGTTCTGGTGATCGGCGTAACAACGTGACGGCGCACGCCGTTTGAGGCGTCGTGGCGCGCCCTGACCGGAGCGCCGCACGACCGGCACGACCTTCGCCTCGATCAGGAAAGAAGGAACCGCATGCGCACTTCGCGCCGCACGATCGTCGTCCTCGCGAGCGCCGCCGCCCTGGGGGCAGCGCTCGTCGCCGCCCCGGGAGGTCCCAGCGGTGCCGCGACGTCGGACGCCCTCAAGGGCGACGGCATCGGCACCGCCAAGTTCACCACCGAGGGCGGCGGCAACATGTCGCCCACCGCGGTGACGATCCCTTGGTTCGGCTCGTCGTTCACCGATCCCACGAACGGCAAGACCTACCAGTACTCGATGGTCGGCACCGATCCTCGCAAGGGCGACGCCACCACCGTCATCCCGACCGTCATCATCCCGATGAGGTTCACCTTCGACGCGAGCGCCGACCCCGCGTTCCACGTCCTCGACGGCACCGACCGCGTCGCCGCCACGGTGAACAGC
>JAKOVT010000046.1 GCA_029781935.1 Actinomycetes bacterium | reverse complement strand
CGGCACCCCGGCGCGCGAGCGGCTCGACGCCGTGGCCTCGACCAGCGACGGGTTCGAGCTGTCGCGCTTCGACCTCGAGTCGCGCCGGGAGGGCGACGTGGTCGGCGCCGCGCAGGCGGGCCGCCGCGCGGCGCTGCGGGTGCTCGCCGTGCTGCGCGACGAGGACGTGATCGTGGCCGCTCGCGACGAGGCCACCGCCCTGGTGGGCGAGGATCCCGAGCTCGCGTCGGTGCCCGCGCTGGCCCGCGCGGTGGAGCGGCTGCTCGACGAGGAGCGGGCCGACTACCTCGAGAAGTCCTGATCCGCCGATCAGCCCACGCCCGGTGAGAGCGCGGTGCCGGACCCGCCGGCCCGGCGTACCGTCAAGGCCATGACGTCGTTCCGCCTCGCCGACGGGCGCACCCTCGATCTGCGGGTCGACGGCCCGACGACGCCCCCGCCCTGGTCTACGTCCACGGGACGCCGAGCTCGGGCCTGGTGCCCGACGATCTCGGGCGCGCCGCGCTGGACCGCGGCCTGCGCCTGGTGTCGTGGTCGCGTCCCGGGTACGCCACCTCGACGCGTCAGCCGGAGCGCTCGGTCGCGTCGTTCGCGGCCGACGCGGAGGCGGTCCTGGACCACCTCGGCATCGAGCGCGCCTGGACCGCCGGCTGGTCCGGCGGCGGGCCGCACGCGCTGGCCCTCGCCGCCCTGCTGCCGCACCGGATGCACGCCGTCGCGACCCTCGCCGGGGTGGCGCCGTACGCCGAGTCGCAGGGCGGCCTCGACTGGCTGGGCGGCATGGGCGAGGACAACGTGGCGGAGTTCGGTGCCTCGCTCGAGGGCGAGGCCCCGCTGCGGTCGTGGTTGGACGGGCCGGCGGCGGAGCTGCGCCGGGTGCGCGCGCCGGAGATCGTCGCCGCGATGGCCTCGCTGCTCCCCGACGTCGACCGCGGCCATCTCGCAGGGGCGTTCGGCGAGTTCCTCGCGCAGGCCTTCCGCGAGTCGGTGTCGGTCTCGCCCGACGGCTGGGTCGACGACGATCTCGCCTTCGTCGAGCCGTGGGGCGTCGACCTCGGCGCGATCGACGTGCCGGTCACGGTGTGGCAGGGGAGCGCCGACCTCATGGTCCCGTTCGCCCACGGGGAGTGGCTCGCTGCCCACGTCCCGGGGGCGCGGTCCCGTCTGCTCGACGGCGACGGCCACCTCTCGATCATCGTCGGCCGCGCCGACGAGATCGTCGAGGACCTGCTGTCCTGAGCCAGGAGGACCTCGCCCCCGTGATACCACGCTGATACCATCGCGCCATGGCCATGACGCTGCGTCTCACCGACGAGGAGACCGAGCTGCTGCGCGCCCTCGCCGAGCGCGAGCACCGATCGATGCACGAGGTCGTCCGGCTCGCCGTGCTGGACCGGGCCAGCCGGGCCGGTCGCGAGGCCGAGCGCGACGAGGTTCTCGACTGGGCGGAGGAGCGCTACGCCGCGCTCCTCGACCGCCTCTCGCGGTGAGCGACGAGCACCGGCTGCTGACCGTCGAGGACCTGGTGGCGATCGCGACCCGCATCGGACGGGGCGAGCCCCGGATCCGCGACCTCGGGCTGCTCCAGTCGGCGGCGGTACGGCCGGGGACGTCGGTCTTCGGCGAGGACGCCTATC
>JAKOVT010000020.1 GCA_029781935.1 Actinomycetes bacterium | reverse complement strand
GGCCCCGAGCCGATGACGGCGACCGTGCGACCGGACTGGCGCGGCGCGGGCTGCGGCGTCACCCAGCCCTCGTCCCAGGCGCGGTCGACGATCTCGACCTCGACCTGCTTGATCGTGACCGGGTCCTGGTTGATGCCGAGCACGCAGGCGGTCTCGCACGGTGCCGGGCACAGCCGACCGGTGAACTCCGGGAAGTTGTTCGTGGCGTGCAGCCGCTCGCTGGCCGCGCGCCAGTCGTGCTGCCACACCAGGTCGTTCCACTCGGGGATGAGGTTCCCGAGCGGGCAGCCGTTGTGGCAGAACGGGATACCGCAGTCCATGCAGCGTCCGGCCTGCTTCTCGAGGTGGTCGGCCGGGAACGGCTCGTAGACCTCGTGCCAGTCCTGGATGCGCACGTCGACGGGCCGGCGCACCGGCGTCTCGCGGCCGGTGGTCAGGAATCCCTTGGGGTCAGCCACGGGTCGCCTCCATGATCGCGACGGACACGTCCCGCCCCTCGCGCTCGGCCGCGGCCTGGGCCGCCAGCACGCGCGCGTAGTCGCGGGGCATCACCTTGGTGAAACGGCTCTCGAACGCCGGGTCGGAGAGCAGCCCGGAGGCGACCGTGGACCCGGTCTCCTCGAGGTGGCGCACGACGAGGTGCCGGAGCAGGAGGACGTCGTCGGCGTCGACGGGCAGCAGGTCGACCATCTCCGGGTTGACCCGGTGCTGGGCCGCGTCGAGCAGGTAGGCGACCCCGCCCGACATGCCCGCCGCGAAGTTGCGCCCGGTCGGCCCGAGCACGACCACGAGGCCGCCGGTCATGTACTCGCAGCCGTGGTCGCCCACGCCCTCGACGACCGCGGTCGCACCGGAGTTGCGCACGCAGAACCGCTCCCCCACCACGCCGCGCAGGAACAGCTCGCCGGAGGTCGCGCCGTAACCGATCACGTTGCCGGCGATGACATTGTCCTCGGCGACGAAGGTGGCCGACCGGTCGGGCCGGACCACCACGCGGCCGCCGGAGAGCCCCTTGCCCACGTAGTCGTTGCTGTCGCCCTCGAGACGCAGGGTGATCCCCCGCGGCAGGAACGCGCCGAAGGACTGGCCGGCCGAGCCGGTGAAGGTGATGTCGATCGTGCCGTCGGGCAGTCCCTCGCCGCCGTAGCGGCGGGTGACCTCGGACCCGAGCATGGTGCCGACGGTGCGGTTGACGTTGCGGACGGCCATCGAGGCGCGCACCGGCTCGGCGCGCTCGAGCGCCGGGGCCGCGATCGCGATGAGCTCGTTGTCGAGCGCCTTGTCGAGGCCGTGGTCCTGGACCGTGGTGTTGTGCCGGGCAGCGCCCTCGGGCAGCTCGGGCACGTGCAGGATCGGCGTGAGGTCGAGACCGTGCGCCTTCCAGTGCGACTGCGCCGCCGTCGTGTCGAGGAGCTCGGCGTGACCGATCGCCTCCTCGAGCGTACGGAAGCCCAGCGCAGCGAGGTGCTCGCGCACCTCCTCGGCGAGGAACAGGAAGAAGTTCTCGACGAACTCCGGCTCTCCCGCGAACCGCTCACGCAGCACCGGGTTCTGCGTCGCGACACCGACAGGGCAGGTGTCGAGGTGGCAGACGCGCATCATCACGCAGCCCATGACCACGAGCGGCGCCGTGGCGAAGCCGAACTCCTCGGCGCCGAGCAGCGCTGCGACGACGACGTCGCGACCGGTCTTGAGCTGGCCGTCGGTCTGCACCACGACGCGGTCGCGCAGCCCGTTGAGCAGGAGGGTCTGCTGGGTCTCGGCGAGACCGAGCTCCCAGGGGCCGCCCGCGTGCTTGAGCGACGTCAGCGGCGAGGCGCCGGTGCCGCCGTCGTGACCGGAGATGAGGACGACGTCGGCATGCGCCTTCGCGACGCCGGCGGCGACCGTGCCCACGCCGACCTCGGCCACCAGCTTCACGTGCACGCGGGCGCGGGGGTTGGAGTTCTTGAGGTCGTGGATGAGCTGGGCGAGGTCCTCGATCGAGTAGATGTCGTGGTGCGGCGGCGGCGAGATGAGGCCGACGCCCGGCGTCGAGTGACGCGTCCTCGCCACCCACGGGTAGACCTTGTGGCCGGGCAGCTGACCGCCCTCGCCGGGCTTGGCGCCCTGGGCCATCTTGATCTGGATGTCGTCGGCGTTCACGAGGTACTCGCTGGTGACGCCGAACCGCCCCGACGCGACCTGCTTGATCGCCGAGCGCTTCGAGTCGCCGTTCTCGAGCGGTACGAATCGCTCCGGGTCCTCGCCGCCCTCGCCGGTGTTGGACTTGCCGCCGAGGCGGTTCATCGCGATCGCGAGGGTCTCGTGCGCCTCGCCGGAGATCGAGCCGTACGACATGGCGCCGGTGGAGAACCGCTTCACGATCTCGCTGGCCGGCTCGACCTCGTCGATGCTGATCGGCTCGCGCTCGCCGGTCTTGAACGAGAACAGGCCGCGCAGCGTCATCAGCCGCTCGGACTGCTCGTCGACGCGCGAGGTGTACTGCTTGAAGACGTCGTACTGGCCGGTGCGCGTCGCGTGCTGCAGCCGGAACACCGTCTCGGGGTCGAACAGGTGCGGCTCGCCCTCGCGGCGCCACTGGTACTCGCCGCCGACGTTGAGACGGCGGTGGGCCGGCGAGATGCCGGTGGGCGGGTAGGCGACGTCGTGGCGCGCGAGCACCTCGCGGTGCAGCTCCTCGAGCCCGATGCCGCCGAGCTTCGACGTCGTCCCGGTGAAGTACTTCTCGACGACGTCGTCGGCGAGGCCGACCGCCTCGAACACCTGGGCGCCGCGGTAGGACGCGACGGTGGAGATGCCCATCTTCGACATCACCTTGAGGACGCCCTTGCCGAGCGCCTTCACCAGGTTGCGCACCGCCTTCTCGGGCGCGACGTCGCTGATGACGCCGCGGCGCGCGAGGTCCTCGGCCGTCTCCATCGCGAGGTAGGGGTTCACCGCCGCGGCGCCGTAGCCGATGAGGAGCGCGACGTGGTGCACCTCGCGGACGTCGCCCGCCTCGACGATGAGCGACACCATCGTGCGCTCCTTCTGGCGCACGAGGTGGTGGTGCACGGCCGAGGTGAGCAGCAACGACGGGATCGGTGCGAGGTCGGTCGTGTGGTCGCGGTCGGACAGCACGATGAAGCGCACGCCCTGCGCGATCCGGGCCGACACCTCGGCGCAGATCTCGTCGAGCCGGGCCTGCAGCGCCTCGCCTCCGCCGTCGACGTCGTAGAGGCCCAGGATCTTCGTCGCCTCGAAGCCCGGCAGGTCGCCGTCGGCGTTGATGTGCAGGATCTTCGCGAGCTCGTCGTTGTCGATCACGGGGAACGGCAGGACCACGTTGCGGCACTGCGCCGCGGTGGTCGTGAGCAGGTTGCCCTCCGGACCGATGAGGCTGCCGAGCGAGGTGACGAGCTCCTCGCGGATGGCGTCCAGCGGCGGGTTGGTCACCTGGGCGAACAGCTGCGAGAAGTAGTCGAACAGCAGGCGCGGACGCGAGCTCAGCACCGCGATGGGGGTGTCGGTGCCCATCGAGCCGATCGCCTCGGCACCCGTCCTCGCCATCGGCGAGATGACGATGCGCAGCTCCTCCTCGGTGTAGCCGAAGGTCTGCTGGCGGCGCAGCACGCTCTCGTGCGTGTGCACGATGTGCTCGCGCTCGGGCAGCGAGTCGAGGTGGATCAGGCCGGCGTGCAGCCACTCGTCGTAGGGGAAGTCGGCCGCGAGCTCGGCCTTGATCTCCTCGTCCTCGACGATCCGGTGCTGCTCGGTGTCGACCAGGAACATGTGGCCGGGCTGCAGCCTGCCCTTGCGCACGACGGTGGCCGGGTCGATGGGCAGCACGCCGGCCTCGGAGGCGAGCACGACCAGGCCGTCCTCGGTCACCCAGTAGCGGCCCGGGCGCAAGCCGTTGCGGTCGAGGACCGCGCCGATGACGCTGCCGTCGGTGAACGCGACGTCGGCCGGTCCGTCCCAGGGCTCGATGAGGGTCGCGTGGTACTCGTAGAAGGCCCGCCGCGCGGGGTCCATCTCCGCGTGGTTCTGCCACGCCTCCGGGATCATCATGAGGACGGCGTGGGGCAGGCTGCGGCCGCCGAGATGGAGCAGCTCGAGCACCTCGTCGAACGACGCGGAGTCGCTCCCGCCCTCCGTGCAGATCGGGAACAGCCGCGACAGGTCGCCCGGGATGAGGTCGCTCGCCAGCTGCGCCTCGCGCGCCCGCATCCAGTTCCGGTTGCCCTTGACGGTGTTGATCTCGCCGTTGTGCGCGATGAGCCGGTAGGGGTGCGCGAGCGGCCAGCTGGGGAAGGTGTTGGTCGAGAAGCGCGAGTGCACGAGCGCGAGCGCCGACTCGAAGCGCTCGTCGGACAGGTCGGGGAAGAAGGTCGTGACCTGCGCCGTGGTGAGCATCCCCTTGTAGACGATGGTGCGCAGCGACAGCGACGGGAAGTAGACCTCGGCCTCGCGCTCGGCGCGCTTGCGCAGGCAGAACGCGCGGCGCTCGAGCGCCATGCCGAGAGCGTGCCCGCCCGTGGCGCTGACGAAGAGCTGCTTGAAGCGCGGCATGACGCTGCGCGCGGTGGCGCCCACGCCCTGCGGGTCGACCGGCAGGTCGCGCCAGGCGAGGACCGTGAGCCCCTCCTCCGCCGCGATCGACTCGATCGTCTTCATCGCCGAGGCCGCGGCCTCGTCGTCGTCGGGCAGGAACGCGATGCCGACGGCGTACGCGCGACGCGGCGGGAGCTCGACACCCTGCTCGGCCATGACGGCGCGGAGGAAGGCGTCGGGGACCTGGACGAGGATGCCCGCGCCGTCGCCGGAGTCGGGCTCCGCGCCGGAGGCGCCGCGGTGCTCGAGGTTCTCCAGCGCGTCGAGGGCCGCGCGGACGACCGCGTGCGACTTCTCGCCCGAGAGCTGCGCGACGAAGGCGACGCCGCAGGCGTCCTTCTCGTGCTCAGGGTGGTAGAGGCCCTGGGGCGCGGGGGTGGCGGACCACATGGGTGGGTGGCTCCCGTCGTCGTGCTCGATGCCGCTGCAGACAGGCAGAGGGACGACGTTGGCCGCACTGCTGCGCGGCTCATCGGCCCACGGGCCGCCGCGCAGGGGGCAGCGTAGCCGACACCCCACCGCCGGGCACCGGGGTGTCCACGGACCGAGCACGGTGTGTCGCGCTGCGTGGCGGTGCGTCGCCGCGACGCAGCGCCCGGCGTCGCCGGCCGGGGTCAGGACAGCGACGTGCCGACCAGGACGCCGACGCCGTAGGTCACGGCGGCCGCGAGTACGCCGACGCCGAGCTGCCGCACGCCGGAGAACCACCACGAGCGGGCCGTGACCCGCGAGACCAGGGCGCCCGCGCCGAACAGGCCCAGCATCGACAGCAGCGCCGAGGGCCACAGGACGGTGACGCCGAAGAAGTACGGGATCAGCGGGATGAGCGCTCCCAGAGCGAAGGCCAGGAACGAGGAGCCCGCAGCGAGCCACGGGTTGGGCAGCTCGCCGGGGGCGAGACCGATCTCCTCCTTGGCGTGCACCTCCAGCGCAGCCTCCGGGTTGCGGCCCAGCTGCATCGCCACCGCCTCGGCGAGCTCGAGGTCGACCCCGCGGCGGACCCAGATCTGCGCGAGCTCCTTGGCCTCGCCCTCGGCGTTGCGCCGCAGCTCGATCCGCTCGTTCTCGAACTCCTGCTCGGCGAGCTCGGCCTGGCTGGCGACCGAGGTGTACTCCCCCGCGGCCATCGAGAAGGCGCCCGCGGCGAGCCCGGCCAGACCGGCGAGCACGACGCCGGTCGTGCCGGCGCCCATCGCCTGCGAACCGCCGGCCACACCGGCCATGAGCGCGAAGTTGGACACCAGGCCGTCCATCGCGCCGAAGACGGCGGGCCGCAGCCAGCCGCCGGTGACGTCGCGGTGGTGGTCGTCGGGGGGGGATCGTGCCGGTCACGGGTCGACGGTATCGCCCTCGGCGCGGGGCACAGCCGCCCCCTCGCCGGGGTCGCCGTCGAGGACCGGCTCCGCTGCCGCGCCGTCCTGCTCGGCCGCGGCCTCGGCCCGGGACGCGGCGTAGGGCGGGTCGAGCTGCTCGGGCGTCTCGCGGCCGGGGCGCAGCCGAGCGCTGATCACGAGGTAGACCAGCGCGCCGACGGCCACCACCAGGGCGGTGAACACGTTGAGGCGGATGCCGAAGAAGTGGTGCGCCTCGTCGATGCGCAGCGACTCGATCCAGGCCCGGCCGACGGCGTACAGCAGCACGTAGAGCGCGAAGACCCTGCCGTGGCCCATCTTCCAGCGACGGTCGGCCCAGACCACGACGGCCGCGACACCGAGGCACCAGAGCGCCTCGTAGAGGAAGGTCGGGTGGAAGGTGGCGTACTGCTCGTAGCCGACGGGGCGGTTCGCCGGGTCGATCTCGAGTCCCCAGGGCAGGTCGGTCGGCGCCCCGAACAGCTCCTGGTTGAACCAGTTGCCGAACCGGCCCATCGCCTGGGCGATGACGATGCCCGGCGCGATGGCGTCGCCGAACGGCGGGAGGGGCACGCCGGCACGGCGTACGCCGATCCACGCCCCGACCCCGCCGAGCACGACCGCGCCCCAGATCCCCAGGCCGCCGTCCCAGATGCGGAACGCCGCGAGCAGTCCCTTGCCGTCGGGCCCGAAGTAGATCTGGTGGTCGGTGATGACGTGGTAGAGCCGGCCGCCGACGATGCCGAACGGCACCGCCCAGATCGCGACGTCGCC
>JAKOVT010000015.1 GCA_029781935.1 Actinomycetes bacterium | reverse complement strand
GACCTGCCCTACCTGCCCGACGCCGACGGCATGGCCGACGTGCTGCTGCACACCGTGGTGCCCTCGCGCGCGGTGGCGTGGCGCTTCGACGGCTCGGGGGAGGGCGGCGACCCCCGCCGCTGGCGCGCCTAGTCCTGCTGCGGCTGGGGCTGCGGCTGCGGCTGCTCCGCCGGGCGGTGCTTGGGGCGGCGCAGGCCGGCGGCGGTGAGCCGGCGCACGAGCTCCTTCGACGACACCAGCTCCGCGCCGGCCTCGATCGCGGCCTCGTGCAGGTGTGCGGGGATGTCGTAGTGGTCGCGCTCGAAGCCGCGGCGCGGGATGCCGAGACCGGCGGCGAACGCGTGCAGCTCGTCGTACGACGTGTCGCTCACCATGTGCCCCCACCACCGCTCGCGGTGCCACCAGTTCGGCGGGTCGATGAGGATGGCCACGTGCGGGAGCGTACGTCGCCGCGGTGCACCGGGTCCTAGGCTCGCGGCATGTCCGAGACCGGCACCCCGACCTCCGTCAGCCGCGTGACGCTCGCGCGGATCATGGACGACGGCGACGCGAACCTGCACGGCAACGTCCACGGCGGCGTCATCATGAAGATGGTCGACGACACCGCGGGCGCGTGCGCGGCGCGCCACCAGCGGGGCAAGGCGGTCACCGCGTCGATGGACGAGATGGTCTTCCTCGTCCCCGTCCGCGTCGGCGACATCCTCACCTGCCAGGCGCAGGTGAACTGGACGGGGACGACGTCGATGGAGATCGGCGTGCGCGTCACCGCGCAGCGGTGGGACGATGCCGCCGCGGTCGAGCACCACGTGGCGTCGGCCTACCTGGTGTTCGTCGCGATCGGCGACGACGAGAAGCCCGTGCCGGTGCTGCCGGTGGCCCCGGAGACCGCCGACGACGTACGCCGCGGCGCCGAGGCGCTCATCCGCCGCGAGAGCCGACTGGCCCGCCGCACCGCCATCAAGGCGAGGCGCGCCGCCGAGACCTGACCCGCCGAGACCTGACCCGCCGAGCGGACGCCTCGCCCTCCCTCACCATCACCCATCGCCGCCGGAATGCGTGATCTTGGTCGAATGCGGGGTTCCCGGCCGGATCCGCCCCGGGTACCCCACGTCTGACCAAGATCACGCGAGGGGGGGTCAGGAGCAGATGTCCTGGGCGACGGTGCGGGCCTTGAGGCCGGTCGTCGTGGTCGTGCCGGTCGGCGTGGCCGAGGACACCTTCACCTTGGTGGCGCCGTTGTACGACGTCCCGACGGTGACCTGGATCGTGCGGCCGAGGCCGGGGACGGCGGTCAGCTTCGAGCCCGGCAGGGCGGCGGCCACGGTCTTGGCCGACTGGTCGAACTTCGGGTCGTAGCTCACGACCGTGGTCGCACCGACCGGCGCGGGAGCGTTGGCCGCGGGGCCGGCGATCGAGAAGCCGACCGACGCGAGGTCGTTGGCGGCCTTGCCCGCGAGCCCGACGGTGCTCGTGCCGTTGAGGACCTTCACCTTGACCTGGCCCGGGGCGACCGTGACGGTCGGGGCCGCGGATGCCGTGGTGGCCTTGACGATCGGCTGGTCGTTCTTGATCGCCGAGAACAGTCGCGCCGCCTCGGTCTGGTCCCACATGAGCACGTTGCCGATGCCCTTGACGTCCTTGCTGCCCGCGATCGGCACGGTGAGGAACGCGATGCTGCCCGGGTTGGTGCCCTTGAGCCGGTCGGCGAGGGCGAGCACCTGGTCGCGGTCGAGGCCGGAGTCCATCGTGATCGAGCCGGCGACGGCCGACAGGAACTCGTTGAGGCGCACGGGGTTGAGCAGGGTGCCCGCGCTCATCGCCTGCTTCATGAGCGAGGCGACGAACTTCTGCTGGCGCTTCATCCGGCCGAGGTCGGCCGTGGGGTCGACGTACCGCGCGCGCACGTAGGCGAGCGCCTGCGGTCCGGTGATGGTCTGCCGCCCGGCGGGCAGGTTCAGGCCCGACTTCTTGTCCTTCATCGCCTGCGGCAGGCAGACGTCGACGCCGTCGACGGCGTCGACCATCTGCAGGAAGCCGTTGAAGTTGATCTCGACGTAGTGGTTGATCGGCACCTTGGTCAGGCTCTCGACCGTCTTCACCATGAGCGCCGCGCCGCCGGCCTCGAAGGCCGCGTTGAGCTTGGCCTGGTGCATGTTGTGGCGCTTGCCCTTGTCGTCGGTGTACGCCGGGATCGTGGCGAGCGTGTCGCGCGGCAGCGAGACGACGCTGACGTCGCTGGCGTCGGCACCGATGTGCACGAGCATCATCGTGTCGGTGCGTGGCTTGCCGTAGTCGGCGGTGCCGAGGTGCAGCTGGGCGGCCTGTGCGCGGGTGATGCCCTCGCGGCTGTCGCTCGCGACGACGAGGATCGTCATCGGCGGCGTGTGCCCGGAGTCGTCGGCGGCGGCGGAGAGCCCGGCGATGTCGATGCGCTTGACCTCGCCGTTGATCTTGTTGACGCCGGCCCAGGCCACGCCGCTCGACAGCAGGACGGCACCGGAGGCGACGGCGGCGGCCACGCGCAGGCCGTGGCGGCGCGGCGGGGCCTGCGTCGACACGCCCGGGAGCTGCTGGCTCACGTGGCGTCCTCCGGTACTCGGGTCTCGCGGGGCGGGGCTCGGGCGTGCGCGCCGAGAGGTCTGTCCACGGTACGACGCCCGAGGCCCGTGACCGGTTCCGCAACGCCGGGTGAGGCAGGTCACCCGGCGGCGTCCTCTACGGTGTGACCTGCGATGACCGAGCCCACGACCACCCCCGACCCCGCCCCCGACGCCTCGTCCGGAAGCGCTCCCGGCGTCTCCGTCGTGGTCCCGGTGCTCAACGAGGAGCGCCACCTCGAGACGGCGGTGCACCGGCTGCTGGCCCAGCGCTACGACGGCCCGATGGAGGTCGTGCTCGCCCTCGGCCCGAGCGCCGACCGCACCGACGAGATCGCCGCCGCCCTCGCCGCGGCCGACCCGCGCGTGCGCCTGGTCGCGAACCCCACGGGCCGCACGCCGGCCGGGCTCAACGCCGCGATCGGCGCCGCGTCGCACGACATCATCGTCCGGGTCGACGGCCACGCCCTCGTGCCCGACGACTACGTCGCCGTCGCGGTCGAGACGCTGCTGCGCACAGGTGCCGACAACGTCGGCGGGATCATGGCTGCCGAGGGCGAGACCCCGTTCGAGCACGCGGTCGCCGTCGCGATGACCTCGAAGCTCGGCGTGGGCGCTGCGTCGTTCCACGTCGGTGGGGAGGAGGGCCCGGCTCCCACCGTCTACCTCGGGGTGTTCCGCCGATCGGCGCTCGAGCGCGTGGGCGGGTACGACGAGTCGATGGTCCGCGCCCAGGACTGGGAGATGAACCACCGGATCATCGAGTCCGGCGGCCTGGTGTGGTTCACCCCGGCGATGCGCGTCACCTACCGCCCGCGGCCCACCGTCAAGGCTCTCGCGAAGCAGTACTTCGAGTACGGGCGCTGGCGCCGCGAGGTCGTGCGCACCCACCCCGACACCGTGAGCGCCCGCTACCTCGCCGCGCCCGTCGCCGTCGTGGGTGTCGCGGTCGGGACCGCGATGGGGCTCGCCGGACTCGTCGGCCCGTCGTGGCTCAAGGTCGGCTGGGCGGCCCCCGTCGGCTACGCCGCCCTCGTCGGCGTGGGCGGGCTCGTGATCGGACGCGACGTCGAGTGGGCAGCCCGGGTCCGCGTGCCCGTCGTGCTCGCGACGATGCACATGTCGTGGGGTGCCGGGTTCCTCACCAGTCCCGGCGACCTGAGGGACTAGCGATGCGCGTCCTCATGCTCGTGGCGACGTCGGTCGCCACCGACACGCGCGTGCTGCGCGAGGCGCAGACCCTCGTCGACGCCGGTCATGAGGTGCACGTGATCGGCAAGGACGTCCCGGCGGATTTTGTTTCCCCGCAAGGGATCACGGTGTCGAGTGCCGGGGCGTCGAGCGTGTTCCGCCCGGCCGGCACTCCGTCGGCGACCGGGCGTCAGCTGTCGGCGCCGCAGCGCGCGGCCCGTTGGGCGCTGCTGCCTCAGCACCGCAACCAGGCGTTCCGGTCGTGGGCGCAGGCGGCGGGCATCGACGCGCGTGCGCGGGCGTTCGACGTCGTCCACGCCCACGACTTCACGGCGCTGGAGATCGGCGCCGCGCTCGCGGGCGAGCGCGGCGTCCCCTACGTCTACGACACCCACGAGCTCTGGCTCGGTCGGCAGCGGCAGTACCGGCCGACCCCGGTGCAGGACCGTCACGAGGCGGCCACCGAGAAGAGGCTCGGGTCGGGTGCCGCGGCCGTCATCACCGTCGGCGACGGCGTGGCTGCGGCGCTGCGGGTGCGCTACGGGTGGACCCACGTGGTGGTGGTGCGCAACTCCTTCCCGCCCAGGGTCGACGACGGCTCGACCCTGCCCGAGGCACCGTCGGGCCTGGTGTACGCCGGACGCGTCGACGCCCACCGCGAGCTCGAGACCGTGCTCGGCGCAGCGCCCATGGTCGACCTGCCGATCACGCTCGTGGGACCCGCCGACGACGTGTGGGTCGGACGCAACGCCGCGGCTCTCGCCGCCACGGGCACCGCGCTCGAGGCGGCGCTGCCGGTCGATGAGGTTACGGCGCTGCTGCGGCGCAACGGGCTCGCTCTCGTCACGCACTCCGACCGGTTCGAGAGCCATCTGCTGGCCCTGCCGAACAAGCTCTTCCACGCGGTGCACGCGGGCGTGCCGGTCATCGCGACCGACGTGCCGGAGCTGGCGGCGGTGGTGCGGGAGCACGACCTGGGGGAGACCTACCGGCCCGGCGACCCGCGCGGGCTCGCGGCCGCCGTCGGCCGGGCGCTGGACCGCTACCCGGGCCTCGTGGCCTCGGTGGCCGCCTCGGCCGAGGAGCTGTCGTGGCCCGCCGACGCCGCGGCGCTGCGCGGGGTCTACGAGCGGCTCGCGGCGCGCCCGGGCTCCTGACCTGCGTCGACACGTCGCCCGGTCGTCAGGGTCGGCCCCGCGGGGACGCAGGTGACCTGCGGGATCCGTGAGGGTCGCCACGCCACGATGGTCAAGGCCTGGCCCGCGCGGCGGGTATCCTCGTCCCCGGTCGCGTCGACGTCGACGCGCCACACCTCGCCGCCCTCCGGAAGGCCCCGCGTGTCCGACCTGTCCCGCCCCGACGACGCCCCCGTCGCGTCGTCGGCAGCGCAGCCGGGCCGGCCGGTCGCCGTCGACGACTACCTGGGCGAGTTCCACGTCTACGAGCCGCACAAGGCCGGCCTGCCGCCCCTGAAGGAGTACTTCAAGGAGCTCTGGCGCCGGCGCGAGTTCGCCATCGAGATGTCGCGCGCGACGATCCGCGCCACCAACAGCGACACCGTGTTCGGCGTCCTGTGGAACGTCCTCAACCCGCTGCTGCTCGCAGTCGTCTACTACCTGCTGGTCGTGGTCATCCGCGGTGGCGCCCACACGCTTCCTCACGGCTACTTCGCGCACCTGCTCGCGGGGCTGTTCGCGTTCTACTTCATCTCCGGGTGCATGGCCGGTGGCGCGTCGTCGGTCACGTCGGCGGGCAAGATCATCATGAACACGGCGTTCCCGCGCATGCTCGTGGTGCTCTCGGCGGTCTTCATCGCGTTCCGGAAGTTCCTGCCCACGATGCTGGTCTACTTCCCGGTCGCGTTCATCACGGGCGTGGGCGTCTCGTGGGTGGCGCTCCTGGCGATCCCCATGTTCATGCTCATCATCGTGTTCGGAACCGGGATGGCGCTCTTCCTCGCCACGTCCCAGGTCTACTTCCGCGACACGTCGAGCTTCCTGCCGTACTTCACCCGCATCTGGCTCTACGTGTCGCCGGTGCTCTTCTACCCGGACGACTCCTTCATCGTGAAGCTCGGCGTGCTGGAGCTTTTCAACCCGCTCTACTTCCTGCTCGGCGGGTGGAGCGACCTCCTCGTCCGCGGCGAGCTGATCCCGTGGACGATGTGGGCCGGCGCTGCGTTCTACGCCTTCGCGACGCTCATCATCGGGGCGATCACCTTCATGTCGAGGGAGCGCGACTTTGCCGTCCGTCTCTGAGCCCCCCGTCGTCCGCGTCGAGGACGTCTCCATCACCTACCGCACGTCGTTCGAGAAGCGCCCGACTCTCAAGGACGCGGTCGTCCGGCTCGGTCGCGGGCAGAAGTCCGTGCGCGAGGTGCAGGCCGTCAAGAACGTGTCCTTCGACGTGCCGCAGGGCACGGTGCTCGGGATCGTCGGCAGCAACGGCGCGGGCAAGTCGACCCTGGTACGAGCGATCGCGGGCATCCTGCCGCCGACCAGCGGCCGGATCGAGGTGCGCGGCAAGGTGTCGACCCTGCTCGCTCTCGGCGTCGGCTTCAACGGCGCCATGTCGGGCCAGGAGAACGTCATGCTCGGCGGCCTCGCGGCCGGCTACTCCCGCGAGGAGATCGCCGCCAAGTACGAGGAGATCGCGGAGTTCGCCGAGCTGGGCGACTTCATGGAGATGCCCATGAAGACCTACTCCTCGGGCATGTTCTCCCGGCTCGCGTTCGCGGTCGCGGTGCACATGGAGCCCGACATCCTCCTCGTCGACGAGGCGCTCTCCGCCGGCGACGCGAAGTTCAAGGAGAAGGCCGCCGCGAAGATGAAGTCGCTGGTCGAGGAGGCGCGCACGATGTTCCTCGTGAGCCACGCGCTGGCGTCGATCACCGACCTGTGCAACGACGCGATCTGGCTGAACAAGGGCACGATGATGATGCGCGGCGAGCCGAGCGACGTCGTCAAGGAGTACACCAAGTTCGTCCGCGTCGGAGAGTCGGCGTACACGCTCGAGGACATGTAGCCCTCGTGGCCGGCCCGTCCTACGACGTGAGCCTGGTGACGTCGGGCCACGACGTCGCC
>JAKOVT010000486.1 GCA_029781935.1 Actinomycetes bacterium | reverse complement strand
CGGCGGTCGTGGCGCAGCACGCCCGCGACACGTCCACCACGGCACCGGTCGCACAGCTGCTCCTCTACCCCGGCACCGACGCCAGCCGCGACCGCCCGAGCAAGAACCTGTTCGCGGAGGGCTACTTCCTCACCCGCGTGCAGATGGACTGGTACTGGGACACCTACTCCGAGGGTCGCGACCGCACCGACCCGCGCCTGTCGCCGCTGTGCGCCGACAGCCTCGCGGGTCTCGCCCCGGCGCTGGTCACGACGGCCGCCTTCGACCCGCTGCGCGACGAGGGCGAGGCGTACGCCGCGGCGCTGCACGACGCCGGAGTGCCGACGGTGCTGCGCCGCGCCCCCGGTCTCGTGCACGGCTACTTCTCGATGACCGGCGTGCACCGTCCCTCGCTCGACGAATCGCTCGCCGTCGCCGGCGCCTTCGGCGCCCTCATCCGCGCCACCTGACTGCCGCATGGCCGCGTGATCTTGCTGCTGTGCCGCTTTCCCGCTGGCGAAAACCGGCACCCGAGCAAGATCACGCCCGCCTTGTCCGGGCGGGGGTCAGGCGAGGAGGAGGGAGGCGCGGTGCTCCTCGTCGTGGGCGAGGACGGCCATGACGACGGCCTGGGTGTCCATCTCGCCGAAGACCTCGTGGCGGCCGCGGATCCCGGCGTACTGCTCCGGCGCGAGGTCGCGCAGGCGCGTCACGAACGCGATGCGCGACGCCATCGCGCGGGCGACGGCGTCGTCGACGGGCCAGTCGCGGTAGCGCTCGAGCGTGGCCACCGGGTCGGGCTCCCAGTTCGCGAAGCGGGGCTCCGGCGCGCCCGAGTCGAACGCGGCCACCATCTCGTCGATGCGCGCGTGCCACACCTGCTCGTCGACGTCGGCGAGGTGCGCGACCACGACTGCGGGTGGCCACTCGCCCTCGCGCGCCACGGCGACGCGAGCGGCGTCGCCGATGCGGTCGATGGACATGACGAGCTCGACGTAGAGCACCGATGCGGGGTTGGCCACGAGCCGGAGCGTAGCCGCGATCCGTTGCCCTGGCGGTGATCCCGGGCCACGACCGTTCAGCGCCAGCGGCCGTCGTCCGCGGAACCGAGCGACGAGCGTCAGCCCTCTCGACCGTGGTCCGACGGACAGGAGATCAACGACGGTCGCGCGCCAGCTGCACCGACGCCACCTCTCGTGCGAGCGCACCTCCATCCGCGCCGCCCGTGACTGCGGCGAGGAAGTCGGGACCGTCGATGGCCAGCAGTCGCGTGGGCTCGAGGGCCGTGACGGTCGCCGTACGCCGCACGGCGTGCAGCAGCGCGATCTCGCCGAACGAGTCGCGCGGTCCGAGCCGGTGGTCGCGCAGGACGCCGTCGACGGTGACCGAGCAGACGCCCTCCTCGATCACGAAGAAGTGCTCGCCGACCTCGCCCTGCGTCACGACGGCCTCGCCGGTGCCGACCCCGGTCCAGCGCGCACGCTGCGCGAGGCGCTCGAGCTCGTACTCCGGGAGCGGCGCGAGGAACGCCACCGCGCGCAGCAGCCCGGTCTCGAGCGGCCGGTAGACGGCGCGGAGGTCGAGCGGACGGGCCAGGAGCGCCGCGGCGAGCAGCAGCAGCCCGAGGCCGATACCGAGCGGCAGGAACGCGCCGCCGGGTCCGAACTGCTCGACCAGCAACGGCGCGAGCGCAGCACCGACGGCGAGCCCGAGCAGCGACATGCTCTCCTGCACGGCGAACACCCGCGAGAGGACGCGGTCGTCGGTGGCTCGCTGCAGGAGCGTCCGCGCGCAGACCAGCAGCACCGACTCCACGAGCCCGACCAGCGCGATGACCACGATCGCGGGGCCGAGCTGCGACACGGCGACCATCGTCGCGAGCAGCGCGCCGTCGAGCGCTCCGGCCACGGCGATCACGGGCACGAGCCGACGGCCGCCCGCGAAGACGGTGGCCGCGGCCGCACCGACCAGGCCACCGACGCCGACAGCTCCCACGACGAGGCCGGCGCCGGACTCGCCCTGCTCGAGGACGACGTCGGAGAACGCGACGCCGAGGATGTCGACCGAGCCTCCGACGACGAAGGTCAGCGCCATCGCGACGAGCAGCGCGACCGACGCCCGGTCCCCCTTGAGCGCGACCAGCCCCTCGAGCGCCACGCGCAGGCTGCCGCCGTCGGGCTCGGCCTCGAGGTCGGGCGGGCCGGTGCGCAGGCGCAGGCACAGCACCGTGCCGATCACCGATGCCACGAACGAGATCGCCAGCACCAGCTGCGGACCGGACACCTGCACGACGATGCCCGCGACCAACGGGCCGAGGAACAGCGCCAGCTGCTCCCCCGCCGCCGACAGCGCGTTCCCCGACACCAGCTCGTCGGCACCGCGGGCCAGCTGCGGCAGGACGGCGTAGTGGATC
>JAKOVT010000468.1 GCA_029781935.1 Actinomycetes bacterium | reverse complement strand
CCCGATGCCCCTGGCGTCGCCCTGTCGCTGCTGCGAGTGCCCGCCCGCGACGGGCCGGGCACCCTCTATGCCTCCGGCTATCGCGTCGGCAAGAGCCTGTTCGACGGCCAGCTGGCTTCGTCCTTCCCTCCCGCGCGCTGGTGGACGGCCCAGGCAAGCGGCGCGACCTGGCAGCGTGCCGAGGCGCCGATGCCGCTCTTCCCGACCCGTGACCCCTCGCGGCGCATCCCGCCGATCGTCGTCGCCGGACCCTCGGGCCCCCTCGTCTCGGTCCACGACCACCCCGAGTCGGGGTTCTTCGATGGCGATCGGGTCGTCGTGTTGCGCTCGGTCGACGGCGGCCGGAGTTGGGCCGAGCAGGTCCTGCCGCAGCTGACCTACTACGCCGGCATCGTCGCCGACGCGCAAGGCCGGCTGGCGATGGCCGGCCTCGCGCGCGACCGCGGAGCCGTGCTGTGGTCCGGCGACGCGGGCGCGACCTGGACCGAGGCCTTCCTGCCGGCACCGGCGAGCCGCAACCTGCGCGTGTACCGCAACGCCGACGCAACGCTGATCGCCTACGACGCCGCCGAACTCGAATGGCACGGGATGAGCACGCACCTCTACCGCTCGGACGACGGCGGCAGGACCTGGAGCGTCCCCGCAGCCTTCCGGGCCGGTCGCGTCGTGGCGCTGACCGGCAACGCGCGCGGCCGCCTCGTGGCGCTGACGTCGTCGGGCGCCGTGCTGGTTTCGGACGATGCCGGCCGCCGGTGGCGGGGCGCCGCGAACCGGACGATTCCGCGCACCTCGCTCGAGGCCGCCTCGATGGTCGCCGCGGGCGACGGAGTGATCGTCGCGACGCTCGACCGCGCAACGTTCATCCGCTCGACCGACTGGGGCGAAACCTGGCGCCCCGTCGACTCCGGCCTGCCCGACGGCCAGTACGCGCTGTCGGAGAGTTGCACCGACGGACGCGGGCTGATCGTCGTCGGCGGGTCGGCGGGCGCGATGACCCGCTCGATCGACCACGGCGCGACCTGGAGCGCAGCCCGGATGGAGCCGCCGCGGCAGCGATAAACAGTCGCGCATTGATCCGA
>JAKOVT010000505.1 GCA_029781935.1 Actinomycetes bacterium | reverse complement strand
CGCGCGCTGCGGATCCGCGAGGAGCGGCCCGACAAGCGCGGGACCTTCGCCGTACGCCGGGTCGACGTGCTGTCCGAGCCGCTCGGGCAGCAGGACTACGACCTCGTCGTCGTCGCCTACCTGCAGCTCGCCGAGCTCCAGCGCCGTGTCGCGCTGCGGTCGGCAGCCGAGGCGGTCGCGCCGGGCGGGCACCTGCTCGTGATCGCGCACCACACCGACAACCTCGCGGAGGGCTACGGCGGTCCGCAGAACGCCATGTGGCTCTACACCGAGTCCGACGTGGTCTCCGACGTCGCCGAGGCGGGTCTCGAGACCGTGGTCGCCGAGCGCGCCGCCCGTACCGTGCAGACCGACGACGGCCCCCGCACCGCCTGGGACGCCGTCGTCCTCGCCCGCCGCCCCTGACCCGCTCCTCCGCAGGGCAAGGGCAGGCCTGGTCAGTGGCCGAAGGTCAGGGGTGAGGTGACGTCGGGCTCGGTGCCGTCGAGGGCGCAGAGCGCGTCGACGTCCGCGGGGTCGAGGACGATCGCGCCGGCCGCGAGGTTCTGCGCCTGACGCGCCGGGTCGCTCGACTTCGGTGTGGTCGAGAGACCGAGCGCGAGGCACCAGGCGATGAGCAGCTGCGCCGGCGTCGCGTCGTACTTCTGCGCGAGACCGGTGACGAGCGGGAGCTCGAGCAGGTCGCCGGCCATGCCGAGCGGGCGCCAGGCCTGCGTGACCACCCCGTGCTCGGTGTTGAACGCGCGCGCGGCCGGCTGGGTCCAGCGCGGGTTGATCTGCAGCTGGTCGAGCTCGGGCAGCACGCCGGTCGCGGCGACGATGCGCTCGATGTGCTCGGGCAGGAAGTTCGAGACGCCGATATGCCGCACCAGGCCGGCATCGCGGACGGCGATGCAGCCCTCCCACGCCGCGACGTAGCGGTCCAGCGACGGGTTGGGCCAGTGCACGAGCAGCAGGTCGAGCTGCTCGAGCCCGAGCCGCTCGAGCGACGCCTCCGTCGTCTCGCGCACGCCGTCGACGGAGTGCCACTCCTTGTTGAACTTCGTCGTGACGAACAGCTCGTCGCGCGGGATCCCGCTCGCGGCGATGCCTCGGCCGACGCCCGTCTCGTTGCCGTACGCGTACGCCGTGTCGACGAGCCGGTAGCCGATCTCGATCGCCTGCGGCACGACGCGCGCCGCCTCGGCATCGTCCATCGGCCAGGTGCCGAGGCCGATCGCGGGGATGGATCCGGACGTCGACAACGCGATGCTGCTCATGCGATCGACGCTACCCGTCGCACGACGACCTCGACCGCGGCCCGTTCCGGTGCACGGGTCGATCCGGAGGATCAGGCCACCACGATGCGGCCCCCGCCGGACTCCTTCGCGAGGAACATGGCCCGGTCGGCGCGGGCGACCAGGGAGTCGGTGCCGTCGCCCTCCACGGCGACCGCGACGCCGACGCTGACGGTCGTGGTGATGGTCGAGGCGACCGCGCCGTCCTCGTCGAGCACCGCGATGGGCTGCGACACCGCCGCGACCAGCTTCTCGGCGATCGCGACGACGTGCGCGACGTCGTCGACGCCGTCGAGCATCACGAGGATCTCGTCACCACCGAGCCGTCCCACGACCTCGGTGTCGCCGACCTCGTCGTACGCCGTCGGCCGCTCCCGGTCCTCGTTGAGCGCCACGAGGTCGGCCTCGCGGACGCACCCGCGGATCCGGTCGGCCGACTCCGCGATGAGCCGGTCGCCCGCGGCGTGCCCGAGGGTGTCGTTGACCTCCTTGAGCCCGTCGAGGTCGCAGTAGAGGATCGCGATGCCGGACCGGCGCCGGCGGTCTCCGAGCCGCTTCCCCAGCCGGCGCAGGATCTCCCCGCGGTTGAGCAGCCGGGTGAGCTCGTCGTACCGCGCACGTCGGCTCAGCTCGATCTCCGCGAGGACCTGGTCGTGCACGTCGCGCAGCTGCACCACGCGGCGGTCCTCCCCGGTCTGCTCGTCGACGAAGGATCGGCCGAGCGCCTCCACCCAGCGGTACGTGCCGTCCGGCCGTGCCCAGCGGTAGCGCACCCGGATCGTGGCGCCGTTGCGCGTGCTCTCGGCGACGTTGCGGCGCAGCATCGCGAGCTCGTCGGGATGGATGAACTCCACGGCGCGGCGCCCGATGAGCGCCTCGGCGTCCCACCCGAGCGTCTCCTTCGAGGATGGCGACACCCAGTCCAGGTCGGTGTGCTCGTTGGACAGCAGGATCACGTCGCTGGAGTGCGTGGCGAGCAGCCGGTAGCGCTGTTCGGACTCCTCCGCCGCGCGTTGCGCCAGCACCTGCTCGTGGATGTCGCGCAGGCCGATGACAGCCCCGGAGATGGTGCCGTCCTCCGTCTCCACCGCACGGTTCGACACCGACATCCAGCGATAGCTGCCGTCGTCGCGACGGAACCGACCGACGTACCGCTGCTCCTCGCCGCGTGCGTTCACGAGAGCGCGGGCCTCGGAGGCGTTCGGGCGGTCCTCGGGGTGCACGAGGTCCAGCAGGTCGCTGCCCACGAGGTCGTCGACCTCCCAGCCGAGAAGCGTCGAGACCGAGGGCGAGATCCACAGGACGCGCCCCACGCGGTCGCGCAGCGCCACGACGTCCGAGGCGTTCTCCGCGAGCAGCCGGTAGCGCCGCTCCGAGAACTCGGCCGCCTGCTGCGCCCGCACCTGCTCGTCCACGTCTCGGAGCCCGACGGTGGCGCCGACGACGACGCCGTCCTCCAGGAACGGAACCGAGACGCAGGTCATCCACCGGTCGGTGCCGTCGCGGCGGAGGAACCGGGCGAGCAGCCCCTGCGGCCGCTCGCCGCGCAGCACCGCGGCGCGGATCGTCCTCACGCCGGCTCTGTCGTCGGGGTGCACGAGGTCGAGCAGGTCCGTGCCCTCCACCGCGTCGACCGACCAGCCGAGCATCTGCGTGACCGAGGGCGAGACCCACGTCGTGATGCCGCTGTTGCCGTGCAGCAGCACGACATCGGAGGCGTTCTCGGCGAGCAGTCGCTGCCGGTGCTCGGCCAGCACCGCCGCGTCGAGGAGGTCTGCGTACGCCGTGACGTCGCGCCACGTGAGCAGCACGGTGTCGTCGTCGGTGCGCACGCCCCGTACGTCGATCATCATGCGGAAGCGGTCGTAGACGTTCTCGACCAGGACGTTGTCGACCACGAAGGGCCCGTCGCTCGACAGGGCGAGGTCCAGGTGCTCGATCACCCTGGGCGCGAAGGGGATCACGTCGCCGACAGATCCCCCGACGGCGGCGTCCCGGGTCGTGCGGAGCTCGTGCGCGCATGCCGTGTTCAGATCGAGGACCACCCCGTCGACGACGCGGCCCGCCTCGTCGCGCACCGCCCGGAGCAGGATCGCGGAGTCGGGGAACGCGTCGAGCGCGACGGCCGCGTGACGCTGCCAGGCGGAGCGATCGGCGTCGGACACAACGACTCCCTGTCGGTGCGCGAGCCCGTCGCCGCCCCGGACGCTCTCGTGCTGGTGCTGGGAGAACGCTAACGGGCGCCGATCGCGGGTGTCGCGGCGCGAGGACCGGTTGCGGTCCCGCGCAGCGCGCGTAGGGTCCGCGTCCATGGTCAGCAACGAGCTGCGTGCGCCGTCCTGGGGCCGTCCCCTCCTCGCCGCCAACGCCGTCGTGGCGTGGTGCGCGGTGGTCTTCTCCGCCTACCTCTCCGTCAGCGGCTACTACCTCGGCAAGGAGGACCCGTCGAAGCTGTCGCTGCTCGGCAATCTCGCCTCGGGACACGACCAGTGGTACGAGCGGCTCTTCGACTACCTGACCTACTTCACGATCTGGTCCAACATCACCGTCGCGGTGGTGCTCACCGTCCTGTGGCTGCGCCCGCACCTGTTCGTGCGTGCGGACGGCATCGGCCTCGTGTGGCGGGCGCTGCGCCTCGACAGCGTGCTGATGATCGTGATCACCGGGATCGTCTACAACCTCATCCTCGCCACCGGCGGCAAGAGCGGGGCCGATCTCGTGAGCGACACCGCGCTGCACGTCGTCGTACCGATCCTCACGCTCGTCGTCTGGCTGCTCGCGGGGCCGCGAGGGCTGCTGTCGCCAGGGGTGATCGCTGCGTCGCTGGTGCTCCCGATCGTGTGGGCGGTGGTGGCGCTCGTCCGCGGCGCGGTCGTCGGCGCCTACCCCTACCCCTTCCTCGACGTGGCGAAGAACGGCCTGGCCTCGGTGCTCGCCTTCGTCGGCGTCATCCTCGTCGTGGCGGTCGTGCTGGCGTTCGTGCTGCTCGCGCTGGACCGGGTGCTCCCGCCGCGCGATCGTCGCTGACCTGGCGGGAAGCAGCCGACGCCCGCCGCTTCGACATGCGGCCCAGGGCGAACCGGCTACGGTGTGCGACGAGGGACCTCGCACGCAGCGCGGTCGTCCAGGGAACGAAGGGGCGTGACCATGAGCTTCGGCGAGTGGATCTGGTGGCTGATCATCGTGTTCTTCATGGTGGTCTTCTTCATGATGCTGTTCCGCATCATCATCGACATCTTCCGCAACCACGAGAGCAGCGGATGGGTGAAGGCCGGCTGGCTGATCTTCATCTTCTTCCTGCCGCTCCTCGGCATGCTGATCTACGTGATCGTCAACGGGAAGGCGATGGCGGAGCGCGACGTCCAGCAGTACCAGGCGGTCGCGGCCGCCCAGCAGGACTACATCCGCAGCGTCGCCGCGCAGGGCGGCACCGACTCGGCGGCGCAGATCGAGAAGGCGCACGACCTGCTCACCAAGGGAGCCATCTCCCAGGAGGAGTTCGACGCGCTCAAGGCGAAGGCGCTCGCCGGCTGATCGCCCGCAGAACGACAGGACGGCCGGTGCCCTCGGGCACCGGCCGTCCTGTCGTTCGGGTCTGGATCAGCTCGAGGCTGCGGCACGCGTCGTGAGCTTGGCCATCTGGCCGAGGGCGGTCAGCGTGCTCTTCGCGGCCGACTCGGCCACGCCGGGGAGCACCATCGTGACCAGGCCCTCCTTGCCGTTGGTCCACAGGCACAGACCGCCGCCGTTGCCCGCCGCCGTGATCGGCATGCACCAGGTCTTGCCGCCCACCGGGCTGGCGTACTCCGTCGCCGCTCCGATCACGATCTGGCCGCCCGCGGTGGCTGCGGTCGTGAACCTGCTGACGAACTCCGTCGCGGCACCGTGGTCGGTGAGCGCGCGGTAGGCCTCGGGGCGCTGGCTCTCCGGGATGTCGACGCCGAGGTAGACCGTGGGAGCCGTGCGCGGGCCGTAGGCACCCACCCACGCCCACGCGGCCCCGCTCTGGGTGAACTCGGCGGTGGAGGCGGCCGAGGCGTTGGCCGCGGCCGACCGCTTCTGACCGCTCAGCGTCGCCGGGGCCGTGTGCGTGACGATGTCGGGCGCCTGCGCGGCGGCAGCCGCCGCCTTGCTGTCGAGGTAGCGCGGGACGCCGAAGAAGCCGCCGACCGCGAGCAGCACGAGCAGCACGACGAGGATCGCGATGCGCCGTCCCCAGTGCCGATCCGGGTGGAACTCGGTGGGGTGGCTGACACCGGTGTCGCCGCCGAAGGTGCCGAAGCTCGCGCCGCCGCCCGTGCCGAACTGGCCTCCGCCCGTACCGAACTGCCCGGTGGGACGCGCCGGCGTCTCGGCGTACGACGGGACGAACGGGGCGGGCGCCGGAGCAGCGACCGGTGCGGCCACCTGGGCCGGTGCGACGGGTCGCACCGGCTCCACCGGGGTCGGGGCGGGCGCGGGGGCAGGTGCCGGCGCGGCGGTGCGCACGGGCGCCGGGGCCGGCGCCAACGTCGGGGCCGGGGCCAGCGTGGGCAGTGCGGCGTCGGCCGCCACGGCGGCGGCCATCGGCGTCACGACCGAGGCCGCGGCCACGGGTGCGGGCGCGATCGTCGGCACGGCGGGCACGGCGGGCGCTGCCGCCGGAGCCGGCGGCGGGACGGCCGCCGTCGGGGTCGGTGCCGCGACCGGCGGTGTCGGCATGGCCACGGGTGCCGGGGTCGCGGGAGCGGGCGGGGTTGCCGCCGGTGCCGGAACGGCGGTCGGCGCCGCTGCAGGAGCAGCAGCAGGAGCAGGGGCGGGCGCTGCGGCGGGCATCGCGGGCGCGGCGGGCGCGGGGGCCGGAGCGGGGGCGGCGGCGGGGGTCGGCGCAGGGGTGGGCGCGGGGGAAGGCGCTGCGGGGCGGGCGGGGGTCTCGGTGAGGCTGGCGGTCGCCGCCGCGGGTGCGGCGTGGCTGCCGGCGCCGGCCAGGGTCGCGTGCGCTCCGGCCACGCCGGAGGAGCCGACGCCCGCACCGACCAGCTCGCGCGGGGCCGGACGGGTGTGCGTGGTCCACGCCGCACCGTCCCAGTAGCGGACGGAGGCGGCGTCGGTCGGGTCGGTGTACCACCCGGGCGCAGCACTCATAGACCTGTCCCCACCTCGAATGACGAATGATGAGACGACAGCGGAGGCGCACCGACGTCCTTTCCTCTCGTCGGCCTCAAGACGCCGCAACTGAAGCCCTCGTCCCCGAAAGGACGACGCGCGGTCCACCGGCCGTCCGCGGCCGCGGCGCCGGTTCAGGAGGTGCGGCGCACGGCGACGAGCGTGATGTCGTCGCGCCCCCACTCGGGGGCGTCCTCGCGCAGCGCGGCCAGCAGGCCCTCGACGACCTCGCGCGCCGGCGGTGCGGCCGGGCCGTCGACATCGGGCAGCCGGGTCCGCACCAGCCGGTCGAGCACGACGCCGAGGCCCTCGTCGCTGACGTCGGACTCGGTGCCCTCCACGAGGCCGTCCGACCAGGTGAGCAGGAGGTCGTCGCGGTCGAGCGTGGTGGCCCGCGTGGCCCAGCGCCCGCCGAGCGTCGAGAGCAGCGGCCCGGTGGGCTCCAGCGTGGTCCGCCCGCCCTCGGCGCGGAGCACCCAGCCACCGGCGTGGCCGGCGTTCGCCCAGTCGAGCGTGCCGGCCTCGGGGTCGAGCACCGCCACGAGCGCGGTGGCGAACCGTCCGTCGGCGGCGTCGAGGAAGGAGGTCGCCCCGCGCTCGAGGACCACGCCCGGCTCGAACCCCGACCGCAGCGCGACGACGAGCACCGAGCGCAGCCGCTGCGCCACCAGGCCGGCGAGCTCGCCGTGGCCGGAGACGTCGACGAGCACGAGAGCGGTGCGGCCGCCCTCGAGGCCGACCACGCCCCACCAGTCGCCGGCCAGCACGCCGTGCGCGGGGCGGATCCGGCCGAACACCTCGAGCCGGTCGGCGTACGGTGCGGGCTCGGTGGCCAGGTCGGCGCGCAGCGCGGTGACGACCGGGCTCTCCTGCGCGAGGCCCTGGTCGGCGGCGCGCGCGGCGTCCTGCTCGTGCACCAGCGCGCGGCGCATCGCCTCCGCGTCGACGCCGACGGCGTAGAGCTCCGGCGGGCCGCCCGGTTCGATCACCCGCTCGCGGTGGCCGTCCTGCGCGACGTCGCGCAGCTGCAGCCGCAGGTCGTCGAGCGGGTGCAGGACCCAGCGGCGCAGCAGCAGGTAGGCGCCGAGCAGCAGGGCGGCCAGCAGCACACCCGAGACGAGCAGCGCGGTCGCGAGGCGGCGGACCAGGACGCCGAGATCGTCGGTGGCGGCGTCGCGCGCGGCGCTCACCTCGGCGTCGAGCCTGTCGGTGGCGGCCGCGACGTCGGTGTAGGCCGTCGACGTGCGGTCGAGGAAGGCGACGATCTCGATCGCCGTGAGGGGCCGCTGGTCGCGCAGGGCCATCGCCGGATCGACGACGTCGGCGAGCCACGGCGTGGCCGCGGCGGTGACGCGCGCCGCGCTCGCGAGCAGCGCCGGATCGCCGGCGAGGTCCTTCTCGACCGCGGCCTGGTCGGCGCCGGCCCGGGCACGTGCCGCCTCCGTGCGCGCCCTCGCCGACGGCGACCCCGTGAGGACGTACGTGCGGGACTCGCGGTCGAGCTGGTCGTAGGCGACCACGAGGTCGCTCGCCGCGCTCGCGGCCGGCGAGAGCGAGGTGGTCACCACGGTGCCCACGTCGCGGGCGCTGGAGAACGTGGCCCACACCAGCGCGGCCACGAGCGCGAGCGCGACCGCGCCGGCCCCGACGAGCAGCGCCACGCGCGTGCGCAGGCTCGTCCCGCTCATCCCCGCACCACCACGCCGCCACGCTAGCCCCGCGCCGCCCCGGCCCTCCCCCCACCATCGCTCCTGCTTCCTGGTTGAAGGTGCCCCAGGACGCGATAGGCGCACCCGATCCTCCCCACGACCCGGAACGCTCCCGGGCCTGTGCACGCAGTGGGGGGCCTGGAGTGCCTCTACGGCGTCCTGGGGCACCCTCATGCGGAGTCACCGGGGTCTGGGGTGGGGCCGTAGGGTCGGGGACGTGGGTGAGGAGACGCCGCGACTGCGCAGCATGCTGGGCCGGCTGCCGGCGTACGCCGCGGGGCGGCCGCCGGTCGGCCACCCGGAGCTGCGGCCCTACAAGCTGTCGAGCAACGAGAACCCCCACGACCCGCTGCCGGGCGTGCTCGGGGCGATCACCGAGGCCGCGCTCGCGATGAACCGCTACCCCGACCCCGCGTCGAGCGCGCTCGTGGCCGAGCTCGCCGAGCGGCACGACGTCCCGGCCGACCACCTCGCCCTGGGCACCGGTTCGGTCGGGATCCTGCAGCAGATCGTCCAGATCTCCGCCGACGCCGGCGACGAGGTGCTCTACGCCTGGCGGTCGTTCGAGGCCTACCCGATCATGACCACGA
>JAKOVT010000063.1 GCA_029781935.1 Actinomycetes bacterium | reverse complement strand
CGCGCTGCGCAGCGGCTGGTTCACCACGCCCGCCGTCGCGGTGACCAAGAACCAGGACTTCGTGCACCGCGTGCTCGGCCGCCCCGGCGTCGTGCTCGTGTCCGAGGCTCCGCCCTCGCGCGCCGCGCAGCTGCTCGCGAACGAGAAGAAGCGCACCGCGCGCTTCGTCGGCGAGACGCCGATCTACGAGATCCAGGCCGGTGACGGCGAGGGCCAGGTCCCGCTGCGCAAGCTGCAGGCGACCGTGATGAAGCTGCCGCGCAACCTCAAGCCGGCCGAGGTCAACGCGCTGCGCAAGCGCCTCGACGCGCTCACCTCGACGCCGCTGCCGATCCCGAAGGGCCCGCTGCCCAAGGGCACCAAGATCCCCCGCGTCTGACCAGGTCCGGATGACTGCACTGCCTCGCATCGGCGCTCCGGCGACGCGGGCTCTCGCGTCGATCGGCGTGGCCTCGCTCGAGGACGTGGCCGGCCGTCGCCAGGACGAGCTGCTGGCGCTGCACGGGTTCGGCCCGCGCGCCGTGCGGATCCTCGACGAGGCGCTGGCCGAGGCGGGTCTCGACCCGTTGTCGTGAACCCGCGGCGCGCCGTACCACGACGTGCTCGACCCTCGGGTCGCTGGAGCGTGCGGGTGCGCTCACTGCACCGGGATGGCCATGATGGCCTCGACCCGGACGGTGCCGGCGTCGGTGCGCGTGGCGAAGGTCGTCATGGCGTCGTAGTTCACGCCCAGCCGCCCGGACACGTGCAGCGGCACGGTCACCGAGTCGCCGTACACGGTCGGCGGGCCCAGCACCTCGAGGCGGAAGCCCGGGAAGAACTGCTGCTGGAACACCAGGTAGTCCTCGCCGGTGTAGGTGGCCGACACGGCGCCCTTCGGCTCGTAGCCCGTCCAGACGACGTCGGAGGTCGTCGCCATCCGCAACCGGTCCATGTCTCCGGCGTTGACGGCGTCGACGTACGCGGTCGCCGCGACCCACGCCGGCTCCGACTGGTACGCCGTGCGCTCGCGGTAGAGCCACACCGCTCCGGCGGACACCGCGACGAGCACCACCACGAGGCCCGCGACGGCCCAGGTCCGCCACGAGCGCCACGGCCGAGGACCGGCGTCCACGACCTCGGGAGCATCGAGGTCGACGACGTCCGACGACGCCAGGTCGATCGTGGTGGGGATCCCGGTCCGGTCCTGCACATCGGCCATGACGGCCACCTCCCCCGCCGCCCCGTCACCGGGTGGCGCCGTCGGGCGGCGGTTCGAGGCTAGGAGCGCGCGCACGATCGAGTCGCGACGACATCCGCACCCCGGACGCGACGTCCGGTCAGCGGCGGACGAGGACGGTGCCGACCGAGCGGTCGTGCAGGCCGCGGGAGTCCTTGTCCCAGACGAGCGGCGGCACCAGCAGGCAGATCTGCGCGCTGCGGACCAGCGCGCGCAACAGGCCGACGCGACCGCCGTCGAGGCGCACGACGGCCAGCCCGAGCACGCGGTGGCCGAACGACGACCCGGCGATCCAGGTGAAGAGCGTGAGCTCGGCGAGGAAGAAGCCCATGGTCGCGAGGCTCGACTCGGGCGTTCCGTAGTCCAGGTGCGGCAGGAACAACCGCACCAGCAGCAGGCAGGCCAGCCAGTCGACCGCCAGCGCGAGCACACGTCGGCCCCACCCCGCGATCGAGCCGGGTCCGTCGGCGGGCAGACCGAGGCGCTGGCCCGGCCCGTCCTGGGTGGGCGGCAGGTTCGAGCCCGGGCCCGACAGCCACGAGCCGAGGTCCTCGCGCGTGATGCGCGGGCGCTGGGCCTCCGGCGGTTCGGTCTGCTCGGTCACGGCACCAGGCTAGGCGAGGTGCGGTACGCCGCATGCCGCGGACCCCATCCGTCACACGCGTCACAACGGGCACCCCGCCGTCACAGACGGAAACACACGCGAAACAATCGGGACACCGCCGGGAAATCCCCGACGCCTAGGTTCCCATCAGCACCGCGGCGAGCCCGTCGCGGGTCACGCGAGGCGATGCGACGGCCGCGGCCGGGAGCAGCGCGAGGAGGATGGATGTTCACGAGCGCGGAGGAAGTTCTCCGGTTCATCCAGGAGGAGGACGTCAAGTTCATCGACGTCCGGTTCTGCGACCTGCCCGGCGTCATGCAGCACTTCAACGTGCCCGCCGCGCACGTCGACGAGGCGCTGTTCACCGACGGTCAGATGTTCGACGGGTCGTCCATCCGTGGCTTCCAGGCGATCCACGAGTCGGACATGAAGATCATCCCCGACGTCACGACCGCCTTCATCGACCCGTACCGCGCCGAGAAGACGCTCGTCATCAACTTCTCGATCCGCGACCCGTTCACCAACGAGCCCTACTCCCGCGACCCGCGCCAGATCGCGGCCAAGGCCGAGGCCTACCTCGCGACCACCGGCATCGCCGACACCGCGTTCTTCGCGCCGGAGGCGGAGTTCTACATCTTCGACGACGTGCGCTTCAAGACGTCGCAGAACGAGGGCTACTACCACATCGACTCCATCGAGGGCGCCTGGAACACCGGCCGCTCCGAGGACGGTGGCAACCGCGGCTACAAGCCCCGCTACAAGGGCGGCTACTTCCCCGTCGCGCCGGTCGACCACCTCGGCGACCTCCGCGACCGTATGGTCCTCGACCTCGAGCAGGTCGGCCTCGAGGTCGAGCGCGCGCACCACGAGGTCGGCACCGCCGGTCAGCAGGAGATCAACTACCGCTTCGACACCCTGCTCAAGGCCGCCGACGACGTCATGAAGTTCAAGTACGTCATCAAGAACACCGCGTGGGCCGCGGGCAAGACCGTCACCTTCATGCCGAAGCCCCTCTTCGGCGACAACGGCTCGGGCATGCACGTGCACCAGTCGCTGTGGAAGGACGGCTCGCCGCTGTTCTACGACGAGCTCGGCTACGGCGGCCTGTCCGACATGGCCCGCTGGTACATCGGCGGTCTGCTCAAGCACGCGCCGTCGCTGCTGGCCTTCACCAACCCGACGGTGAACAGCTACCACCGTCTGGTGCCGGGCTACGAGGCCCCGGTCAACCTGGTCTACAGCCAGCGCAACCGCTCGGCCTGCATCCGCATCCCGATCACCGGTGCGAACCCGAAGGCCAAGCGCATCGAGTTCCGCTGCCCCGACCCGTCGAGCAACCCCTACCTCGCGTTCTCGGCGATGCTCATGGCCGGCCTCGACGGCATCAAGAACAAGATCGAGCCGCCGCAGCCGGTCGACAAGGACCTCTACGAGCTCCCGCCGGACGAGGCCGCCTCGATCCCGCAGGTGCCCGCGTCCCTGGGTGAGGTCCTCGACGCGCTCGAGGCCGACCACGACTACCTGCTCGAGGGCGGCGTCTTCACGCCCGACCTCATCGAGACGTGGATCGCCTACAAGCGCAGCGCCGAGATCGACCCGATCCGTCTGCGCCCCCACCCCCACGAGTTCGAGCTCTACTACGACATCTAGGAGCTGCGGCCGGTCCCGGCCGTAACCCCAACTGCCGCAAGGCATCCGCGAAGCCAGGCTCCCTCCGGGGGCCTGGCTTCGCACACGTTTCGCACAACTCGGCCCCCGCCGACCACCCGGCGACTGACAGCCCGCGCCGGTCGCGGACGGGTCCAGCCATGACCGAGAACCGCGCCCTGGGCGCCACCATCAGCCAGTCCGACCCGATCTGGTCCACCGACCACGTCGCTCTCGCCCTCGGCGTGAACACCGAGACCGCGCAGCAGTACGCGGCCCGCAGCGACTTCCCCCCGGCCCGGCAGGTCGCCGGTACCGGCGGGCGGCTGCTGTGGCGCCGCGACGACGTCCTCACCTGGTTCGCCGGGCTGCCCGCCCGCAGCGCCCGCGTCCGCCGTGCCGCCGCCGGCCGCGCGAACTCCCCCACCGCCGCGGCCCACGGCAAGGTCGGCACCGCCGCGCGCCGCGCCTCCCGCGGGGGTGCCTGATGAGCAAGCGCACCCGCAACGTCCCGATCGCGACCATCGACGGCGTGAACGTGCTGGGCCCCTCCGGCACCTCGAAGTACTACCGCCTGACCTGGACCAACCCCGACGGCAGCGCCGGGCGTACGACCGCCGGCCGCGAGCGCGGCGCGGCCATCGCGCGGGCCGAGGAGGTCGCCGACGACCTCCGCAAGGCGGCCCTGGGCCTGTCCGACGCCCGCCTGGCCGACCTCGTCGACAAGTACACGGCCACCCGGAAGGGCCGCAACCAGCGCCAGACCGAGAACGGGAAGCCGGGCGACTGGACCGAGGCCCAGCGACGGCAGGTCAGCGCCCACCTCAGGCGCGCCATAGTCGGGAACGAGGACATCCCCGCCTACCTGGTCGACCGACCGCTTCTGGACCGCCTGCGGGCGCAGGGCGGCACGCCGCGGATGGTTCGCGAGAACACCAGCGCCCTGCGCGGTCTCCTGCGCTGGGCCCAGCCCAACGGCTACCTCACCGTCGAGCAGTCCGAGCTCCTGCCCTATCGTTGCGCGCCGGTCGACCCGGCGCTCTCGGTGGTCAGCGAGCGGCCCGAGCGGTACCGCACCGCGCGCATGGTCGGGCAGCACCACGACTACGTGCCCGACGAGGACGCCCCTTTCGCGGACCAGATCGTGGCGCTCGCGACACAGTTCCAGGAGCGGGCCGACTGGGGGCGTCTCGCTGTCGAGCTTGCCGCCGGAGCCGGCCTGCGGTGGGGCGAGCAGCACCAGCTGCGCGCCTACGACGTCGAGATCCGTCTCGTTGACGGGCGTCGCCTGGTCTTCGTGCGCATCGACTGGCAGGTCAACTCTGCCGCTCGCCGGACCAAGGGCGACCCGTTGCGGGTCCTGCCCAAGGGCCGCAAACGCCGCCTGGTGAAGGTGACCGGTACCTCCATCACCGGCTATCCGCTGGCCGACGAGCTGGTCGCCCGCGCGGAGCAGGCACGGACGGAGCAGCACGGCGGCACGAACCCTGACGCGCTGCTGTTCCCCACCGCGTCCAAGGTGGCATCCAGGCGTGCGACGCACGTCGGAGGGCTGTGGCACCACACCGCCTGGTCGCGTGATCTGTTCATCCCCGCCGCGCTGGCGGCTGGGTGGGAAGCCTCGCGATGGGTCGAGATCCACGCCGACGGGACGGTGCGTGACCGGCTGCAGATGATCCACCCCTGGCACTCGCTGCGGCACCGTTTCGCTCGGACCGCGATCGACGTCTGGGACATGCAGCCGGGCGAGCTCATGGCCCAGGGCGGCTGGGAGAACGTCGAGACCGTCTACAACCGTTACTACCGCAGCGGGATCGAGAACTGGGAGTCCTCCTGCACCAAGATCCCGGACTAGCAACAGCGACGGGGGTCACGATGTCGGACGTGTCCGGCACCGTGACCCCCGTGCAGCTCTTCACGTTCACCGCGGCCGACTACCTCGCCTCGCCACTCCCCCGGCCCTCGGTGCTGGCGTCAACCGGCATCGCCGACCTCGATCACTGCACGGGCGGTGTCCACTCCGGGGACGTATGGGTGATCACCGGACCCGCGCGCAGCGGCCGCTCGACTCTGGCCGTGCAGCTCACCTCGCGGCTCGCGCATGCTGGAATGCCGGTGCGCTTCTTCCTCGGGCGTGACCCCATCCAGGAGGTCGCCGTCCGCCTGAGCGCCCTCACGCGGTCGGAACGCCTGTACGAGCGCCGTGCCATGAGCCCCACCCTCGATGAACCCTGGTCTGCCTGGGCAATGGACTTCGTCCCCCAGCCCGACCTGCAGACGGCGGACGACTGGAGCGTGCTGCCCTCGGCCGGGCCGTGCGCCCTCGTCGTCGACGACCTCGACTTGTGGCGCGGTGACCCTGCCGACTTCCTGCCGCTCGCCCGTGCGCACGCGCGCGGTGAGGGCTGCTGCGTCATCGTCAGTGTCCCGGAGGGGGTCATCGACGTCGGCGGCCCGGACTGGCAGCGGTGGGTACGCGGCGCCGACGTGATCGCTTCTCTTGAACCACGCCTCGACGACTACACGACCCTGCGCCTGCTGTCCCACCGGGCGGGCCCGACGGCGGCCATCGACCTCCTCCCGCACTTCGAACGGGCCCGCTTCGAAACCCCGACCAGCCGGAGCAGAGCCGTTCCCCCCACCCGACCCGTCCCCGCTGCGTCAGAGTGACCCCATGACCGACTGGGACCACGTCGACCGCGACACCTTCACCACGCTCCATCAGCGGACCCTGGGGATCCTCACGGCACCCGAGGCTCCGGCGAAGCTGCGACACTTCTACGACCGGGCCGCCGACCGCGCGGGCGCCACCTTCCACACACTGCAGCCGGTCCACCCCTACGACATCGGGGCCAGCGACCTTCTCGCCATCACGCTGATGGACGTCACCGTCTCGCCCCGAGCCGTGCGCGCGATGCTTGACCCCGAGCCGACCCGGGAGGCACTGCGTGAGTCTCTGCGGCGCGTCCGCCCGGACGTGGCGTTGGCGGACGCCGACGCTGACACCCTCGATGCCGCGGCGTCGCTCTACGAGCGAGTGAAGCTGGTCCTCGGCGGCAACAAGTGGGTCACGGCCAGCAAGATCTGCGCGCGCAAGCGCCCGGCTCTCATCCCGGTGCGTGACAGCGTCGTCGTCGAGGAGATACGCCTCCCCAACACCGACTTCCGCATCGACTGGGCGCTCCTCCGCGCCCTCGTGCGAGACCAGGAGATCGTTGCGGCGCTCGATGCCCTAGCCGCGGATGCAGGAGCAATCGGCGCCGACCTTCAGGGCGTACCGACGCTGCGGCTGCTCGACTCCGCGGTGTGGATGCACCGGCGGAACATCGGAGATCGGTCTGGCCCGGAACGGGTCGGCGACTAGCCCGGAGTGCGTCTACCGCTGCCGCCTGCGGGTTCGGACGCGGCGCAGCACGAGCAGGACGCGACCACCCCGGGTCGCGATCTCCCAGTCACCGACACCACGCGCCTCGGGCGTGGCCCCCGGCGAGTGCACGGTAGCGGCCGGTGCGCCTGACGGCGCGTCTTCCTTGACACGCTTCGGCCCGTATCGCTGCTGTGCGGCCTGACGTGTGGTCCCGAGCTCATCGGCCAGCTGGGCCCACGATGCGCCAGCTCGCCGCGCCTGTGCCGCGGCATCCCGACGCTCCCGTTCGGCTCGGTCGATCAGGGCGCTCAGCGCGCCGAGCCGGACCAGCGGGCTCTCCGAGGCCTCGGCGGCCCGGGCCAGGACCGTCAAGGGCAGTTGCTCACCGTCAATCCGCGTTGCCATACCTGCGACCGTGCTGGCCCTCGAGGCGCTGTCACTCGCCGAGGCCCAGATGACCACGCCGTTCTCCACTCGCGGGCGGCAGCAGGCATCGACCGCGCGGGCTGTGTCACCATCGACACCACCCGCTCCGCCTATCCGCACGTCGCGCCGGGCCGCACCCACCGACCGGCGAGCCCCCAAGCCGCGGCCCGAGCGAGAACAAGGGCGAGACCATGGACGACCACGAGCGCACCATCGGCAAGGCCGACGTCACCGGATTCCCGGCGGACCGGCCGGGACGCCGGTTCTCGAACCTTGGCGGCCCCACGCCGCAGGACTGGTACGTCGGATGCGAGCACAGCGGGTGCGCCAAGAAGGCGCGGCCCGGGGCGAGTGCCGACCACGACTGCTGCGGCCGGGCGTACCACGACATCACCCATGCCTACTGGGAGAGGGACGGCAGGCCGGGGTCGGCTCAGGCGATTGAACGGCAGGAGCAGTTCGACCAGGAGATGCGCGCGGGCAACATCATCACCGCTGCGCTGGTAGCCGGAGGACTCACCTTCCTGGCTTGGCTGGCTCGCAGGGACTGACGCCCCTCAGGCTTGTCCGCGCTCACGCGGCGGAGCAGAGGGCCGGCGAATCGGCGGCATGGGTGGGGAGGAGCACGACTGAGGGCCGCCACGCGGTTGCGTGGCGGCCCTCAGTATTCCTACGCGGCGCGGTCGCGTCCGTCGAGGAGCGCACTGACCGTGGTGACTCGCTCGGCGATGGTCTCCCTGATGGCGGCTAGGGAAGTCGCGAGCTTGTCGGCGGCGTTGCGCATGCTGCTCGCCTGCCGTTGCGCGGCGGCCAGCTGCTCGAGGTCGTCGACGACGGCTTGCACATGACGTCGCACGACAGCGAGGTCGGTGCTGGCGTCCGCCTTGCCCTGGGTGCGAGCGAGCAGCCGGGCGACCTGGTACGCCGCGACAAGCAAGCTCTGGTCCGCGGCCGTCTCGTCGTAGGCCACGACGAGATCGGTTCCGATGACCAGCAGGGTGCGTCCCGTGACCGGCATGAGCTCAGGCGTCGTGACCCCGAGGGCCACGTCGGCGGAACGGGCCGCCCTGGCTCGGGCGAGCTCCTTGCGCCAGGCATCCACGCTCATGCCGGATGCCCGGTGCTTGGCTTCCATGACCAGGCGGCCGCCGGTGGCGAGGTCGACGACCGCGTCGCCGGCCCTGCTTCCGTCCACTCCCGCGGTGGTGCCGGTGGGAGTTGCTCCACCGTCACCTGCGTCGGCGGCGATGAGACCCAGCAGCTCGGTCACTTCGCCCTCGAACTCCGTCCCGGCCGCGGTTCGCAGAGCGAGCCCTCGGCGGGTCTCGGCTGCGACAGCCACGGCCTGGCTGACCTCGGCGAGACCGGCGATGATCTCGGCGTGCTGGCCCTGGACCACGGCCCGGACGGACTCGGCCATCTGCGCGCGCTCCACGCGGACGGACTGCTCCACGGCGGCCCGCTGGGCCGCCAGCACACGCTGGATCTCGCCGAGCATCGCCTGCGACGCGGAGTCGATCTCGTGCCGAAGCCGACTCGGCACTGGTGCCTCCGGCCCCAGCAGCAGCTGGCCGACACCGTTGGCGAGTCGGGTCACCTGCTCCTGGACCGCTACGGCGAGAGCCCCCGAGGCTGGATCGATAGCCTCGTCGACGCTGGTGGTGAGCCGGCTCATCGCCTGATCGAGACGCTGGCCGACACCGACCGTCAACCGATCAAGCGCGGCCTCAGCCCTGACGAGGTCCGAGCTGGTGGAGGCAACCTCGGTCGCGGCCGCCCCTGAGCGGAGGCAGGCCTCCATCCAGGTGCTCAACGATGTCTTCGCGTCTCTGGCGCGGGCCGCCGCGCGGATGATCGACACGTCGTCCGTGGACCACGCCTCGACCGTCAGGCGGTCAGCGCGCAGGCTGATCTCACCGCGCTCGCGACTGGTTGCGCTCATGCCGACCTCCGATCGCCCACGACAAGCACGGGTGCGGGAAGCGGGATCGGTTCGGCGATCCGCAACTGGCGCCTGGCGCACCACGGGCAATCGGCCCGTTCGTCACCGTCCTCATCGGGCAGGTGGAAGACGCTGTCCTCCGCGGGCATCACGCGTCCGGCGTAGTCGCGCATGTACCGCCTGAACCGCAGCAGCGGCTCCTCGGTTCGCACGACCGCACGCCAGAGCGCGCTCATCTCGTCCGTGGCCTCCGCGTGGACCAGCGCCTGCATCAGGCGCTCCCCCGCGGAGATCCGTTCGGCGAGCATCTGTTCGTACTGGTTGTTGGGCATCTCCAGGTGTCTCCCTGGGTCGGGTGTCCCTAGGCCTCCTGGCCCGGGTACACCGGGCCTCATGGCCACGTGCACCCCTGTCTGCAGTGGGACCCACCGCAACGAAGGAAGGTCGCCGGGCGGTTGCGGGGCGCCCGCCGTCGGCGTCAGGTCCAGGGGCAGACCGGTCGTGGTCGGAGCGCGTTCCTGCAGGTCAGCGGCGTGTCGGGGGGCGGCCGTATCCTCAAGATCACGTCTGGAAGCCAACAGCGGCACGCAGGGAAGGGGGACGCCGTGGACCAGCCCGACACCGCCCCGGCCGCACCCGCCGCTGCGGGTCAGGACGCACGGGCCGTCGTGTCGTTCCTCGTCGCCCAGGAGTCCGACGACTACATCGCGATCATGAGCGTCCTGGACTCCCCCAACGACATGACGCTCGACGAGATCGTCACCGAGCTCCGGGCGCGGGGCGCGGTCCTCGACGAGACGCTCGCCCAGACCCGGCTCGACCAGCTAAAGAACTGGGGAGCCGTGTCGGCACGAGCCGACGGGACCGCGAAACTCGCCCGCTACTCCGACCTGCTCGCACGCAACTGGCGCTGGACCGGCACGAGCACCGGGCGCGACACCATCCGGTTCTGGGCGCGCTACCTCACCGGCCCGCAGACCGCACGGGAGATCCCCCTGCGGTCACTGAACGCGGTCGTCATCAGCCTCGAATCGCTCGCCGAGCTCGACCTCGACGGCACCGGAACGTGGGCCCAGGTCGCGACGCTCGTGAACACCCTGTTCACCGCGCACGACGACCTCGACCAGGCGCTCGTCGGAGCGGCCGACCGGCTCGTCGACCTCATCGACCGGTTCGACCTCGAGCAGGACGACACCCACGAGCTCAAGCGACTGCTGGTCGACTACGCCACCCACGTCGCGAACGAGCTCGAGACCGGTGCGGCGCGCGCCACCGCCAGCCTCAGCGCCCTGCGCCACCGGTTCGCCGAGCTGGCGACCATCGCAGTCCACGACTCCGCCGCGACCGAGCTGATCACCAGCGGCGCACTGGTCGCGGCCCGCGGCGGGGCGGTCGGCGACTGGGACGCTCTCGCCGCGTGGCTGCACCCGACGTCGGGACGGGCGCGCGCGTTCTCCCTGCGCCTGATCCGCGCCCTGCCGGCGATGCACTCCAACCTGCGGCGCCTCCACACCTCGACCGGCACAGCGACCGGGCGAGCCCGCGCACTGGCACTGGCGAAGGCCTGCCTGGACCCGACGTACGGGACCGCGATCTTCCTCGCGGCGAACGGCGACCACCCGTGGCGCAAGCTGCACGGCGAGACCGAGGACGACGGGCTGCGGCTGCAGTCCTGGCACGACGCGCCCAGGACCGACGTGCCGCAGATGCTGCGCACCACAGGACGCAACGGAGCCCGGGGGCGCAACCCCGCGCCGAAATCCGACCGCGGCGCACGCGAGCAGGTCGCCGCACGCCGGTCCCGCGAGCAAGCGCGGCACCGTGCCGCTGTCGCCGAGGTGCTCGCCGCAACACCCGGGGCGCGGCTGTCACGGCGTGCCGCCACCGTCGCGCTCGCGTCGCTGATGGCGGCCGCACGCACGCACGCATCGGGCCGGCACGGGGCGCGCTACGCCGCCAAGGACGGCCTGGCCGTCACCCTATTCCGCACCCCGGGCAGCGACGGCGTCATCGACGCCGGCACCTGGCGGGTCCTCACCCCCGGCCGGACCGCGGTGTTCCACCGACCCGGGACCCGCGCCGCGCTCCCGACCGAGCCGACAGCGGCGGACGCCGACGAGCGTGCCGTCCTGCTCGTCCGGACCGACACCGAGGACGTCGCATGACCGTCACGGGGCCCGAGGTCCGGCGGCGCAAGGCGTGGGCGCCCGAGGCGGACGACGAGCGCGCCTACCTCGCACGGCTGCTGGCGCGGCGCTGCTGGCTGTCTGCGGGCAGGGACGACGACGCGATCGCCGCCGTCCGCCGGCACCGCGCCGAGCTCGGTGAGACCTTCGGCCGGCTCGGCTGGGCCCTGGTCGTCCAGCGCGACTTCGTCCGGCTGCGCAAGTCCCCGCCGCCGCGGCGTACGGAGTTCGCCGCTGACGGACCCAAGCCGCTGACCGCCGCCTGGTACTACTGCCTGGTCGCCGGCGCGGAGACGCTCCCACCGCGCGTGGCGATGTCTTCGCTGGTCAGCGCGGCGCGGGCGGCAGCCGCGGAGGCAGGGGTGCCGTCCACGGGCCTCATCGACGAGCGGCGCGCGATCATCGAGGCGCTCAAGATGCTCGACCAACGCGGCGTGATCGAGGAGGTCGACGGCGACGTCTCCACCTACCTCCACGTCGAGGAGGCGCACGTCCTGCTCGCCATCCACCACACGCGCCTGCTCGAGGTGGTCGCGAACTTCCCGCCGCTCGACCCGATCGAGAACCCGTCGGGCTGGCTGAACGCGGCCGAGCGGGAGAGCGACGCCGCCCGCCGCATGCGGCGCCGGCTCGTCGACGACACGCTGATCCACGCCGACGACCTCGACGAGGACGAGTCCGACTGGCTGCGGCGCCGCGTCCGCGGCGACGACGGGCAGCCGCTGGCGGCAGCGTTCGGGCTGCGGCTCGAGCGGCGCAGCGAAGGGGCGGCGTTCGTCGTCCCCGACGGCGTGTGGCGCCACCCCCACGAGCTGGGGCCGTTCCCGTTCCCGGTGCCCGGCACCGTCGGGCAGGCGACTCTGCTCACCATCGACAACATCCTCGCCGCCGGACGCCCCCACCCCGAACGGCTCGGCTGGCGGGGCCTGGACTACGAGGACGTCCTGGCCCGCCTGGGCGAGCTCTCCCTGCGGTTCTCGACCGGCAAGGGCGGGTGGGCCGCCGAGTACGCCACCGACCTGACACACCTCGCCGACGAGATCGCCCGACTGCTGACCGGGCTCGCGCTGCTCCGCCTCGATGACGCGACCTGGTGGCTGTCGCCAGCGGCCGCCCGATGGAAGCCGCCCGCGACGCACGGACGGCGCACCCCGACCACCCGCGAGACGGCCGACGAGCCGCACGGAGGACTCGCATGACGACCACGCTGGACCCCGGCGACCTCGACGACCTGTACGACCAGCCGTCAGCCCCGCCGGCCGGGAACGCCGACCGGTTCGGCGGCCGCTGGCGCCTGGTCGGCGCAGGGCTGTTCCAGGTATGGCGCTACGGGCTGCTGACCCTCCCGGCGCCCAGCGGCAGGCTGCTGCTGCGCGGACCGAACGGTACCGGCAAGACCACCGCACTCGAGGCGCTGTGGCCGTACCTGCTGGACCTCAACGCCCAGCGGCTGTCGGCAGGCACCGCCCGCCGGACGAACCTGTCGTCGCTGATGAAGGAGGGCGCCGACGGGAAGCGCCGGGTCGGGTTCGCCTGGCTGAGCTTCGCCGCACCCGACGAGCAGGCCGTCCACTCCTACGGCGTCCGGCTGGCGTACTCCCCCAACACCTCCCCGCAGGTCAAGGTCGTCCCGTTCACCGTCCCGGGCATCCCGTTCGACACCTTCGCGATCCCCACGACCACGACGCTGTCGCCGGACGAGTTCGCCTCGCTGGTCGAGGACGGCGGCGGTCGGGTGTTCCCGTCCGACGATGCCTACATCAACGACCTGGCCCGCGCCGTGTGGGGCGTGGAGGGCGCCGCGGTCCGCGATCTCGCCCAGCAGATCCGGCAGGTGCGCAACCCCAGCCTGCTCGGCGAGATCTCCCCGCAGGGTGCCGCGGACGCGCTGCGCCAGTCGCTGCCCGGCGTCGGCGACGAGATCGTGAAGGCCACCGCCGACGCGCTCGAGGAGTCCGAGGAGACCCGCCGGGCCTTCGACCGGGACCGTGAAGCGGCGCGCCACCTGGCTGAGTTCGCGAACGACTGGGCGGCGTACGTCGGCGACACCGTTCGCGGACGGCTGCATACCGCGCGGGAGGCCCGTGCGCTCCACGCTCGCACGCAGAGCCAGGTCGCCGGGAAGCTGCGCGAGCTGCGCAAGGCGCAGGACACCGCGAACCAGGCCGAGGAGCGGCTCCAGTACATCGACGCACAGATCCTCGAGCTCGGGGCCACCATCGAGGGGTATAAGGGCAGCGACGAGTACCGCGACGCCGGCGAGCTGCGCGAGATGCGCGAGCGGCGGGTGGGGCTCGTGTCGCAGGCTCAGCAGGCCGCCACCGACCTGGTGCGCCTGACCAGAACCGTCCACGACGACGGCGAGTACGTCGCCGAAGCCGCCGAGGCGCTCCAGTCGGAGTTCGCGTCGCTGCTCGCGGGTGTCGCCGAGCACCTCGGCGACGTCGAGACCAGCCCGGTGGTGACCGCGACGAAGGCGCCGCGCGCGGTGATCCAGATCGGCGAGGACTCCTACGACCCCGGCCCCGACGTCCGTGTCGCCATCGACCAGCAGGCGCTCGACGCAGCCCGGGCGCGCTGCGAGCAGACGGCGCAGGAGCAGCGCCGCCGGGCGCGGGCTGCGTCCCTGGCGCTGGGCGACCACGAGTCCTCCGTCGCGCCGTCACAGCGCCGGCTGCGGACGGCCGTGGAGAAGCGGCAGCGGGCGGAGACCGAGGCGGAGGACCGGCGCACGCTGCGCGCCTCGGCGACGGCTGCGGCCAACGAGGCCCGCGACGGGGCCCGCGAGGCGTTCGTCGCGTGGAGCACGCCCGAGGAGGCGGCGGCGCTGCTCTCCGACGCCGTCGACACCGAGCGGGACGACCTGCTCGTCGAGCTCGACAGCACCGATGAGCCCAGCGGCGTCCTGGCGGCGCTCGAGACGTGGTCCGCCTCGGTCGCCGCGACCGCCGCGACCGCCGCAGCGACCCTGCGGGCCGAGGCCCAGGGTCTCGACGTGCAGGCGCGGACGCTGCGGTCCGAGGCCACCGGGCTGCGCGACGCGGCCCAGTCGCTGCGCGACGGTCAGCTGCTGCCGTTCCCCCGGCCCGCATGGGCCGGCGACGGGGACGACGACCGGGCGTTCGGCGCCGCCCTCGACTGGCGGGACGACGCGCCCGCCGCGGTGCGCGACCGGGTCGAGGCCGCCTTGGCGAGCATGGGCGCCCTGGCGGCGTCGCTGAGCGCCGACGGGGCCGCGACCGACAGCTGGGCGGTCACGGCCACCGGCGAGCCGGCGGCCCGCTCGCTGGCCCAGGTCATCACCGTCGACGCCGACCACCCCGGCGCCGCGACCGCTGCAGCGGTGCTCGAGCGGATCCCGCTGCTCGACCGGCTCGCCGACGCAGGCGACCGCGCGCTGGCCGTCGCGGTCGACGGTTCCTGGCGGGCGGGGGTGCTGACCGCGGACCCGGTTGGGCCGGGACAGGCACCGGCGAGCCAGTTCATCGGCAGCCGTCAGCGACGCGAGCGCGCCCTGCAGGAGGCAGCTCGGCTGGACGAGCAGGCAGCCGCGCTCGACGAGCAGGCGCAGGACCATGAGGCCGATGCGCGGGGCATTCGTGCCCGCGCCGCGCGCGTGGAGACGCTCAGCTCCCGATTCCCCGACCTGCGTGGGCTTCGCGCAGCGGAGGCCGAGCGCTCGCAGGCCGCGAAGGCGGCAAACGTCTCGCAGGCCAAGCTCGAGGAGGCCGAGGCCGACGAGCGGGACGCGCAGACCGACCTGGACACCGCGACCACGACGTGGGCGTCACGCACCCGTGGACAGGACCTCCCTGCGGACGTCGACCGGCTGCGCAGCATCGAGAGCCGCGGAGAGCGCGGCGCGAGGGCGCTCGAAGGGGCCGCGCGCGAGCTGCGCGACCGGATCGGCGGCAGCGCTGCACGGCTCGGGCGGCGGGTCTCCTCCCTCGCCGGGCACGTCGAGGCGCTGCCCGGCAGCGTCCAGCGGCTGCGCGACGACCAGTCCGAGCTCGCCGGTCTCGACGCGACGATCGCCGCACGCGAGGAGGCGGCGGCCAAGAGCTCGGTCGACGTCATCAAGCTGCTCGAGGAGGCGCAGACCACCCACAAGCTGTTCCGCGACAGCAGGCCCGGCCAGGCCCAGGAGGTCACCGAGGCGCGCGAGACGCAGGCGCGTGTCGAGGAGCAACTGCGCAGCCTCCAGATCGCGCAGGAGGAGCAGGGGCCGGTCGCGACGCAACGGGTCGAGGAGCTGCGGCTGCTGCTGCGCGGGCCCGGCGTCGCCGACGCGCTGACGCTGCCGGCGTTCGACGAGACGCCTGACGACGAGCTGCTCGACCTGGTCGAGTCGCGGATCGGTGGGCGGACCTTGACGCGCAGCTCGATCGTGACCCGGTTCGACGCGGTCCGTTCGGCCCTCTCCGGCGTGTGGAGCCTGGACTTCGGCGAGGAGCACTTGGACCTCACAACGTTCGTCGCCACCCATGAGGACACCCGCTACGCGCCGCCGGAGGCAGCCGCGCGCGCCGAGGACCTGCGCAAGCGGGCGGAGGAGGCGCTGACCGCGGCGGAGACCACGGCCCTCAACGACTTCGTCATCGGACGGCTCCCGACCGAGATCGGGACGGCGTTCACGACCGTCACCGACTGGGTCGACGTCGTGAACCGCAAGATGCGTGAGGCGTCGGCGTCCTCCGGCGTCGGTGTGCAGGTCCGCTCGGTCGTGCGCGACGACCTGGACGCGACCCAGCGCACCGTGTACCAGCTGGCGGCGAAGATCTCCGACGCTGTCCGCTCCCCGGAGCAGCGCGTCGAGGTCGGCCAGGCGCTGCGCCGGCTGATCGACTCCGCACCCGGCGAGACGATGGTCGAGCGGGTCGCCGCGGCGGTGAACATCCGGGACTGGCTCGACGTCACCTACCAGGTCCAGCGGCCGGGCCGGGCCCCGGAGCGGTGGACGGGCCGCACGGGGTTGTCCGGCGGCGAGAGGCGCCTGGTCGTCCTCGCCCCGATGCTGGCGGCGCTCGCGGCGACGTTCGACAACTTCGACTCCCGCAGCCTGCGCCTGGCGGCACTGGACGAGGTGCCCGCGGAGGTCGACGAGCTCGGCCGCGAAGGCCTGGCCCGCTACATCGCGTCGCTGGACCTAGACCTCATCTGCACGTCCTACCTGTGGGACGGGGCGCCGGGTGCGTGGGACGGCGTCGACGCCCACGACCTCGAGGCGGCCAGCGACGGGATGGTCGTCGCGTTCCCGATGCTGGTCCGGGGCGAGGACGACCTGCCCGGCGACGAGGCGTACCTGTGAGCAGCTGCCGGCTGTGCGGCGGTGCGTGCGGCGGCGCCGACCTCGACCCGCTGCTCGTCCCCTCGCTGCTCTGGCTGTGGGAGCAGGTCGCGGCAGCGGGCGACCGGCGCGGCGATGCGACGATGACCCTCGGCACCGTGACGCTGCGGATCCCCGTCCCGGCGCAGGAGCGCGCCGTTGCCGCGGGGCTCGTCCCAGGGAAGCCGCTGGCAGCCGGGCAGACCCGACGGCTGCCGTTGGAGCACCTGACGGCGGCGGTGCGGATGCGCGGTGCCGACCTGACGCCGGGGGCGGTCGCGGCGCACGCGGTCGGGCGGCCCCTGGCGGTCCGCGCGGCGCAGCAGGAGGCGCACCGCAGCGAGCGCGCGTCGCTGGAGCAGGTGTTCGGGCAGCTCCGCTCGCAGCTGCCGGCCACGGCGCCGGACGTGCTGACCTGGGAGGCGTTCGCCCGCTCCGGGTGGCTGGCGCGGCTGCAGAACGGGCCGACCCCGGAGGCTGCGCTGCGGTCTGCGTTCGACGTGCTGGCGCGGCTGCCGGAGCCGGGACGCGAGGTGGACCGACGCACGCTGGTGCCCGGCGACCCGCACGCCCTCGACGCGGGCTCCCCATTGGCCGGGCTGGTGCTGGCCCTGGCCGGGCTCGCGGGACGGCGCGGCGCCAGGACATGGGAGACGCTCGGGGTGTTCGGCGACGACCTGACCGGCGGGCTGGTGTCGCTGGGTGTTTGGCCGAAGGGCTGGAGCCTGCCGGACGGGGCGGTGGCGACGCTGCCCCCGCGGACGTTGCGCGACTGCGTCTGGCAGCGCCCGGCGGTGTCGGGGTCGTGGGTGTTCGTGACGGAGAACCCCTCGGTGCTCACCGCTGCCGCGGCCTCAGCCGCTTCGCCGCGGGCCCGCGTGCTGTGCACCTCGGGGACGGTGTCGGCGTTGGAGGTGGAGGCGGTCGCGCGCCTGGTCTCCGCCGGCTGGCGGGTGGCGGTGCGGGCGGACTTCGACGGGGCAGGGCTGGCGATCGCGGGTGCGCTGCTCGCGGGCGTGCCGGGTGCGGTGCCGTGGCGCATGGATGCCGCGCACTACGAGCTCGGGCGTTCACGAGGCGGGGCGGCAGAGGTTCATGTGGCGCTCGCGTCATGCTGGGACGACGAACTGCGTGCCGCGATCGCGGCGGCGGGGGTTGCAGTGTTCGAGGAATCGCTGCTGCCGGAGCTGCTCGCCGACGTCGAGGTGGGGGCTCCTCGGCGACACTGACGCCGCGGGCAGCAGTCCCGGCCTCGCCAGCGTCCATTTCGCTGGCCTTCGGCTAGTCGGCGCCCCACGGCCCGGTGGGGACGACCGCGTGCCCGTGCATCGCAAGGAGCTCGCCGAACTGCCGCTGCTTGGCCGGGTACCCGTGGACGAGCATGACGGCTGACGGCGAGACCTCGTCGACGATCCGCCGCAGCCCGTCGCGGTCGGCATGGGCCGAGAGTCCGAACCGGTCCACGCGAGCGCGCACGTCGACGACCGTGTCGCGGTCCCGGCCGGGCAGGCGGAGCTTGCGGTCCCCGGCGGAGTCGGCCAGCTCGAGCAGCGCGCGGCCGGGGGACTCCTCGTCCTGGTAGCCGCACAGCAGCAGGGCGCCCGCGGGGTCGGGCAGAATCTCGTGGGCCCAGGCCACGGCGGGTCCGCCGGTGAGCATGCCGGAGGTCGAGATGACGACGCCGCTGCGGAAGTTACGCATGGCGGCGACCCGGTCCCCGACTCGTGAGATGTTCCCGGTGATCACCGCGGTCCCGGTGTGGGCGGTGACCAGCGTCGAGACCTCGCGGGCCATCCCGTCGACGAGCACGGGCACGTCGGGCAGGTGCTGGTGGATGCTCAGCGCGACCTCCTGCGCGCGCCCGAGGGCGAACGCGGGCACGAGGACCCGCCCATCGGCGGACACGACGTCGGCGATGGTCGCGATCAGGCGGGCGACCTCGTCCTCGCGGCGGCGGTGGGCCTCCCCGCAGTACGTCGTCTCGAGCACGAGCAGATCCGCGCCGACGGCCGACTCGGGCAGCGCGTAGCCGCCGACGGACGCCTGGGGGAAGCCGGCGATGTCGCCGGTCACAACGACGCGCTCGCCGCCCGCGGCCACGACGACACCCGCCGCGCCGACGATGTGCCCGGCGGCGAAGAGCTCGATGGTGAGCTGACCGACGGCGGTGGGGCGGCCGAGCGGGACGCTGCGCAGGCAGTTCTCGGCGAGGGCGACCTCGACGGGCCCGTACAGGACGTCGCGGGCGAGGCCGTACCGCTGCTCGGTCTCGGTGCGGTTGGCGTACACCTTCGCCGAGTCCCGCCACATGGTCGGCAGGAGGGCGGCGGTGCCGGGGCTGGCGAGGACGGGGACCCCGGGACGCTGCGCGAGCAGCGCGGGGATGTATCCGCCGTGGTCGTTGTGCGCGTGGGTCACGACGATGGCGTCGAGCGGGCCGTCGAGCGCGGCGGCGATCTGCGGCGGCGCCAGCTCGGCGTTGGTTCCGCCTTGCGGGCGGATGCCGGCGTCGACGAGGACCCGGGTGCCGCCGGCCTCGACGAGGATGGCGGAGCCGCCGATCTCGGTCCCGCCGCCGAGCGGGGTCACGCGCAACGTCCGTTCGCGGACGACGACGACGGGCGCGGGGGGCCCTGCGACGAGGCCGTCGAGGGCGGCGGCGAGCTGCTCGCGGGTCACCCCGGTCGGTTCGAGCGAGGCAGCAACGGGGTCGTCGGCCTGGCCGAGCGCGCGCTGCTCCATCTCGCGCGGGTCGCCGCCAGCGCCGGAGAGCAGGTCGCTCAGCGTGCGGGCGACGTCGGAGACGCTGGAAGCGCGCTGGTCGGCCAGGCGCAGGAGGCGGTCCCGCTCGTCGAGGGTGGCCTGCAGCGCCGAGATCGTGGCGTTGAGGGTCGCGGACTCCGACATCAGCCCGTCGCGCTCGGCGACGAGGTTGTCGTACCGCCCCTTCCACAGGTCGCGCTTGGCGGTGAGGTCGTCGACCTTGGCGAGCAGCCGCCGATGCGTCGTGTCGGTGCACGCCGGGGCGGCGGGTGGCGGCGCTAACGGTTCAGCAGCTTCGGACGGGGCGGCGAGGGCGGGCAGGAGGACCGATGCGCGCAGACCGTCGTCGGCGACGAGCTTGCGCAGCCGGACCAGCTCGGCTCCTGAGACCAGCCCGGCGGCGGCAGCGGCGTCGACGACGGAGCCGCCGCGGTGGGCGAGCAGCGCCGGGACGTCGGAGGTGATGCCGGGCAGGCGCTCCTCGAGCATCGCGAGCGCGGGGCCGAGCGCCCGGACGACCAGCGCCCGGTCGCTGCTGCGCCTGCTCACGACGCGGTCCGGGTGACACGCGCCAGCACCGGCTCGCAGGACAACCGGGCCGTGGCGTCGACGGCGAGCGCCCCGGCGATCCGCAGGGCCTCGACGACGTCGGAGACGCTGCGGTAGCCGGCGCCGGCCAGGCGCGAAGGCGTCAGCTCGTCGTAGGTCTCCAGCAGGGCGGCCAGCTCGACGGCGCTGGCTGGCTCGTCGAGCTCGACGAGGGCCTTCCACGCCTGCGCGAGCGGGCCGTCGCCGGTCAGCCCGGCGGCCGTAAGCACGTCGCCCGCGTACTGGGCGTCGTCCAGGCGGGACGACAGCGTGGCGAGCTCCGCGTCGGGGGACGCCAGGCCCTCCGAGATCGGTTCGACGACACGGTCGAGCAGAAGCGGCCATCCTCCGGTCGCGGCGACCAAGCCTGCCTGGGAGGTCCCATTCTGGAACGGCAGCGGGGCCTCGGCCATCCAGAGCCGGACCGCTGTCGCGTCGAGACGGCCGAGCTCGACCAGGGATGCAGGGCTGTCGCCGCGCCCGGCGGCCAGCCACAGCGGGGCGTGGACCGGGTCGGCGAGCAGCACCACGGACAGGGTCCCCCGGTGCGGGTCGGCGAGCACGGAGACGGCCTCGGCGACGACCGCGTCGGCGTCGGCGGTCCCGGTGCGCGCGAGGTCGACGACGAGCACGTGGTGCCCGTCGCCGGCCGCGGCGCGTGCGGCCAGCGCTGCGAGCTTGCCGTTGCGGCCGTCGTGGTGGACGGTGACGTGCCCGGTCTGGGCGGCGGCCTCCTCCAGGGCCTTCGGGACGCGCTCGAGGCGCAGCGCGGCGGAGCCGGAGACGACGTGGATCTGGTCGCGGCGGGCGAGGATCTCGCGGGACTGCGCGTCCGACAGGGGGCTGCGGCGCACGCTGCCGGCGAACGGCGGACGGTAGGCGGCGGCGTCGAACACCGCAGGCGCCGGGTAGTTCTGCGCCTCGAGCAGCACGGCCTCGACCTCGTCGAGGGTGCCGAGAAGCCGCAGCACGTTCGGGGACCGCAGCCGGTAGCCGTCGCCGACCTTGGTGAGCACGCCGAGCTCGACGCACTCGCCGAGCAGGCCGCGGAACTCGTCTGTCGTGCAGGTGGCGAAGCCGGTGGGCCACAGCTCGGAGCAGAACGCGCGCAGGTCCGCGGAGCGGATGGTGGTATCGGGCCCGTCGGCCAGCGCCCCGTACGCGATGCGGTAGGCGATCACCTTGTAGCGCGGGTCGAGGTTGAGGGTCCATTCGAAGCGGCTGCGGAAGTCGTCCATGAGCTCCTGGTCGGCCCAGACCTGCTCGATGTCGTCGCTGGTGACGGTGACCGGCGGCCCGTCGACGGGCATGGGGACCTTCATCAGCCGCTCGAGCAGCGCGGCGCCGAACAGCTGGATCAGGGCGGGCGAGTTGTTCGCCAGTGCCAGGACGCGGCTGGGGACGCTCTCGTCGGCGAACCGGTACCCCAGCGTCCGCATCGGCTCGGTGAGCAGGTCGTAGGCGGCCTGGGCGTTGAGCGGGCCGACGGAGACGGGGCTGCCGAAGTGGGCGAGCGGCTGATTGCCCAGCTGCTCGAACCGGGCGGTCTGGTGCAGGCCGGCGAACACGATCTTCACCCGTCGGCCGGACTCCTCCATCATCTGGCGGAACAGGTGCACGCACGGGAAGTGCCCGTCGCGGGAGTCCTCGTCGAGGAACGCGTCGGCCTCGTCGAGAAGGAGCAGCAACTGGCGGTGCGGGTCTGCGGCCAGCCAGGTCGCGACCGCGTCGCGGAACGCCTGAGCGGGGTCGTCCAGCGGGCACACGCCGTCCAGGACGCCCATGTCGGCCAGCTGGGCCCACAGAGTCGGCCACAGCCGGTCGGTCTCGGCGGACCTCCCGATGCTGAAGATGCTGGCGACGGCGGCGCGCCTGGTGGAGCCGTCGTCGAAACGCCGGGCGGCGGCGCGCAGCAGCGCTGACTTGCCCAGCTGTCGGCCGCCGGACACGAAGCAGGAGCCGTGCGGGTCGATGACCGAGGCGAGCTCCTCGGTGCGCCCGTAGAACATCTCGCGGGGGACGTCGCCGGCCATGAGCGGGGTGAACGGCGCGACCCCGGAGAACGGGGCGAGCACCGCGATCGCAGCCTCTCGCGTGTGGGTGTCCTGGCAGGCCAGGTACATGAGGGAGGCGTCATCGAACACGACGACGGGGGGGCGGCGGCGGCGGCGGGCAGCGGTGGCGAGCATTCGGCGCTCGTCGACGCCGAGGGTGCCGAAGTACAGGGTGAGCAGCGTGCGGTCGGTCGGCTGGCCGCTGTATCCGTCGACGAGCGTGACGGGGTCGGGGGCGCCCCACACCATCGCGACGCGCAGGGTGTCGCCGGTGGGGCTCATGGCGCTGCCGAACGCGGGCAGCATCGCCCGGCCGGACCCAGAGACCCCGCGCAGCTCGAACATCTGGCGGTCGCGGGCGCGGCCCTCGGCGAGCGCCTCGACGGAGGTGAAGGACAGCCCGGCGAGGGCGAGGACGGCGTGCAGCGCGGTCTCGGGCTGGCCGCTCTTGGGTCCCTGCGACAGGCCGCGCCACTTGGCAAGGGCACTGGCGGCGTTGACGCGCCGGGCTTCGGGGAGGGCGGCCAGGGCGATCCCGGCGCTGGTGAGGAGCTCGGAGAGCGCGTCGGAGCCGTGGGCGGTGGCGGGTGCGGCCAGGGCGCTCTCGAGGGCGCGGATGATCTCGACGCTGCTGCGGGACCGGCCGGTCCTTGCGGCGAGCACCGTGCGGGGGAACGAGGGGAAGAAGCGGGCGAGGTGGTCGGTGGTGCTACGCGGTGCGGGCAGATCCTGGCCGGTGGTTGCCAGGGCGAGGTACTCCTCGAAGGCGGTGAGGTCGTCGTCGGCGATGCGCTCGGCAAGCCGGTCGCGGATGGCGGCGACGCGCTGGTCGGCAGCTGCCTTATCCTCGAGGCGGGCGCGGGCGCGGTCGCGGGCGCGGTCGCGGCCGACGTCGAGCGCGGACGCGAGGGCGGCGTGGCCGGCGGCGACGGTGGAGAAGTCGAGTCGACCGGGGGCTGCGAGCGCTGCGAGCCTGGCGGTGAGCACGCCCCATTCGGCGTCGTCGAGGAGGCCGTGGCGCAGGGCGGAGTCGATCTCGGACGAAAGACGGGCGTGCTCGGTCTCGCGACGGGCGACGGCGCCGGCGACGGCCTGCTCCCGGGATGCGGCAAGGCGCGCGGCGGTGTCGGGGTCGGTCTCGCGGATGATCGTGAGCAGGACGGCGGTCGCCTGGTGGTCGTCGACGGCCGCGCGCCGCTCGTACCAGGTGAGCGGGTCGGGCGGGCATTGCGCGGCGGAGGCGACCTCGTCGAGGGTGGCGGCTCGGACGGGGGCCAGGCGGGTGCTCTCGAGCGGGAGCTCGGGGATGGCGAGGAGCTCGCCGTTGAGGATGCGGTCGGGGTCGGGCTCGTCGCCCTCGACGGCCGTGCCGGCAAGGATGGCGCCGGCCTGGGCGATGAGGCGTGCGGCCTCGGCGACGTCACCGTCGCCGTCGGTCTCCGCAGCGCTGGCGTCGGTGTGCTCGGCGACCGCCTTGCGCAGCTCGGCGAGCGGGCCCGCCTGCCAAGACCGTGGCGACGCCTGCTCGACGACCTCGCACTCGCGGACGTCGTCGCGCCACTGGCGCAGGATGTCGAGCGCCTCCGCGATGAGGGCGAGGAGCTTCTCGCGGGCGCGGGAGATGATCGCCTCGCTGCGGCTGCTCGATCGGCGCAGCGCGGTGGCTGCGAGGTCGACCTCGCGGTCGATGCGGTGGTCGTCGCCGAGCTTGTCGAGGACCTCGTCGACGATGTCGATTCTGTCGTCGTCGTCGTCGGCTGCGACGGACACGGCGCGGCCGAGGAGCCCGTCGGGGCGGATCCAGGTGGTCCATACGGCGGTGGCGAGCTGGTAGCGCACGGTGCGGCTGGGGCCCTCGACGAGCAGGCGTCGGGCTGCGGCGGAGGACTCGGCGCGGGAGGTGGCGGCCTCGTTGGCGGCTCGGGCGGTGTCGGCGACGGGGAGGATGAGGACGCCGGTGGCGGCGGCCTGGGCGTATGCGGACAGCATGGCAGCGGTGCGCGGGTAGGTGGGGGCCAGTGCGGGTGCGACGGTGGTGAGGGCGGCGGTGGTGGACGGGCCCGGGGCGACGATGCCGGCTCTGGCCGCTGCTGCTGCGAGCAGCAGCCGGGTGCGCGGGTCGTCGGGGAGGTCGTCGAGGTCGAGGGTGCTGGCGAGGGTGGCGACGGCACCGGCGCAGCGCCCGGTCAGGGAGCGGACCTGGCCGGCGAGGGCTGCCATGCGGCGGGCGGTCGCGAGCGCGGGGTCACCGGTCGCGTCGGCGAGCCAGGCGGCGAGACCGACGCGTCCTTCGTCCATCATCCGGGCGGCGAGCGCGTCGTCCCCGGCGGCGGCCTCGGCGGGGGTGGTCGTGGTGCCGTCGTCGGTGGCGGCGGGGGTCGGCGCCTGCTCGGCGCCGGTGGCGGCGGTCCCATCCCGCGGCTGGCTGTCGGCCGGCGTCGTCTCGCCGGGCGTCTCCGCACGCGAGGGCGCCGGGGTCTCCGGCTCGGGCTCGGGCTCCGGCTCGACCGTCGGCTCCGGCTCGGGCTTGGGCTGGGTCGGGGCCTGAGCCTCGCCCACAGGCGACGGGTTCGGGGCTGCGGCCCAGCTGGCCAGGTCGTCGAGGATGGCGTCGAGAGCCGGTGCGGGCGCTGCTTCGGGCTGCGCCGTCCCCGGCTCGTCCCCGGCAGACCCCGATGCGGACCGATCGTCGAGCTCCCCGGACCCGTCCTCCGCAGCCGCGATGACCGGCTCCTGGGAGCCGTCCGGCAGGGAGAGCCGTCCGGTGACCGCGTACAGGGTGAGCGGGTCCCAGTGGGCAGGTCGGGCGCCGACGAAGGCGGCGTGCCGGTCGTCGAGGCCGTCGGAGTCCTGCGGTCGGGCGGCGACGTGGTCGACGAGGTCGACGAGCGCGAGGACGGCGTCGGCGTGCTCGGCGAGGTCGTGGGCGTTGGTGCGCACCTCGGCCAGGAGGTCCTCCACCTTCTCGGGGCCCTCGATCCTCGCTGCCCGGGCGAGACGGCGGGCACGCTCGGAGCCCTCGGACAGCCGCGCGCGGAGGCTGGCGATGTCCGCGCTGGTGCGCAGCACGACACCGGTCCCGCGGACGCCAGCCAGCTCGACGGCCAGCGCGGTGAGGGCTGCGGCGTCGTCGGCGATGCTGTCCGGGTAGACGCCGTCGTCGAGCTGGGCGGCCAGGACGGAGAGGCGGTCGGCGATGCCGTCGACGGCCCCCTCGACGGCGGCCAGCATGTCCCCGAGAGCATCGGGCAGCGACGGGGCAGCCTCGACCCGTTCGGGGGCGACCGGCGTCGTCACGTCGGGGAGCTCGGTCACTTCGGCCCTTCCTTCCGGCGGTGCGGTCGCTGCCTCGGCGGCGGGCTCCGGCGCTGCGGTGCGTGCGACCGGGGCGTCGTTGTGGTCCTTGTGGACGAGGTCGTACAGGGGGCGCAGCGACGGCGGCAGCGACGGATGGTCGCTACGGACCGCAGCCCAGGCAGCGGCGAGCCTGGCGACGAGCTGGTCGGGGAGGGGCCCGGGGTCCTCCGCTAGCCATCCGATGGCCAGCGGGGACAGCACGCTGTCGTCGAGGAGGGTCCCGGCCAGGGCTGCCCGCACGACGGTGGGCGGCAGCTGGCGGGAGCCCAGCGCCGAAAGCAGGAACGGAAAGGAGTCCCGATTCGGCTCCAGGGTCGGGTCGAGCGCCGCGACCAGCTCGTCCTCTCCCAGCATGTCGAGGTTCGTGAGCGCCATGTACACCGGCGGCGCTATCCGTTCGATCAAGCAGCGAGGCTGGTGGGCACCTGTGGTGGCGCGACGGTGGAGCTGCTCGAGGCTGGCGCTGCCGACCTTGCGCACCGGGGGGACGTTGAAGTGCGACAGGACGCTGGAGCGGTAGTCGCGCGGCATGAGGGACAGGGCGGCGGCCAGGTCGTCGGTGCTGATTCCGTGGGCCAGGAGCGCGAACGCTTCGACGATGTCGTCGTCGGCGAGATGGTCTGCGGCGTGCCCGAAGAGGCGGGCCGGGCAGTCGTGCCCGTCTACGTACAGATCGTCGCAGGAGTGCGGCGCGCCGATGGGCCCCTTGATGCGAGTCCTGTGGCCGGTCTTGCTCATCCCCGTTGGTCCCCTCGTCCGCAGGCCGTCCAGACGCAGCCACTCTAAGGTCGGCGTCCGACAGCCGCCGGGACTAGAGGTCAAGGCGGTACCCGTGCCGTGCGTTCCCGGACCCCTCTCCCCCGGGTCAGCTGGCCCAGTTGCCAGCCCCTACCGCGGATCGGAGGCTCGAGCACGGACTCCTGCAGCCTCGCCGCTGGTCAGGACGGTCAGCGTCAAGTCCTAGCCGCCACAACAACGTCTTCAGAGGCTGGGGCGTGACCATCAGGGCGGAAGGCTCGCTCGGACCTGCGTGGGCTTGTGGTGCAGGACGGGGCTCACGGTGGTCCCAGTGAACGAGATGAGTAGACAGTCCGTTGTTGTGGCCCGTCTGAGGTCCGACTGCCGGGCTATCGGCGAGTAGCCCTTCGATGCCTGCGGGCACCACCAACCCGTACCGATGGCAGAAGCAACGTGCCGCCGACCGGGCGACTGACAGGATCGGCCGTCGGCGCACCGATCGGGATGTGACCTCGCGAACCTACTTCTGCATCGTCTGTCTCAGCGTCGGCTCCCTATACAGGCCTGGCCATGTCTGCGGGCACCCCTGCGACCTGCTCGAGGAGCAGCTGTTCCGCCTTCTTCCTGAAGGTTGCCGCCGCTGGTACATCCTGATGGCAACCTCGGCCCGACCGTCAGCCCGTTCCCGGGGGCGCTGCTCTTGTGGTGACCGCATCGGCACCAGTCGGGTGCTCGACTCACCGCGCCACGTTGAGCTGGCGGCCAGCCAGCTAGCCGTGGACGGTCGGACCCCGCCTACATCCTGGGAGACAGCCGCGATCCTCATCCGCGAGCTCGGCAGCTTGAACGACGCCGTCGACGCCGTCCGCGACATGTACGGCTGGACTTCAAGGACCTGAGCGTCAAGGCGGTGATGCTCCAGGCCAGCGGCGCGTGCCGTTGTTCGCTAGCCCTTCGCTGCAGCGTTGATGCGCAACAGCCATCGGTTCGCCTCGTCTCGTGAGATCATCGGCGTTCCCTGGCTCGTGTAGACCGTGGCGATGTAGCCGCGCTGCATCGCGTAGTCGACCTGGCCCCTGGTCTTGCCGGCCTCTCGCGCCAGTTGGACGACGGAGAGCGAGCTCAGGAGGTCTCCTTCCGGCACGACAACTGCCGCCATCGCAGCGGGAGAGATGCAGATACGCCCCCTGACCTTCTTGAACGCCAGGAGACCTTCCTGGCAGTACTCGCGCACCCGGTACTCGGGCACCCCGAGACGTCGTGCGACCTGTGCCACGGAGAGCCATCCAGCGGGCACCGTCGGCGGGCCCTTCCGCGGCCCGCTGACATCCTTCAGCAAGTGCGGATCGAAGAACCGACTGGATCCGGCTGTGACGTGCACCGGCTGCTCGCCGCGCGTGATGCGGTCACGGAACGCGTCTTCCGACAGGCCGACCAACCTTGCGGCCTCTCGGATGCGCACCAGCCTCCCTGCGCGCATGGCGAGCTCGAGATCAACTGGGCTGATCTCTTCCGCGGACAACAGAACTGTGTCAGCCCGCCCGGCGTGAACATCCCGATTCCAGAGAGCGAGGTACTCGACCGGCAGCACCACGTCGGCAAGCTCCTTGATCGGAAGTCGTCGGCAGGTTCGACACAGCACGCCAGCGACCGCCGTCTCGGGTGTGTAGAGGACGTGATCGGCGACGGTTGACGAACAGTCCTCATGGGGACACTCCAGGAGTCGGCGCCGGCGGCCACCGACCAGGGTGAACGGGCGCGGTCGGTCCTTACTGGGCGACCAGTCGACGCCGACGCCTGCTGCCGCGGCGAGCAGGGACACGTCACAGGCGGCATTGGCGTGGCGGAGAGCCATCACCACTCGCCTCTCGTCGCTCTGGTCGGCAGGCGTCCAGCCCTTGAGGAAGGCGCCGGGCGACTCAGCGAGGTAGATGGCGACGAGGAACTTCCGTGTGACATCGGAGACCGGATTGCCCCTCTCGTCCACCGTCGGCGGCTCCACCAGATCGGGACGCAGATGCGACGCGACAGCAGCACGCGTGGCCTGGACGGGGCAGAGCGTGAGTGCGAGGGCCAAGACCGGCACACCGTTGCGCTTGAGCCAGGAGTAGACGGTCTTGCGGACTGTGCGCGGCGCGTAGCCGGTCGCTTCAGCCAGCTCTGGGATGGTCAGAGAGGTGCTGGCCCAGAGGGCCACCAGGCGATCGGCGTCCGGTCCGAGGTCTCGCTGGTTGCTGGTGTTGGCAACTCGGAAGGTGATGTCCAGAAGGAGGCTGCCTCCGTCCAGCGATGCCAGTTCGACGCGGCACGTCACCTGGAGTTCGCCGGCTACTGTCAGTTCGGCGGTCAAGCTCGGCGGGACGTTCAGAGCACGAACTGCCGCCTGCAGCTCCGGGTCGTACGACCCGTCCCACTTCGCCAGCGCCGCGGCCAGAGCCAGCGGGTGAGCGACGTCGAGGACGTTCCCGGGTGTCTTGGTCTGAGCGGCGAGCCATGCTTCACGTGCGGCTTCGGCTTCCTTCGTGAGCCGTTCCGCCTCGAGGAGGAACCCGTTCTGCTGGCGCTCCCAATGCTGACGAACGAGGTCGTTACCCTCGGCCCTTGCCACGCGCGCGTTCTCGGCGCACTCGTCTGCCTCGGACGCGTGCTGGGCTGCGTCCGCCAGGAGACGCTCGACGGAATCGGGTATGCCTTCCGGAGTGGTCGCGCGCACCGAGCCGTAGGTCAGTGGCTTCAGCCGCCCGGCCACCTCGACCAAACCCTCCCCGAGCGCACGTCCGAAGGACTGCCAGAAGGTGCGGCAGTTGGCCGCCGCTACCAGAACAGACTGGCTCGGATCCCACCGACCACCCGCACCACCGTCGATCCGACGCAGCTGAAACGTGCTGTGCTCCTTCACGACGCGGTACAGATCCCCGTCCATCGTGAAAGGAGCCGAGGAGGCGAGCAGAGCCTCGCCATGCTTGCCCCCACGCTGCGCCGGTGTCTCGTCGGCAGAGTCCCGAAGCCGCTTCTCCGCCAAGTTCCAGGACTCGTCTGGCACACCCCAGGGCAGACCATCGACCATAAGGACAGGCAGGGATCCCTTGACAGTCGCAACGCGCTTCTTGCCCCTCTTCACGAGGGGGAATCCGGAGACCTGCTTCAGTGGAGCGCCGGTCTTGCGTTCCAGCCACCATGTCCCGTCTCGGTACAACTCGAGATTTGTCCTGGTGAAGAACCGGTACACGGCGTTGTGGCGGTTACCCTTCGTGAGGTCTCGCAACGTCCGACCACTGCGGTCGCGAGCCGGAAGGTCCTTGACGACGTCCAGCTCCGCGATGTGGGCGACTGGGGTCCCCTTGGCGAACTCCGTCCACATGCGCCTGAGGGCAGGCGCATGCTCCTCGTTGAGGAGGATGGAGCCGCGCTCCACTTCGGTCACGCCGTCAGGACCGGTGCGGAGCTCGGGTCGGTAGCCCAAGGGACACTGGTGGTAACCGAAATCACGCTGTGAGTGCTCCTTGGAGTCGGCCGCAACGATGCCGACTCGACCCCCGATGATGTTCTTCTTGCGCGCGATGGCGTCGGCGTCGCCCTTGACCATTCCCTCGACAGAGGTGGTCATCATCTGGCCGGTGTCTGCGAGGTCGCGCGGAACGCCCTCGATGACCAGGAGCACGTCGGCGTCCCGGCATGCGTCGAGGATGGCGCCCTGCCCCTTCGGTGTGCGGAACAGGCGTTCGAGTCGAGGCGTGCAGAGGAACTCGAGGCGGGGCAGGACGTTGACGGCCTCAAGGATCAACTCGGTGGCGGCGTTGCGTTCGGTCTTCGTGCGATCGCCCTGCAGGACTGGGAGGTTGTCCTCGATGGCGCTGCTGGGAACGATGACGACGAGTACCTTGCCGCGCACACCGACGTAGGCCAACAACTTCGGCTTCGCGCGGGGATCGAGGTCAGCCAAGGTCACCGGCACAAGCCCGGCGGCTGAACGGTCCCCGTCTCCTCGTTCGCCCTCCTCCGTGATGGACGGCCCGAGCGCCGCAAGCACCTCAGCCATCTCGCCGTCCGAGGTGCGTCGGAGTGCATCCACCATGCGGCCCAGCTCGGCCCTAGCCTCCCTGTCGGACATGCGCACATACGCCATCTCCGCCACCTCGGTGGTTCGGGCCAGCGGGATGACACCCCACAGCATGCCGTCACAGCCTTGCGTCGCACCGTTCATGCGCTGCACCGTGCCGGGACGACAGCCCCTGTCAATCGGCCACTGAGTTCGGAAGCCCAGAACGCTACGAAATGAGATGTGGGCTTCGGAAGCCTCTGCAGACAGGTCACCGCGGCTACCGTTTCCGCAGGTCAGCCATTTACCACGTCGTCATGAGCGTCGCTCGCGAGATCGATCTCGATGAGCAAGCGCCCCTGCAACAGCGCGAGCAACTCCTCATACGTAACCGCGTCTGACCTTTGCAGCTGACCCCATGCCGCTGCCACCACGGCGGGTGCTGCAACACCCTCGATGTCCCGTTCCATACCGTCGACCGTCCGAGTGCGGACTCGAGTCGCAGTGAGGCGGAGCAGACTCCAGTCAGCAGGCGCGTCTCTGCGTGTTCATGCTGGGACCGGGTCGCGGAGCTCGATGACCTTGCCGACGACGCCGCCGAGGTTGGCGCGCGCCCAGTCGGCGACCATGTCCTGCTGGGTGAACAGGACGATCTGCCGCTGCATCGCGACCTGCCCGAGCAGGGTGAGGACCTCGCGGGTGCGGGCGGTGTCGGCGTGGACGGTGACGTCGTCGAGCAGCAGCGGGCAGGTGTCGTGCCCGGCGGTGAGGTGCTCGACGAGCGCGAGCCGCAGCAGCAGGTACACCTGCTCCGCGGTCCCGTGCGACAGCAGCGCCGCCTGACGCCACACCCCGGACGCGCCGCGGACCTGCACGGCGAGGGTCTGCGGGTTGACGCTGGCCTCGGTGTACCGGCCGGAAGTGATGACCGGCAGCCACGTCTGCAGGCGGGCCTGCAGCGCCGGCGCGATGTCCTTGTGGACCCGTTCCTGCGCGGCGGCCATGAACGCGCGGGTCTGGTCCAGGACGCTCTCGAGCGACCGGACCCGGGCCAGCTCGGCGGTCGCGTCGGCGAGGGCCTCCTCCGCGGCGGCGACGTCGGGCAGCGACGCGGCGAACTCGGCGACCTTCCCGGCGTTCTCCCGCGCCTCCCCGTCGGCGTTCGCGGCGTCGGCCGCGAGGACCGCGAGCTCGGCCGGGTCGACGACCGGGGTCGCCGCGAGCCGGACCGGGTCCAGGCCGGCCGCCGCGGCGTCGGCCGCTGCCTGCGCTGCGCGGGCTCGGGCCTGCAGCTGCTCGAGGGTGTCGGTGCCGAGCAGGCCGGTCAGCGTCGTCCACTCCTCCGCGGTGCGGGCGGCGGCCTCGTCGTCGGCGGCGACCTGCGCGGTCCACGCGTCGAGCGCCCCGGCGAGACGGTCGGGGTCGCTGCCGGGGTCGTCGGCGAGGGCGGCGATGTCGGCGGGCAGGACGGCGGCGGCCTGCCGGGCGGCGGCCCGCAGCGCGTCGGCGGCGTCACGTCCGGCCTGCACCGCCTGGTCGTACCGGGACCGGGCGCCTTCGGCGGCGTTCAGGCGCTCCTGGAGCGCGGCCCGGCGACCGGCGGCGGCCAGCTGGGCGGCGGCAGCGGTGCACGCGGCCTCGTACGCGTCCCATCCGGCGGCGGCGTCCGACGGCTGGCACGGGTGGCCGCGGCCCGTGAGCGCGTCGGCGAGCAGCGCGGCGGCCGCGTCGACATCGCCCACCAGCTGCTCGCGGACGGCGACCCAGGAGGCGCGGGCGGCGGCCTTCTTCTCGACGTCGTCGGCGGCGGTGATCGCGGCGAGGAGCGCCGGCATGTCGAGCGGGACGCCGTAGGACGCGGCGGTCGACTCCAACGCGGACCGGCGGGATGCGAGGTCGGCGGCGGCGCGGCCGGCGTGCGGGTCGGTGACTGTGGTGGAGGTCGGCTTGCGGGTGAACGCCCACGCGAGCCCGCCGACGGCGAGCAGCGCGCCGACACTAGTGAGGGCGGGGATCGACAGCACGATCCCGGCGAGCGCGATGACGACGCCGAGCCCGGCGGCGGCGAGCCCGGGCGTGCGGGCCGGTGCCGTGGTGACGGTCGACGTGGCCGCAGGGGCAGCGGCCGGGAGCTGGGACAGGTCGCCGGCCAGGGTCTTCAGCTGCGCGCTGGTCGGCCCGGTGACCGGCGGGACGATCATCGAGCGTTCCGGCTTGCGGTCGTGCGCGGTCAGCAGCGCGACCTGCTGCTGGTAGGCGGTGGCGGCCTGCTTGACCGCGGCGGCGGGAGCGGTGTCGTGGTCGGGCAGGGCCGGCAGGTCGTCGAGCCGCCGGGCGAGGTCGTCGACGTCGTCGGTCGGCGTGACCGGGGTCGGCCGGGTCCGCCACGCGGACACGGCGGCGGTGACCGCCTGCACCAGCCCCGCGCGCGACCCGGCAGCGGCCGGCCGGTCGGGGCCGAGCCGGTCGGCCAGGGCGGCCGCCTTCGCGGCCCGGTCGGTGAGCTCGGCCGCGGTCGCGGCCAGGGCGGCGGCCCGGTGGTAGTCGTGGTCGGCGTGCGCGGCGGCGGCCGCAGCGGCGAGCCGGCCGGCGGCGGCGATGCGGTCCTCGAGGTCGGCGCGGGCGGCCTCGGCGTCCCGCAGCGCGGCGGTCGCGTTCTCGACCGCGTCGAGCGCGGCCCGCAGCGGCCGGCTGGAGTTGGACCGGTCCAGGCCGACGTGCTCGGACTTGAACTTGTCGATCAGGGACAGCGCGCGGGCGGTCGACTCGTCCGCGTCGGCGGACGTGGCGGCCTTGGACAGCATCTCCTGCAGGGCGCCGGCGTTGTCGAGCAGGCCGAGCAGGTCGGTCTGGGCGACGCACGCGGTCGCGGCGAACGCCTTGCGGTTCAGGCCGACGAGGCGGGACCCGTCGACGGACCCGTCGTAGGTGAGCTCGTTGGACCGGTCGGTGCCCAGCGGCAGCTCCACGATGCGGCAGTTGACCTTGCCGGCGAGGTCCTGCACGACGTCGAGCAGGGTCCCGTCGTCCAGGCGCAGGCGGGCGGTGACCTTCCACTCCTCCCGGTCCCACGGGCGGTGCAGGTCGGCGAAGCGGGCGTCGACGGCGTTGGTGGCGCCCTTCCCGCGGCGGCGGCCGCAGATGGCGGCGTACACGGCGGCGTGCCAGGACGACTTCGCGGACTCGTTCCCGCCGACGACGACGGTCAGCCCGTCGTCGAACTGCAGCGTCTGCCCGACGATGGGGCCGAACGCGTGCGCGGTGACCTCGGTGACGCGCATGTCAGCGCACCTCCAGGTCCGGGTCGCCGGCCAGGGCGCGCAGCCCGGTCCCGAGGACGCGGCGCTGCACGTCCGGGTCGAGGGAGGCGGCGAGGACGTCGCGGACGAACTGGCCGCGCACGGTCGCCTCGGTCGCGATCGCGTCGAGGTCGAGCGCGGGCCGCAGGTCCCCGACCCGCAGGATGAGCGCGTCGATGCCGGCGGCGTCGGGCTTCCACCGGTCGGGAGCGACGTCCAGGCGCGGGTCGACCTCGCCGGTGACGGTGATGCGCACGACGCCGGTCAGCCCGGCGGTCTGGTCGGCGACGGCCGTGCGGACCGCGTCGGTGTGGGTCAGGCCGGTGATGTCGACGGTGACGTCGTGGATCGCGGTGCGGGACACGACGTGGCGGGTGCGGCGCACGGTCCCGTCGTCGGCGACGTCGACCAGGACGGCGGCGCGCTGTCCGGTCTCGCCGAACGTGAGCGGCTCGGGGTTGCCGGGGTAGGTGTGGTGGGCTGCGTCGTCGGGGGTGTGCAGGTGGCCGACGAGCGCGTGATGCAGGCCGGACGTGCGGATCTGGGAGGCGTGGAACGGGGCGTGCGGGAGCTTCTCGACGCCTTCGCGCGGCAGCGCGGACCGTTCGGCGCCGTGGAACACCCCGACGTGGATGCCGCCGCGGTCGACGGTGAACCCGTCGAGGAACCCGGGGGTGTTGGCCGGGCCGGTGTGCGCGGCGCCCCAGGCGGTGAACCCGTCGGTGAGGGTGACGGGGGTGAGGCGCGCGGTGGTGAACACGTGCACGTTGGCGGGCCACACGGTCCGCGCGTACAGCGACGACGGCCCGTACCAGTCGTGGTTGCCGGGGGCGAGCAGGACCGAGATTGGGGCGATGGAGGCGGCGAGGTCGGCGAGGAACGCGCCGGTGTCGTCGGTGACGCGGTCGTGCTCGTACAGGTCGCCGGCGATCGTGACGGCGTCGACGCGTTCAGCGGCGGCCAGGTCGAACGCGGCGCGGAGCGCGTCGCGGATCGCTTGCCGGCGGGCGCGGCCCTGCCCGTGCCCTGCCCACGTGAACGGCGTGTCCAGATGGACGTCGGCCAGGTGCAGGATGCGCACGCTAGACACGGCAAGTTCCCCCAGGTTCTATCGGCTGTACCGGCTTTCATGTTGGGGCCAGTGCGCCCAGTGCGGGCCAGTAGCTCCAAGATCAACGGTAGCGGGAGGCACCGACACAGCTCTCCTCATCGACCCTCGGCTACGCCGTCCCGGGTCCGGCTCAGTCCCGCAAGACCTGCGTGGCCAGCAGATCGTCGATGAGCTTCCACGCGCCGAGCACGTCCAGGCTGCGGGAGGCGTAGCCGGCGTTCAGCAGAGGCTCGGTCAGGAGCTCGTCGTGCTTCTCCGCGACCTTCGTCGGGACGATCGCCGCGAGCCCCACCGGATCGGGCGGGCCCTGAGCGGCGAGCTCGTCGAGCATCTCGAACACGTCAGCGGGTGCCATGCCGGCGACGGTCAGGCATAGGCCGTCGTTCGAGACATCGCCACCGGCACTGGTCAGCGCGACCGCGAGCGTGCCCATGATGCGGTCCCCCATCCACCCGAACAGCAGGGTGTCGGATCCCAAGCGCAGCAGCCGGTTGTCGGCGAGGCCGTACGCGGTGAAGTTCGCGCGCCCCTGGCCGAGGAGGCGGACGGCGGACGCGTCCAGGTAGGCGGGGACCTCGTCGCGGCAGTACAGCGCGAGCATCTCCTGCCGGACGCGGTCGGCGACCTGCGCACCCCCGTCGCCGGTGAACGCCGGCGGCTTCCCGCCCGACGAGCGCTCAAGCTCGATGAGCTTGGCGCGGTCGTCGACGTCGACGACCTTCCAGCGACGGCCGCCGAAGATGATCAGCGACCCGATGAGCACCGGGTAGTCGATGGGCAGCATGCCGAGCTGGCGGCCGTGGGCGACCAGGCGGTACTCCTGCGGAGAGCGGAACGCCGCGTAGAACGAGTAGTGGCCGACGAGCCGCTCCCCCGCCGTGCCGAGGAGGAGCAGCCCATCGCTGGCCTGCATGAGCATGTCGTTGTACTTGCCTGGCTCGCCGGCCAGAGCGCGCAGCAGGGCGGCGAACATGTCGGTGGAGACGCCGGAGAACGGGCCGTGGGAGCACAGGGTGGTGTACGCCTCGCGCGGGGTGACGCCGCCGTGCTGGGCGATGAGGGATAGGAGCTGCTGGATCAGGGTGGACAGGTGCAGGCCGCCCGAGTCCGGGGCCTCGTTCCACCGCTGCAGGAGCAGCTCGACCATCGCGATGGACTGGACGAGTTGGGCGCGCAAGGCGTCCGGCGGTGCGGTCTGCGGCGAGACGGACTCCTCGCTGATGAACAGCCGCAGGATGGCGGGGTCGCCGCGCCGTCCGGATCGTCCGAGGCGCTGACGCAGGCTGGCAACGGTGTGCGGCGCGCCGACCTGCGCGATGGAGGTGACCGACCCGATGTCGATGCCGAGCTCGAGGGTCGAGGTGCAGATGGCCGTCACCGGGACCGAGCGGTCCTTGAGGCGGGCTTCGGCGTCCTCGCGCAGGTCCTTGGACAAACTGCCGTGGTGGGGCACGAACTCGTTCGGGACGCGGGCGGCCGCGCAGCGGCGCGCGAGCAGGTCGGTGTACTCCTCGACCTGGCGGCGGGAGTTGGCGAACACGAGGTTGTCGGTCCCGCGCAGCAGGGCGAACAGGTCGTCGGCGATGGTGACGGCGTCGGTGGGGGTGTCGGCGTCGTCGGCGGGGACGGTCTCCCCGTCGGCGTCGGTGGCCTCGCCGTGCGGCTTGGCCAGGGACGGGTCGGTCTTCTCGTAGCCGCGCAACTGAAGCCGCAGCTCCTGGGACCCGTCGGTCGAGACGAGGATGGTGACCTGGTGACCGCCGCCGGGGCGCAGGTGCTCGGCGGCGGCCGCCATGTCGCCCAGCGTCGCCGACAGCCCGATCCGCGGGACGCGGCGACGGACGGCGAGCTCCACCCGGTTGAGCAGCGACTGCAGCTGCGCGCCGCGCTCGCTGCCAAGGAAGGCGTGGAGCTCGTCGATGACGACGTAGCGCAGCCCGGCGAAGATGCGGCTCACGTGGGTCCCGTGGGTGATGAGCAGCGCTTCGAGGGACTCGGGTGTGATGAGCAGGATGCCGTCGGGCTCGCGGACGACCTTGGACTTCCGGGACCCGGCGACATCCCCGTGCCAGCGGTGGACGGGGATGTCGAGAGCCTCGCACATGGCGTCGAGGCGGCCGAACTGGTCGTTGATGAGCGCCTTGAGCGGGCTGACGTACAGCACCTGCACCCCGCCCGCGGGCAGGACCCCGGTGCGGTCGCCGGGCCCGAGGGTGTGCTCGCGGGCTTCGCGGTCGCGCAGCAGGACCGAGCAGATGGACAGGAACGCGGCCTCGGTCTTGCCGGAGGCGGTCGCGGCGGAGATGACGACGTCGCGGTCGCCGGCGAGGACGGGTTCGGCGGCGCGCTCCTGGATGTCGCGCAGCTCGGTCCACTGCTGCTCCCACACCCACCGCTGGATGCGTGGGTGGAGGCGCTCGAACGCCGCGGAGGCGGCGCCGGTGTCAGAGCCGGAAGGTAGCGAGGTCATCGCCGGCGCCTCCCTGGTCGACGGGCGGCGGTAGGTAGGTGGCGGTCGACGTCGGGTCGGGCTCGGCGTCGGTGGGGAGCGGCAGCAGGTCGGGGTTGGTCTCGGGGGCGAGCTCGACGGTTCCGATGAGGGCGTTCCAGTCGGTTCCCGGGTTCTGGTCGAGGACGGCGAGGAGGTTGACGAACTCCTTGATGGTGGTGCGCGGGGTGCGGAAGTAGGCGTCGCCGACGCGGCTCGAGCAGTGGTTCATGAACGCGGTCAGCGCCTCGTCGGGGACGAGGTAGGCCGACGGGTCGCCGGCGGCGAACACGTGGCGGAGCCGGCCGAGCAGCAGGTACATGTCCTCCTGGCTGAGGTTGGCCAGGTTCAGCACGGGACCGGAGTAGTCGACGAGGCCGCCAGTGGCGTACGCGTTCTCCGCCAGGCGGGACTGCAGGGCCGCGTAGGAGTACAGGCCGCGGCGGGTGTCGAGCAGGAAGTCGGGGGTGCCGCCGAGCACGAAGCCGAGGTGGGCGGCGCTGCCCTGCAGGCTGTCGTTGAGGATGCGCAGGATCTGCTCGTAGTTGGCGCTGCGGGCCTGCGTGTTGGCGAGCTTGTAGAGGTTCACCATCTCGTCGAGGCAGACGAGCAGGCCGTTGAACCCGGCCATGGTGACGAACCGGGCGAGGAGCTTGAGCTGGTCGTAGAAGGACGCGTCGTCGACGATGGTGCGCACGCCGAGCGCGTTGCGGGCGTCGGTGCGGGTGGAGAACTCCCCGCGCAGCCAGCGGACGGCGTCGCTCTGCAGCTGCTCGTTGCCGCTGTCGTGGCCGCGCCAGTAGGCCGCGATGACCTCGGCGAAGTCGTAGCCGCCGGTCATCTCCGAGAGGTCGCGCAGCCGCGCACGGATGACGTGCTCGGGCGTCTGACCGGACTCGCGCGCCTCGGTCAGGGCGGAGGAGATGAACCGCTCGACGACGCTGCCCATCGCGCCGCCTTCGGGCTTGGCGCGGGTGGCCATGTTGCTCATCAGCTCGGCGTACAGCGAGCGGGCCTGGCCGCCGGTGGCATGCAGGCGTCGGTCGGGCGAGAGGTCGGCGTGGACGGTGACGAGCTTGCGCTCGAGGGCGATGGAGCGGACCAGGTTGAGGAAGAACGTCTTGCCCGACCCGTACTCGCCGATGGTGAGGCGGAACGCCGACCCGCCGTCGGCGATGCGCTCGATGTCGGAGACGAGCGCGCGCACCTCCTCGGCACGCCCGACCTGGATGTGCTGCTGGCCGACGCGGGGCACGACACCGGCGCGCAGGGCCTGGACGATGGCGTCGCGCTCGCGGGGACGGATGGTGGCGGCGTTGTCCGGGGCGGCGGTCATGCGAGCATCTCCTGCGCTACGTGGGTGTCGATGGCGACGGGGTCGTCCCCGTCGGACAGCGGGTCGCCTGCGGTGTCGTAGGCGGCTTCGTTCAGGGTGTCGAGCGCACCGTCGGTGAGCAGCCCGAGCTCGTCGCACGCGGCCTCGATGTCGGCTCGGGTCCAGGTGTCCCGGGTGGCGAGGCGGCGCAGCAGCTCGGAGTGGGCGACGTCGAGCCCGGCGACCGTGTCCCCCACGACCGGCGCCGCTAGGGCCGTGGGCGGCTGCTCTTCCTCGGTGAAGATCGAGGACAGGAGGCTGGACACCTCGGCGGTCTCGGCGAGCTTGGCGGCGATGACGGCGGGGTCGAGCACGACGCCTGTCGCTGCGGGAGCGACCTGCGGCTCGGTGGGGCGCGGCGGGATGGTGCGGCCGGACGTCCCCGGGGTGGTGGGGCGCACGGTGACGGGTGCGGTCGCGGGGCCGGTAGTGGCGGCGTGGACGCGGCTGTACACCGAGCCTGCTTCGAGGCCGAGCAGCTTGCTGATGTCGGACAGGGTCCGGATCTCGGCGGGGGTGACCACGCCGTCGGCGGTCGCGACACTGGCGGCGAAGTCGGCGATGGCCTCGCGCTGGGGCAGGGACAGGGTGGCGAGCCGCTTGGACAGGCCGGTGAGCTTGAGCGTGCCGGCGAGCAGCCAGTCCAGGTGCGCGTGCAGTCGGGTGCGCTCGGCGTCGTCGAGCCCTGGAGCTCGGTCGACCTGGTCATGGAGGACACCGGTCTCGTGATCGGAGACGTGCCCGTCGGCGCCGGCGACGGTCGCGGCGAGCTGGATGAGCACGGCGCTGGCCGCGTACTCCGGGGTGAGGGTCGCTCCCTGGTCAGGGTGAGCCTTGAACAGGACGACGGAAGTGCCGACGGTCGGGACGGGTCCGTTCATGCGGACGTCGGGTTCGAGCCCGAATCCGCGCGCGGCGAGAATCTGTGCGAGCGCGACGGCGTCGGCCTTGGCGAGCTTGCCGGTCGCTGTGGGCCAGAAGGCGAGCAGATCGTCGGCGGGGACGACAGCACGGTCGGCAGTCCCGAGACGACTGGTGACCAGATCGGTGAGTCGGGCCAGACGGGGGTCGTCGCCTGCGACGAGCTCCGGCGGAAGGAGCGCGACCGCGGCGAGACTGCCTCGCTCGTCGGGTCGTCGGCCGAGGAAACGACTGTAGGCGTCGAGCGACCCCGTGGTGTCCTCGACGACGACGGCGAGCTTGCGGACGGGCGCTGCCTGCTCGAACACGTCGGGGATGCCGAGGTCGAGGCGCACAGCGGAGATGCCGGCGCTGGCGGGGCGGTAGTGCACCCGCATCGTGGTCTTGCCCGGCTTGAGCACGAGGCCGTCCTTGTGCGCGGCCCGGTAGCGGATGCGGAACAGCGCCTCGAACTCCTCAGGGCATCGGGTCGCCGGGGTACGGAGTCCGACCTCCGGCGAGTAGTTGGCCCAGGCGAGCGCCCATTCGGCGGGGACGGGCTCGCCGCGCTGGGCGAACAGGCCGAGTCCCTGGCGCAGCGCGAACGGGACGTCCCACCGGTCTCGGGTGCGCGGCGGGAGCGCAGGCTCGGCGTCGCTGACGGTGAGCGCGTCGACGGCGTCGAGGAAGCTGGTGGCGTAGCCGTGGAAGGAGCCGTTGCTGCCGTAGATCGACAGGAGCCGCTCGACCTCGGCGCGGATGATCGGGAGGTCCGCGCGAGCGGCGGGGTCGACGGGCGATTCGACCAGGGCGCGGCGCTCGAGGCCGTAGAAGAACAGGAACGGCCACGTCACGGGCGCGCGCGGGTCCCGGCGACCGCCGGCGAGCCACGCGAGGTAGGCGGCGCGGGCGCGCGGGGTGATGGTGGAGTACGACGGCCAGTAGTCGGTGGTGTTGGCGTAGGTGTCGGGGTTGCGGACGTCGATGGGCAGGGTGGGGTTGATCAGGGCCGGGTCGGGGCCTTGCCGGTTGGCTGCCGGGAGGCGCTTACCGACGTAGAGCATCCCGCCGGGCAGGGTGTGGTTCTGCACCGAGGTGTACTGGCCGGCGGGCACCCAGACGCCGGCTGAGCTCTTCGCGGTGGCAGCGTCCTGCTTGTCGCGGAACTGCGCCGACGTGGCGGCCGGTCGGGCTGCGCGCGGCTGCTTGTTCGTGAGCTTCGTCGGGACCGCGGCGGGCTTGCGTGCGGGGCGCGGCTTGGGAGAGGGGATGGGCTTCTGCGGCGTCGGCGGAGTGCCGGTGTCAGAGGCGCCGCCGAGGAGGCGGCTGAACCATGAGCCGCGCTTCTCCTTGGTCGGCTCGGGTGCGGCGTGCTTGGCGATGGGTGCCACGCGGGAGGTGGCGGACGCCCCACCCGGGGCGGGGGTTCCGCTGGCTGCGGTGGTCTGCGTGGTCCATGCCGTGCCGTCCCACCAGCGCAACATTCCCGGCGCTGTGCTGTCCGGGTACCATCCGGCTGGCCACGAGCCCTCGGCGGGGGCAGTCCGGGAGGCGGACGCGACCGGATGGGTATGCGTCGTCCAGGCGCTCCCGTCCCACCAGCGCAACTGGTCGCTGGCGATGGGGTCGGGGTACCAGGCGGCGGGCCTGTCCGGGGTACTCATCGCGCTCCTCGCACACTCGCGGGGAGGCTGATCGGCAACGTCCCCCGTCGCGAGCAGGCTAGCGACTGCTACTGACGCGTAGTGCGAGCACCGGCCGCGTGAACGCACCGCTGCATCAGCGACCGCGCTCTCACCGGCGTCGTCCTTCTGCGGTCGATTCACCAGGGCCGCGGCGACCCATGGGGCGGTCGGCTCCCTGAGGTCTGGCCCACCGCCTCGTCAGCGTCAAGAACGGGTACTGAGAGGGAGGGGCCGATACTGGCGTGGGGCACAGCTCGAGCTCGTCGGAGAGCTAGCGGGCTCGATGTTCTCGAGTGCGCTGGCCATCCGGCGGACGTGGCCGGTGGCGTGGGCAACCGGGCAGGACTGGTGCAGGGTTCGTTGCCGGTCAGCGACTGCGTGCGAGCTCCTCGACGAGGTCGGGGGTGACGGCTGCCGGGTCGAGGTCGGTGAGGAGCCGCTTGGCGGTGGCGCGCCGTTGGGCGAGGGTCCCGGTCAGGTCGGGGTGGCCGGTCAAACCGGGGATCTTGTCCCGCAGGGCGGCGGTGCGGGCGGGGCGGCCGGTCGTCTTCCACCAGCGCCAGGCGGTCTCGGCGGCGGCGCTGGCCTGGCCGCGGACGTCGGCGGGCAGGTCGTCGACGCCAGAGCGTTCCCGCAGCAGGGCGTGGGCGTAGGCGCGGCGGGTGGTGTCCGCGCGGCCGGCGCTGGTGAGGAACTCCTCGTCGGTCTGCAGCGCGTCGACGAGACCGTCGAGGGCCCGGTCCAGGCGGGCCCGGATCGCTTCGAGGGCGGCGAGCTCGGCGGCCCAGGCGGCGTCGGCTGCGGCGTCGGCGGCCCGGTTGCGGGTGTCGGCGGTGCGCAGCGCGGCGTCGACGGCCTGGTCGAGGGCGGTGACCCATTCGGCGGTGGCGGCGAGCAGGTACCGGATCCCGTCGACGACGGCGGCGGCGAGGGCGTAGCAGGGCGCGCCTTCGTGGGCAGCGGCGGTCGCGAGGATGTCGGTGTCGCCGGGGGCGGGGAACGGGGTGCCGGCGCGGCGGCGCGCGGTCCGTATCTGGTCGTGCAGGTCCTGGGAGTCGTCCGCGGTCCACCGGGTGACGCCAGCGTGGACGGTGCGGGCGCCGAGTCGGGCTAGGTCGGTGAGGTAGGCGTCGGTGTCGTCCGGTCCGGTGTAGGTGACCGTCCCGTTCGCGGCGGGGCCGATGAGAACGCGCGGGATGACGAGGTGGCCGGCGGTCTCGAGGCGCGCGGCCAGTCCGGTGATCCATTGGGCGAGGTCGTCGGTCATGGGGTCAGCGTGGCAGGGGGCGGCGACAGCCTGGACGGGAGCGGCGAGTCCCGACACGAAAGCCCGGGCTGCCGGGACGTGCTGGCCGACGAGCCCCATCTGCTGACACGAGCAGGCGATGTGGGCGCTGCGGTCGCTGCTCGGCGAGCACGGCGCGCGAGGCACGGGACGAAGCCCGGGAGTCGCTACGCGGGCGCAGGAGGACGTGCCGAGCGTCATGGTGTTGACCTTGTGACCGCATCGGGTGGCATTCGGTCAACCGGTTGGTTCGCACAGGATTCGCACAACTCGACCCCCATTCGCACCCCGTCGTCCCGGGTACGACGACAGGGACGTGTGCAACGCTGCAGGTCAGGGCCACGATGGTGGCCAACGACCCGGAGGTTCAGGTGCTAATACGACATCTGACCGGTCCGGCTGACACCAGCCCGTTCCGAAGCGCCGCGAGGCACCCGCGAAGCCAGGCCCCGTCCGGGGCCTGGCTTCGTGCTTGCGGGAGCGGGCGAGCCCCTCAGGCGAGCTGGTAGCCGGCCTCGTCGACCGCGGCGGCGACCGCGTCGCGGTCCAGGGGCTCGTCGCTGGTGACCGTCACCTGGGAGGTGCCGCCGGGGACGAGGTCGATGGCGACGTCGGTGACGCCGGGCAGGGCGCCGACCTCCTCGGTGACGGCGGTGACGCAGTGGCCGCAGGTCATGCCGGTGACGGGGTAGGTGGTGGTGCTCATGGTGGTTCCTCCTGGTGGTGGGTGGGTCAGGCAGCGGTGCGGCCGGTGAAGCGGCGCAGCCGCAGGCTGTTGGTGACGACGAAGACCGACGAGAACGCCATGGCGGCGCCGGCGACGATCGGGTTGAGCAGGCCGAGCACGGCCAGCGGGATGGCGGCGACGTTGTAGGCGAACGCCCAGAACAGGTTGCCCTTGATGGTGCGCAGGGTCCGCCGGGAGAGCCGGACGGCGTCGGCGGCGGCGCGCAGGTCGCCGGTGACCAGCGTGAGGTCGCTGGCTTCGATGGCGACGTCGGTGCCGGTGCCCATCGCGATGCCCAGGTCGGACTGGGCGAGCGCGGCGGCGTCGTTGACGCCGTCGCCGATCATCGCGACGACGCGCCCGTCGGCCTGCAGCCGCTTGACCACGTCGACCTTGTCCCACGGGAGGACCTCGGCGATGACCTCGTCGATGCCGACCTCGGCGGCGACGGCGCGGGCGGCGCGCTCGTTGTCGCCGGTGAGCAGGACCGGGGTAAGCCCGAGCTCGCGCAGCTCGGCGATGGCCTGGGCGCTGGTCGGCTTCACGGTGTCGGCGACGACGGCCAGGCCGCGCATCTGCCCGTCCCATCCGATGCCGATGACGGTCCGGCCGAGGGCCTCCGCCGCCTCCTGGGCGGTGGCGAGGTCGTCGGGGACGGCCAGGGCCCAGTCCTCGCGCAGCCAGGCGGTGCGGCCGGCGACGACGGCGTGGCCGTCGACGATGCCGGCGACGCCGCGTCCCTGGGTGGAGGCGAACCACTCGACCGGGGACAGCTCGGGCAGGGCGGTGCGGGCGGCGTCGGCGATGGCCTGGGCGATGGGGTGCTCGGAGGCGTCCTCGAGCGAGCCGCCGTAGCGCAGCAGGTCCGTGGCGGTGATGCCGTCGGCGGGGACGACCTCGACCAGGCTCATGGCGCCGGTGGTGACGGTGCCGGTCTTGTCCAGGACGACGGTGTCGACCCGGCGGGTGGACTCCAGGACCTGCGGGCCCTTGATGAGGATGCCGAGCTGGGCCGCGCGCCCGGTCCCGACCAGCAGCGCTGTCGGGGTGGCCAGGCCCAGGGCGCACGGGCAGGCGATGATCAGGACGGCGACGGCCGCGGTGAACGCGAACTCCAGGCCGGCGCCGGCGATCAGCCACCCGACGAGGGTGAGCAGCGCGATGCCGATGACGATGGGCACGAACACCGCGGACACGCGGTCGGCCAGGCGCTGGACGGGCGCCTTGCCGTTCTGGGCGTCGGCGACGAGCTTGGCCATCTGCGCGAGCTGGGTGTCGGCGCCGACGCGGGTGGCGCGCACGACGAGACGGCCGCTGGTGTTCACGGTCGCTCCGACGACCGGGTCGCCGGTGCCGACCTCGACCGGGACGGGCTCGCCGGTGAGCATGCTGGTGTCGACGGCGGACGCGCCCTCGACGACGACGCCGTCGGTGGCGACCTTCTCGCCGGGCCGCACGACGAACAGGTCGCCGACCGCGAGCTCGGTGACGGGACGGCGGACCTCGGCGCCGTCGCGCAGGATGCCTACCTCCTTGGCGCCCATGTCGAGCAGGGCGCGCAGCGCGGCGCCGGAGCGGGTCTTGGCGCGGGCCTCGAGGAAACGCCCAAGCAGGATGAGGGTGGTGACGGCGGCGGCGACCTCGAGGTAGAGGTGGGCCGACGCGTTCTCCCGGCTGGGGATGAGCTCGAAGCCCATCGTCATGCCGGTCATGCCGGCGTCGCCGAAGAACAGCGCGTACAGGCTCCACAGGAACGCCGCGGACACGCCCAGGCTGATGAGGGTGTCCATGGTCGCCGCGCCGTGGCGCAGGTTGGTCCAGGCGGCCTTGTGGAACGGCCACGCGCCCCACACGACGACGGGGGCGGTGAGGGTGAGCGACAGCCACTGCCAGTTGGGGAACTGCAGCGCCGGGATCATCGCCAACAGCACCACCGGGACGGTGAGCACGGTCGAGACGACGAGGCGCTGGCGGAGGCTGGTGAGCTGGGCGGGTTCGCCGCCGCCGTGGTCGTGCCCGCCGGTGTCGGCCCCGGTCGTCTCGTGCGCGGGGCGGGGGACGGCCGCGGTGTAGCCGGTGGCCTCCACGGTGGCCACGAGCTGGTCGACGTCGACGTCGGCCGGTGCCTCGACGCGGGCGACCTCGGTGGCGAAGTTGACCTCGGCGTGGACGCCGGGGAGCTTGTTGAGCTTCTTCTCGATCCGGGCGGCGCACGACGAGCAGGTCATGCCGCCGATCTGCAGGTCGACGGTGCGCGTGCCGGGGCCGGCGGCGGTGCCGGTGTCGGTCTGGGTGCTCATGAGGTGCTCCTGCGGTGTGTGGCTCGTGGTCGGGGCGCCCGCTGCGGCGGGGTGCATGCCGGTCATGGCGTGAGTGCGCACTCGTGCGCGGGCTCGGTCTGGCCGGCGCAGTGGCGACGGCACTCCCGCACCCACGCCGACAGCTGGGTGAACGTGGTGCGGTCGGCGTCGAAGGACACCAGCGCCGTCTGGTTGACCGGGTTGGTCCGGACGCCCAGGACGCCGGGGCGGCTGTACAGGGCGTCGCGGACGGTGGCGGGACGGGCGGCCCACCGGGTGCCGCCGACCTGGAGCAGGGCGCGCTGGGTGTTCATGTCGTGTCCTCTCGATCGGGTGGTACCCCTGACAACTGCATACCCTCCCGGGGTATGCCCGTCGGTGGGGGCTTCTTCCATGAAGATCCGATGAAGACCCGCCCGGAGCGGGGACGACCGGGAATGCAGATACCCCCCTGGGGTACTTGGAACCCCCGTCAACGCGCCGCCGTCCAGCGGCGCACCACCGGGGGGATTCACGAAGGAGGGGACATGCCGTCCTCGTCAGCCGCGTCGAAGGGCGCGGCCCTGGCCGTCATCGCGACGGCCCAGTTCATGGTCATCATGGACACGTCGATCATCGGCGTGGCCCTGCCCCACATCCAGGCCGACCTCGGGTTCAGCCCCGAGTCGTTGTCGTGGGTGTTCAACGCCTACGTCGTCGCGTTCGGCGGGCTGCTGCTCCTCGGCGGACGCCTCTCAGACCTGCTCGGGGCGCGACGCATCTTCACCACCGGCTGGCTCGTCCTGGCCGCAGGCTCGCTCGTGGCCGGTCTGGCCGGCTCCCCGGCCGTCGAGCTGGTCGGTCGCGCCGTTCAGGGCGCAGGCTCGGCGCTCATCGCGCCGTCGGCGCTGACGCTGCTGTTCATGGTGTTCGGGTCCGAGCCGCGCGAGCTCACCCGCGCCCTGTCGCTGTACGGGGCCGCAGCACCGGCCGGCGGCACCGCCGGCGTGTTCCTTGGGGGCGTGCTCACCGAGTATCTGTCGTGGCCGTGGGTCTTCTTCATCAACATCCCCATCGCCGCCGCAGTGCTGATCGCCACGCCCAAGGTCATGCCCGCCGGTCGCGCGCAGCGCGGCTCGATCGACTGGCTCGGCGCCGCCACCGTGACCGGCGGCCTCGCCGCGGTCGTGTACGCCGTCGTCTCGGCGCCCGAGAACGGCTGGACCTCCGCGGCCACGCTCGTCCCGGCCGCCGTTGGTGCAGCGCTGCTGGTCGTGTTCGTCGTCCTGCAGGCCACTCGCAAGGCCCCGCTGGTGCGCCTGGGCATCTTCCGCGCGCCGAACCTCGCGGCCGCCAACGTCGCCCAGCTGCTGCTGGGTGCGGCGTGGATCCCGATGTTCTTCTTCGTCAACCTCTACCTGCAGCAGGTCCTCGGCCTCGGCGCGTTCGCGTCCGGCGCGGCCCTGCTCCCGCTGACGGTGACGATCATGATCGGGATGGTCGTGGCGGCTCCGCGCCTCATCGGCCGGTTCGGCCCCAAGCGCATGACCGTCACAGGCCTGGCGACCCTCGCGGTCGGCATGCTGTGGCTCTCGCGCATCGACGCCGACGGCAGCTACCTGGTCGACGTGCTCCCCGCGACGCTCGTCACGGCCGCCGGCATGGCGATGGCGTTCATCCCGTCGCTGGGCACCGCCCTGTCCGCCGCCGCGCCCGAGGAGGGCGGCCTCGCGTCGGGCATCGTCAACACCAGCTACCAGATCGGGTCCGCGCTCGGCCTCGCGGGGATGACCGCCGTCGCAGCGGCGGCGGGCGCCACGGCCGGGGCGGACGCACTCGACCTGACCGGCGGCTACTCCGCCGCGCTCGTCGGGTCCGCCGCGATCGCCGCGGTGGGCGCGGTCCTCGCCGCGGTCACGCTCCGGTCCTCGACGCCGGGCGCCGCGGCGGAGCGCGACACCGAGCCGGCAGCAGCCTGACCGGCTCCTGGGCCAGGGGCCGTCGCACCTGCGGCGGCCCCGGCCCGGGTCACGTCGTCGGCGACGGGCCGCATCCGCAGGTCCTGGGCGGGGTCGGCCGGGCAGCAGCCCTGCGCGTCGCGGTCCAGCCGGCCGGTCGCCAGGCCGAACACGACCAGGCCGGCCCCGGCCGCTGCCACGGCAGCCACCAGCCACTCGACCATGCCGTCCACCTCCTGCTCACCGACATGGTGGACGCCGCCAGCGCCCGGAGCGCCCCGCGGGGCCCCTTCCGGCCTCATCTTCATCGGACCTTCATCGTTCCCGGACCGGGGCACCCGCCCACGGCACCGATGCTTGAACAAGGACGCCGGCACGGCGCCCGCAGGAGGAGTTGCCGCCATGACCATCCGCCACGCGTGCGTCAGCCGCCGCCAGCTGCTCGCCGGGGCGCTCGGCGCCGGCGCCGTCGGCGTGCTGGCTGCGTGCGCCCCCGACACCGCGACCAGCGACCCGGCGGCCCTCGCGTCGGCGGTCGCCGCCGCCGAGAAGTCCCGACCCACCACCGGCACGCTCCAGCGCGTCACCCTCACCGCCGCCCCGCTGCAGGTCGACCTCGCCGGCCGCATCGTGACGACCTGGGCGTACGGCGACTCCGTCCCCGGCAAGCCCATCCGCGCCACCGTCGGCGACCGCGTGCAGGTCATGGTGCAGAACGGGCTGCCGGAGCCGACCAGCGTGCACTGGCACGGCCTGGCGATCCGCAACGACATGGACGGCGTGCCTGGTCTCACCACTGCGGAGATCGCGGCCGGCGGCGCGTTCGAGTACGACTTCGTCGTCCCCGACGCCGGCACCCACTGGTTCCATCCGCACCACGGCGCCCAGGTGGACCGCGGCCTGTACGCCCCGTTCATCGTCGACGCCGCCGACGAGCCCGGCGGCTACGACCACGAGTGGATCCTCGTGCTCGACGACTGGTCCGACGGGATCGGCCCGAGCCTCATGGAGTCCTACGACGCCCTCGTCGCCGCCGGCAAGGACGGCGACGGAATGGGCCACATGGGCGGCATGGGCATGGGCGGGTCCGGGATGGGCGGGTCCGGGATGGGCGGCATGAACATGGACGGCGGCGACGTCGACTACTCCCTCTACGTCATCAACGGCCGCGCGCCCGCCGACCCCGACGTCCTGACCGCCGAACCCGGGCAGAAGGTGCGGCTGCGCATCATCAACGCCGCCGCCGACTCCGTGTTCGACGTCGCGCTGGCCGGCCACCAGCTGCTGATCACCCACACCGACGGCTACGCCGTGAACCCGGTCCCGACGAGCCTGCTGCGCCTGGGGATGGGCGAGCGCTACGACGCGGTCGTCACCCTCGAGGACGGCGTGTTCCCGTTCGTCGCCCGCCGCTACGGCAAGCCCGGCCTGGCCCGCGCCCTCGTGCGCACCGGCGCCGGGACCGTCCCTGAGGCGTCGTTCCAGCCGACCGAGCTGTCCGGCTACCCGCTCACCGCCGACGTGCTCAGCGCCGCGCCCGGGACCGCGCTGCCGGCCGCCGACGCCGACACCAGCCAGGACGTCGTCCTGTCCGGGTCGATGGCCCCCTACGTGTGGACCATCAACGGCCGCACCTACGACGAGACCGTCCCCCTCACAGTGGCGGCCGGGCAGACGACCCGGCTGCGGGTCATGAACCACTCGATGATGGCCCACCCGCTGCACCTGCACGGCCACACGTTCCAGCTCGGCGCCGCAGGCGGCTCCGGCACCCGCAAGGACACCGTCCTGGTCCCCTCGATGGGCGCGGTCGACGTCGCCGTGCTCGCCGACAACCCCGGCCGCTGGATGCTCCACTGCCACACCGCCGTGCACATGGAGGCCGGGATGATGACCCGCCTCGACTACACGACCTGACCCGACACCGTTCCACGCGTCGGGGCACCGTGCTCCGGCGACGACCACGCAAGGAGACAGCGAACGCCATGAGCGCCCGACGCCCCCTCGCCCTGGCCGCCACCGGCCTCGCCCTCGTCCTCACGCTGGCCGCCTGCGGCTCCGGGGACCACTCCGCCATGACCAGCGGCGGCGCCAGCACGGCCGTCGTCGCCGGGGAGGGCCGCACCGCGGACATCTCCTTCGCCCAGCTGATGATCCCCCACCACGAGCAGGCCATCGAGATGGCCGACCTCGCCCTCGCCCAGGCCAGCAGCCCGGAGGTGAAGAAGCTCGCCGAGGACATCAAGGCCGCGCAGGACCCCGAGATCGCGCAGATGAAGGGCTGGCTGTCCGCGTGGGGAGCCCCTGAGCAGATGGAGGGCGCCACCGCCTCCGACGGGTCGATGGACCACTCCGGCATGGACATGGGCGGCATGTCGATGGCCGGGATGATGAGCGCCGAAGACATGCAGAAGCTGATGGACGCCTCCGGCGCCGACTTCGACCGCATGTGGCTGCAGATGATGATCGCCCACCACCAGGGCGCGGTCGCGATGGCCAACCAGGTCCTCGCCGCCAGCGACGACCCCGAGGTCAAGAAGCTCGCCGAGGCCGTCGTGGCCGGCCAGACGGCCGAGATCACCACGATGCAGAAGCTCCTGGCCTCGTGAGCGCCGCACGTCTGACGGCGCTCGCCGCCGGCGTGCTGCTGCTCGCCGCCTGCGGCACCGCCTCGTCCACGTCGCCCTCGCTGAGCAGCGGCGACCGGTCGAGCACCCCGTCGCTGTCCGCGTCGACCGCACCCTCGGACACCGACGCCGCCGAGGCGGTGGACGTGGACGGCGCCGGATGGGCGCACGTGCACAACCTCGCCTACGACGGCACGGCGCTGCTGCTGGGCACGCACGAGGGCCTGTACCGGCAGGAGCCCGGCCAGGCACCGGCCCTGCTGAGCGAGACCCCGTTCGACGTCATGGGTCTGGCCTACGACGGCACGCGCTGGCTCGCCTCCGGCCACCCCGGGCAGGGCGAGGACCTCCCTGCCGATCTCGGCCTGCGCGCCTCCACCGACGGACGCGCCTGGACGACGGTCAGCCTGCTCGGCGAGGTCGACTTCCACCGCCTCACCGCCGCGGGCAGCACGGTCCTGGGCGTGGCCGCGCACGACGGGACGCTGCTGCGCTCCAGCGACGGCGGCGTCACCTGGACCACGCTGACCAACCCCGGGATGTTCGATCTCGCTCTCGACCCCGACCAGCCGACCCGCGCCGTCGCCACCACGCAGACCGGTCCGATCGCCTCGAAGGACACCGGATCCTCGTGGAGCCCGCTGGCCGGGGCGCCGGTGGTGGCGTTCGTCGCCTGGACCCAGGGCGGGCTCATCGGGGTCTCCCCGGACGGCACCGTCCACGCCTCCGACGACGACGGCATCACCTGGACCGCACGCGGCAACGCCGGAGGCCAGCCCGCGGCTCTCGCCGCAGACGGTAGGAGCATGGCCGTCCTCGTGGGATCCACGGTGCGGGAGTCCCGTGACGGCGGCGCCACCTTCACCGATCGGATCACGGGGATCGGTGACCACTGAGGCGGCTCACGGGATCTCTCCGCGCCCTGCGGGGCTCTCGCGTGATGACGGCCGTGCCTACGCCTGGGCAGCGATGGCCTCGATCAGTTCGTCAATGCTCGGGCAGCCGCCAAGTCCCTCTTGGCTTCGGTAGACACGGCACGCGAGCCCGACGGGTCTCCGCTCGTCATCCAGGAAAGGGTCTTCGCCCTCGATGAGAAAGGTCGGTGAGCCCACGAACTTCAGCGCATCAGCCTGCTCCACGCTCGTCACAAGGATGCGCTCGACCTGCTGGGCCGCGTGCCCGGACAGCCGTAGCGCCTCGTCCAGGCGCGCCGCGGCGACCTGCCAGGACGGGCAGCCCTCGACGTAGAGCAGCGAGACTCTCACCCGGGCGATACTGCCGGGTGTCGCACGGAATCGGAATGCCATCACGCACCGCCTCGGCGACGGAAGTCCGCGTCCTCCCGGCGATGCGCGCACGGCAGGATCGACGGGCGACGAGGTGCCCACGCGCCCGCGGGCCGGGTGCACCACGATGGGTCCTGGCACGGCGAGCGACGCCGAGCAGGGCAGCCCGAGGAGGAGAAGGAGCCGGACATGCAACCGCTGGGCCGCGTTCTGGTCGTCGACGACGAGGTACCGCTGGCCAAGGTCGTCGCGAGCTACCTCGAGCGCGAGGGCTTCGCCGTCGACCTCGCCCATGACGGCCCGTCCGCCGTGGACCAGGCACGGACCCTTCGCCCGGACCTCATCGTGCTCGACCTCATGCTGCCCGGCTTCGACGGCGTCGAGGCCTGCCGTCAGATCCGCACGTTCACCGACGCCTACGTCATCATGCTCACCGCCCGCGACGACGAGACCGACAAGGTCGTCGCACTGTCGGTCGGCGCGGACGACTACATCATCAAGCCGTTCTCCCCCCGCGAGCTCATCGCGCGCACGAAGGCGATGCTGCGCCGGCCCCGGACGTCCGCCGAGCCGGTGCCTGCACTGGTCGTCGGCGCGCTCGTCGTCGACCCGGACGCCCGCACCGTCACCCTCGACGGCGAGCCGGTCGACCTGACGCGCACCGAGTTCGACATCCTCGCCGCGCTCGCCTCACGGCCCCGCTCGGCCTTGTCGCGGGCACAGATCATCGAGCACGTGTGGGGCGGCGAGTGGTTCGGCGACGAACACGTCGTCGACGTCCACGTCGGCCACCTGCGCCGCAAGCTGCGCGACGACGCCGCCGAACCGAGGTTCGTCCGCACCGTGCGCGGCGTCGGCTACGGCATGGGGCCGGGATGACCCGCCGCGCGCCCCGCCTGGTCACCCGGCTGATGACCGCGCAGGTCGTCGTCATCGCCGTCGGCGCGCTCGCGCTCATCGCCGCCGCTGTCCTCGTCGCGCCGGGCCTGTTCCACTACCACCTCGCCCAGACCGGCGAGACCGACCCGCTGGTCCAGCACCACGCCGAGGAGGCGTTCGCCACGTCCTTCGCGATCGCTCTGCTCATCGCCACGCTGCTGTCCCTGGTCGCGGCCGGTGCTGTGTCGTGGTTCCTGGTCCGTCGGGTCGCGCACCCCGTCGAGGAGCTCGCCGACGCGGCCGAGACGCTGGCGTCGGGCAGCTTCGACGTCGCCGTCCCCGACGCCGCGTTCTCCAGCGAGATCTCCCGGCTCACCGACGCCTTCGAGGCGATGGCCGTCCGCCTCGCCGACAACGAAGCCACCCGCCGGCAGCTGCTGTCCGACCTCGCGCACGAGCTGAGGACCCCGCTGGCCACGCTCGAGGCGTACATCGACGGGCTCGAGGACGACGTCCTGCCCGACGACGCGGGCACGTTCTCCACCATGCGCGACCAGACCGCGCGGCTGCGCCGCCTGTCCGGCGACCTGCGCGAAGCGGCACTGGCCGAGGAGCACGCTCTGGGCATCCACCTCGAGACGGAGGACGCGCGCGCGATCGTGCAGGCCGCGGTCGCCGCCGCCAGGCCCGGCTACGACAAGGCCGGACGCACGCTGGGCTGCCGGCTGCCCGACGGGCCCGTGCCGGTGGCCGCAGACGCGGTGCGTCTGCAGCAGGTCCTCGCGAACCTGCTCGACAACGCGCTTCGCCACACCAGCACCCGCGTCGACGTCGACCTCGTCGTCGACCGCGGGAACGCCGTCATCCGGGTCGCGGACGACGGCGACGGCATCCCCGTCGACCAGCTGGACGCCGTCTTCCACCGGTTCCACCGTGTCGACCCGTCCCGCCGTGCCGGCGACGGGTCCGGCAGCGGCCTCGGGCTGACGATCGCCCGCGCGATCGTCGGCGAGCACGGCGGCACTCTCACCGCCCACAGCCGAGGCCAGGGCACCGGCGCCACGTTCGCCGTCATGCTGCCGCTCGCCTCCGCGTGACACGCCGCCGGGTTGGCACAGGATTCGCACAACTCGACCCCCGTTCACACCCCGTCGTCCCGGGTGCGACGACAGGGGCGTGTGCAACGCTGCAGGTCAGGGGCGCGATGGTGGCCCACGACGCGGAGGTTCAGGTGCTACTACGACATCTGATCAACCGGGTCGGCTGACCAGCAGTGATGGAGCCTGACGGCTCCTGACCTGCGGAAACGTCTTCCGACGCTTTCCATCAGGTCACACCCATGGTGGTGCTCTCGTGCGCCACATGTGCGCCAAGAAGGGGCGCTGCGTTCGGCGGGGCTACGCCCACCGCCGAACGCAGCGCCCTTTGCGTTGCGCAGCAGGGTCGCAGGGGTCAAGCTGCACCCTCAAGATCTCGAAGGCGATCCACAAGCACCTGCAGATACGGCGACGACCCATCCGCCACCCATGTGAAGGGGTGATGGTCAGCACAGGAAGGACACTCGGTCGGCACCTTGTCCGGCTTCGCCAACCATCTGCCAATGGACGTGAGCCCCCAGCGGGCTACCTGAACGGCACCACCAAGAAGGTCCACGTACCCGGCCGAACCCACGGCATCCACTGCAGCCTCCACCTGGTGGCTGCGCCAAACGCCCGTTGAGCACCATGACGACCAATGCTCACAATTGTGGTCCGTCAGGAAGTAGCGAGCGTGTCCCACCAGTGCGGTCGCTCTATGGACGACCTCAGCTGGTTCCAGCAAGCCGGTGTCACGCTCGAGAACGAGGAACACCCGACGGCTCCCCTGGACAAAGGACGACAGCGGAGTCGATTTGATCTCACCGCCGAAGTCGCTGCCGGCGTAGTGCGCGATCGTCGGCTCACCCACTGACGCAACACCAGTCACGATGCCGTGGTGGGTGTAGAAACCGCGGTCGACGGCGAGATGGTCGCCCTCCCGCAGGAGGTCCGGCCGGGGAAACCGGCCATCGACCGTTTCCCAGTTGGGATGCGTCTCGAACATGCCTCACACCCTAGATACACACGCAGGACCATCGCCTGCGAAGACCTTGTCGATCGCCGCCCGCGCCTTCTCTCCCGACGACGGCATGACGTGCGTGTAGACCCTGAGCGTGAAACCAGGATCCGCGTGGCCGAGGTACTCCGAGACTGCCTTGATGCTCACCCCGTGCTCGAGCCAGGTCGAAGCGCAGGAGTGACGCAGCGCGTGCATGCCGGTCTCGCGTTCGGGGGTGATGCCGGCCGCCACGAGAGCTGGCTTCCAGATCCTCGAGTTGAAGTAGTTGCGGTTCAGGGGCTTCCGCTCGCGCCCATAGAACAGCAGCCCACCAAGGCCCGGAGCGTTGGTCGTCTCCCCCGCCAGCGGCTCGAACGAAGCAATGTGCGCGGACAGCTCGCGACCCAGCCACTCGGGCAACGGGACCGAACGGATGCGGCGGTACTTCGGCAACGCGGGCGTGGGCGTGCCGGAGACCAAGCGAATCTGCTGACGGACGTGCAGCTCGCCTCGAAGGAAATCGACATCCTGCACCCGGAGTCCGAAGCACTCCCCCTGCCGCAGGCCGCAACCGGCTGCCGTGGCGGCAAGAGCTCGATAGCGACCAGGCAAGGCGTCCAGCACAGTCACCGTCTGGTCGGCAGACCACGGAGCGAATCGGCGTGGCGGCGAGGCAGGAAGCCTGACGGCCGGCGAGCTGCAGGGGTTGCGAGCGAGCAGACCATCCTCCGCAGCCGCGCCCAGGACTGCACTGAAGGTCGTCAGGATGAGCCGCACGTAGCTGGGCGCCAGAGTTTCCTGGAGAGTGCGAAGCCATTGCTGCACTCCAGACGGGCGGATAGCCGCGACGGGCACGTGTCCCCAGCTCGGTAGGACGTGCACGCGAAGTCGAAGCTCGACAGCGCCTCGCGAGGTGGGCTCGAGAATCTGCCGCCCGAGCCATCCCTCCGCGTACTCCTCGAAGGGCAGCCGGCCCCGCCGGGGATCGACGTAGTCACCCCGATGCAGCTGAGCGCTGAGCTCGAGCAGGAACCGCTCCGCCTCCACCTTGCGATCGAACGAGCGGTTGCGTGACTCGCCGGATGGATCTCGGTACCGGACCTGCCAACGCTTGCCCGAGCCATATCGCGCCGAGCGGACTCGGCGACCGCTGGATCGTTCGGTGACGTGCCAGCGATCCGAGATGGACGCCATGGACCCTCCTCAGGCCTGCAGCGGACCGGATGCACGGCGTCTGAGCCACTCAAGCACGTCGCGAGGGTCATAACGGCAATGCCGGCCCACGCGGAAGAACCGTGGCCCCGTCCCCTTGTGGTTCAGCTGGTACAGCGTTCCTCGCGGGATCGAGAGGAACTCCGCGGTCTCCTCGTGTGTCCAGAGGCGCGTGGGCATCTCATCGCGGCGGCCCCCTGTGCTGCTCACGCGAGCCCCCGTGCGATCCGCTTCTCGAGGATGCGATCAGCGAACATCACGCCCGACAGCTGCTCGTCGCGCACGAGCAGTCGGGAGACGCGGTGCAGCGTGTCCTCGAGCGTCGCGGCCCCGAGGAGCGCACCGGCCGAGGCGAGATACCCGCGAAGCGCCGGCAACAGACGACGGATCGAGCCCGACACTTCACCGGCGTACACGCGATCAAGTCCCACGGCTCCGCCGCGAAGGCTCGCCGCCTGTACGGCCTGCCACTCGGGTGCGATCAGCCAGCGTGATTTCGTGGCGTCCCCTGACGGGATCCGATAGGTCAGCCACTGGTCGGTCAGGTAGCCCCACAACCCCGAGAGCTCGGCGAGCACGTCCCCGGGCGTGGACACACCGACCTCCCGCATCAAGTCGCGCCCCACCTGGAACTCGACCCGAAGCACGCGCTCCCCCGGCCGGTAGTCGGCCCCCCACTTCTCGGGCCACCAGTCGGTGCCCTTCTGGCGGCTCTCTTCTGTCTTGTCATAGATCCGGGCCATGACCGCTCCAGACTTGCCAGAACCGAAGCGGAGGCCAGTGAAGAGGGCATCGTCCTCATACACGACTCGCTGCGAGGCCCGGCACAGGAACCTGTCGCGGTCGTTCGCGTCCAGCTCCCAGCCATGCGAGTCCATGAACAGGTCCACTCGGCTCGCCTTCCAGCTCACCGACCCGAGGACCGATTCCACGAGCTCCATGAACCACCGGACTGCCGACTCGGCTCCCACCGCATGCAGGAACGACGCTCGAGGCTGCACGCGAACCGCTGGCAGCGCCTCGCTGACAGTGAAGGCGATGACGCCTCGAACGTGATCGAGGCGGAAGCCGTATCGCTGCAGCCCACCCGAACTCACGCGAAACGTCTCGTTTCCAAGCTCGAACGGTGCCTCGGCTCGCGTCTCTCGCGCCTCCTCCCGCGCAAGCGTCAGGTCCTCAACGAGGCGCGCCGGAAGTGTTCCCTCCCCCGACAGATAGAGGGCATCCACACCAGAGGTCAGCTCGACGAGCTGACGCGCCGGATCGTGAAGTCTCATAGATGAGACAGTATGAGATCCGACAAACGTTGTCTAGCTTTTGCGACTACGCGTCTTCTTGATCGCCTCTTGTCGACGCTTCTCGGCCTCCTCGGCCCCGGCTCGATAACCCTCGACACTGAGAGTCAGACCGGGCAGCTCGAACTCGTCCGGATGGACTCCGAAGAGCTTCCGAAAAGACGAAGTCTTGCGGTAGATCGACGCCCGGCTCATGCCGATCCGCCGGAGACCCTCGAAGCCGCCCTCGAGCTGCCACAGGACCCAGAAGCCGATGAGGTCGGAGACCATCGCTGCTGAGTAGCTCTTGATCGCCGGGCCGGCCAGGAGCTCGACCGCTGGCCCCAGGACCTTGTTGCTGGTCCGCGCGTACGCGTCCCAGGCGGCTTTCGCGCGGCCCTGCCCTTCAGCGGAGGGCATTCGATCGGATCGGAAGTCCGTCACAGTCTCACACTAGCGACTCGACAACGGGCCAGCCCTCTTCGAGGTGCGAGCGATGCGGCCTGCGCTTCCGTAGGGTGGGGTCAGTCATCACGAATGGGGGCTCCATGGGCAAGCTGGACGTCGACTACGGGCCGCTCTCCGAGCTCGTAAAGACCGACAAGGTCTTCGCCGTACCGGACTACCAGCGCTCCTACTCATGGAAGCCGCGCAAGCAGGTGGCGGCGCTCTGGGGCGATATTGCCCGCGTGTACTCCTCCCCCGACGAGGACGGCGACGGCGAGCTCGACTCTCACTTCATCGGCTCCGTCGTGACGGGCGCCGGCAAAGTGCGCGCGCTAGGTCCCACCCAGGTCCCCATCATCGACGGCCAGCAGCGACTCATCACACTGAGCTTGATCCTGTGCGCCATCCGAGACGTCGTCATCGCACCTACGTCTCCCGGAGCGGCCGGCCAGGTCACTCGCGAGTATCTGACTGTCGCGGATGGGGACGAATCCGTCACCCGCGTGCTGCCGGGGTCCAAGGACCGTGACAGCTACGAACGCATCGTCCGGGGACTGGACGTCAAGGAGCCGAAGAGCCAGGTCGCTCGCGCGTACGCCTACATCGTCGACGAGATCAGGAAGGGACCCGGCGAGGAGTCTGATCCCGACGAAGGCAAGGAATCTCCAGAAGCACCGGTCCTCGACGAGGCGTCGCTCGAGGCTGGGGACGTTCGAGACGAGTTGGAGGTAGACGACTCCGACGACGACGTGGCGGTGGAAGCGGAGTCCAGCGAGGCCCGGAACGCTGTCTGGGACTGGGAACGGCTTCTGACCGTGGTGACCGCGCAGTTAGAGCTGGTCTCCATCGCCGATGTACCAGACGACAAGGCGTACCAGATCTTCGCCTCGCTCAACAGCACCGGCCTGGCGCTTTCGCAAGTCGACCTCGTGCGCAACGCAGTGTTCATGCTGCTCAGCGACAAGGAGGCTAAGAAGGCTCACAACGAGGTCTGGCGCCCTCTCGAGGCCGTATTTGGGAAGCAGCAGCTGGAGTCGTACCTCCACACCTGGGTGATCCGAAGGGGCCACAACGTCCCCTTGAAGGACATGTACCAGCGAATGCTGAAGGAACTTCGCGCGGCAACCACACGCGACGTCCTGGATCAGCTGCTCAGCGACGCGTGGGCCTTCTCGGCAGTCATTCGACCTACGGACCCCATAGCCCGTTCAACGTTCGCTAACCACAGCCTGCCGCCCAACCTCGCGACACAGCTCGAGCGCCTTCGAGAGTGGGGGAACGTCCCGCTCCGACCCGTGCTGCTCGAAGTGATGCTTCGCTACCAGAACGGGACTCTGAGCGCCAAGGAGGCAGCACGAGCGCTGTCATGGCTCGAGAGCTTCGTCGTTCGGCGATACGCGAATCAGGTACCTCCCAATGACCTTCGAAGCGTGTTCGCGCGCATTGCCGGCAAGTTGTCTGCACTTCAGGGCGACGAGGTCGACTTCATCGACGCGTTGAAGGCCGAGCTGCTGGAACCCGCGCGACGGTGGCCGAGTGATTCTGAGCTGAGGAATGCATTCCTACAGCGCCCCCTGTACCGCAAGCGAACGAACTCGCAGACGTTCCAGATCCTGAAGCGCTTGGCCGAAGACATGCAGGGCAAGGAATGCCCCGTGATCAAGTTCGGCAGGGGATCGACCGAGTTCAGCATCGAGCACGTCCTGCCTCGAAACCCCACTCACTGGCTGGTCGATCTCGCCAACTGGGGCGACCCCGATCCTGCAGAGACGATCGAGCTGCTCAGCGACACGATTGGCAACCTCACTCTGACCGCCTACAACTCCGAGCTGTCCAACAGCGCGTTCTCGGTCAAGCGCGAGTGGATCGAGTCGAAGGTCTCACTCAAGCTGACGACGGCGATCCTGGCTCAGGACGAGTGGACACGGAGCGAGATCGAGTCGCGAGGCGAAGACCTGTGGAAGCGAGCCATCAAGCTGTGGCCGCGGCCCTAGCGCGACCGACCGTGTAGAGGACTACCGCGATGACGATCTCGGACGAGGGCGCTCACGGGCCAACACAGCCCTCACCAGAGGTGCGTGCCGAGCTTGAGGGCGTCCTCCAGCAGGACCAATCCGCACTCGGCGATGTGTGGCGACGAACACGCGCCGGCGAACGCCCCGAGGACATCCAGGCGGCTCGGGGAACGGATCGACCGAACTTCGTCTGGAACTACAACCGCATCGCGAAGGCAGTCCTCGAGGGAGATCTGCCGACGGCACCGACGGTGGCAGCTGGAGCTGCGTCAACCTTCCGTCGGCTCCTGCGAGCGCCTGGGCTAACGCTCGAGACGCGTGACTACCTCGAGTCATGCTTGGCAGATCTCACGGGGCGTGTGAACGACCGGGAAGCACGAGACGAAGAGGACGCTCGCGCTCTCGCGGTTACCACTACGGCCGAACGCGCTGCGACACCCGGCATCTACGTCTACGCGCTCCCCCATTACCTGCGGCACCCCTACGACGCCTCGTCGAACCGAACGCTCATGAAGGTCGGACGCAGTGATCGTTCAGTAATCCAGCGGTTCACCGAGCAGACGAGAACGACGGCTCTACCGGAGGAACCAGTCCTTCTGAGGGTCTACCCGGCTACCGAGGACCTCCCTTCGAAGGAGCGCTACTTCCACAACTTCCTCGAGTCTGCCGACCACGACCGGTCAACCGCCCGGACCGGGGGAACGGAATGGTTCCTGACGAGCCTGAAGTTCCTCGATCAGGTGGCGACCTCGGCCGGACTAGAGATCGTTCGCGTCTTCGAGCCCGGCAGCCTGCTCGACTGAATGCAGTTTGCGGGTGCTGTGTTACAGACGCGCACCCGCCGACGAGTCTGCGGCAGCTACTGCCGGTCCAGAGGTCAGCAGCCGTTCCAGGTGGGCTTGTGAAAGGGCGTTCCCGGGTGTTCCGGTGTCCAGCGCCGCGACCAACCAAGCAGGTCCCTTTCTGACCGCAACTTCGGGCGCCAGCCGTTCCAACACGCCCTCCTTCACCAGGACGATGCCGAGCGAGTCAAGGCGTCTGATGAGTTCATCGGCAGCAGTCCAGGCTGTGCCAGTAAACGCCGAAACCCCTGAAACCTTCACTCGCTCCCAAGGGCCCGCCGAGGCCCGGAGCTGGACCCGCACGCTTTCCTTTGCGGCCGCGTCGTACGGGGTTGCGCCAAGTGGACGAAGAACGCTCTCAACACCATCTAGTACCTGCTCACATGTGACGCCGCTGTCCGCGCCTGCGAAGTTGGCCACGGCGTCCCTGTACAGGCCAACCAACTCCGCCCAATCGCCGCCCATTGCAGCAACCAAGTTCTTCACGATGGTGGGATCGTCGAGAAAGTCCAAGTCCAGACTGCACACGACCGGCACATCGACCACACGAAGCATCCGAGCAACCTTCGCCATCGCCGCCTTGCCATTCGTGGGAGCGAACAGGATCTCGCTACCAGGCACCTGCGCCTCGGTCGTGCGTACGTCGAGGGTGCTGGCGTAGTACTGGCAGTCACCATCCGCTTCGCACAGGACTACCAGTCTGTGGAACAACCCATCAAGAACGTTGGTGTGCTTCAGGGAGGGGTCTCCCCAGAGCTCCTTGAGAATGTCCGTGTCCAACTGAGCAATGAAGGGGACGTCCCGCTCGCGGCGCAGGCGAGCCACAGTCACACCAGCGCCCGAAGTCAACAAGCCGGCCAGAAGGTTCTTGTCGTGCGTCGCCAGCACGACCTGAATACCGCGCTCGACGGTCATGCGACCGAGAATTCGACCGAGCGCCTGAGCTTGTGGCGGGTGCAGGAACGCTTCCGGTTCGTCGATCACGACAATCGGGAACTCCGACGTCACAAGGGGAAGTACGAGCCCTAGAAGGCTGCGCATGCCATCGCCCTGAGAGTCCAATACAGGGAGCTCCGCCATCGCAGCGCGATAGGCAGGGGTGACCGCATTTACGGGGGGAGCTTCCATGTCTAGGCGTCCCACTCGCAGTCGAATGAAGCGGGCCGACCGGTCGAGCTCGAGATGCTTACGGAACACTTCGAACGAGATGCCGTCGAAGGCCTCGAAGAGCTCCGGATCGTCCTCCAAACGATGGACAGGGTGCGAGGCCGGCGTCGATGCATCATCACGCATCTCCACACTCACCGCGGTGGTCAAACGGCTTGTGCCATCTGCGTAGTGTGCGAAGAACTGCGCCGCTTCCCCAAGGCTGCCCATTTCAGGCTGCCATTGTCGTAGGACGTTCAACGGGTGAACGGGCATCGAGCCCATCCTCGCGAATCCGAGATGCGCGTTGTCGACTTCCCGGACATGAGAATGCTCTGCCAGCCAAGCGAACAGGTCCGCGACGGTACCCGCCCCATCGAGTTCGAGCCGATCAACGATCAAACCAGCAGAGGTTCCGGCGCCGATCTGAGGATCGCGGTGCAGGACGTTCACGATCTCCCGAAGCAGAGTGGACTTCCCGACGTTGTTCGCGCCCACGATCGCCGTGACTCCACTCGCGGCGAACTGCAGCTCCGCACCACCGAACAGATGCGCGCGGCGCAGCTTGAGCGAGACAGCTGATGCGTTCCCACCGACCCAGCTCTCCTGCTCCACGCCGTACCGAGCGTCGAAGCGCTCTCTCCCAGAGGCAGCACTCATGGACAACTTCTATCAGCTCGACACAACCAGAGTGACGTTCCGCGCGGGGCGGGACGGTGCCGCTCCTCCACACGTCGCTTCGCGACGCGCGGAGCCTCTGCGGCATCCCCCGTCGCCCCACCGCCCCGCCCCGCGCTCCTAAAGCAGGTACGCGAACCCTGCTGAACCGCACTCGGAGCAGAGCCAGGCCAGTGCGCCACGGCGCAACGCCGCGTCTTCGACGTGCGGGTCGACACCCCACGTCACCACGGCTCCGCACTGCGGGCAGTCGGTGCTCGAGTGATCAGCTGGCGGAGCGCCCGGGGGCCGGAAGGTACCGAGGACACGGTCCGCCTCGAGCAGGAAGTCCTCGACCTCGCGCGGGCGCAGCTCCACGATGTCATCCGCCCACCACACGACCGTGCCCAGCTGCTCGAGCTCTCGCCGATATGCCTCGGGCACATCGTCACGATGGGCAGCGCAGAAGCCGCGAACAACGGGCCGAATCTGAGTCTCGGTGCCGCCCATCTCGACAGCGGCCGCCCACCCCAGCAGCCGGCTGACCGGTTTGCCGCACACATCGCAACGCCACACGCGCGTCTGATCTTCCATTGCTCGACTCCTCTGCCGAGCATCCGCCGGAGCTCTCGTGCGCCAGCCGTGCGCCCGCACCACACCAGGTGTGATGTCGCCGCAGGTCACGGGCGCCGACGAACCGGCACGACGCTCTACTACGACATCTGATCCCGCCTGTCCCTGACTCGGGTCGGGGACGGAAGCGCCTACGAGGACGGAGCCCGCACGAGCCGCGCCCGCCGCGGCCCGTGCGGGCTCCTCCGTGTCACGAGCGCTGCTGCGGGAGCCGGTCGGCGCGTCAGGCGCGGCCGGGCGTGCCGGTTCCGGATGCCGGGTCGGCGTCGTCGGGCTGGTCGGCCGCAGCGGGCCGATCCGCGGTGTGCCGGCGTGCACCGACGGCGGCGCGCACGCGCGCGACCCGCGGCCAGGACAGCGGGTGCATTCGGCGGGCACCGCGCCCGACGAGCCAGCTGACGGCGACGGCGAGCGCGAGCAGCGGCACGAAGGCCAGCCCCACGTGGGTGAACTCGAGGGCGAGCAGCCCCGCGGTCACGGGGATGTGCTGGGCGACCGCGAGGAACGCGGCGGCGCCCATCAGCGCGAGCTCAGCCGTCTCGCTGCCACCGTCGCCCATGCCCCAGAGCGCGGCGACGAGCGCGCCGAGCGCCGCGCCCGTCGCGAACGCGGGGGTGAGCAGACCGCCGATGGCACCCGCCCGCAGGCACAGCCAGGTGGCCGTGGGCTTCGCGATCACGAACCCGGCCGCGAGGGCCGCCGGCGCGGGCGAGGAGAACAGATCCTGGGCCAGCGCCTTGCCATTGCCCAGGATCTCGGGGTACGCGATCGCGAGGACGCCGGTCGCCGCGAACGCGACCGGGATGGCCACGGCCGAGCGCCAACCACGAGGAGCGTGGGTGCGCGCATGGGTCATCGAGGCGCGGAACGGCTGTGCCGTCAGCGCGGCGAGGACTCCGACGACGACGGCAGCCGCGACCAGGACGGGCGAGAGCTCGAGCGCGGGGAGGCGATAGGTCTGCTCCCGGCCCAGCAGTGCGTAGGTGGTGGCAGTGGCGCTGGCGCTGCTCAGCGCGGCGACGACGACAGCCCGCGGCCTGACGGTGAGCAGCAGCGCCTCGAGCGCGAACACCGTGCCGCTCAGGGGCACGCTGTAGACGGCAGCCAGCCCCGCGCCGGCACCGGCGGCCAGCAGCAGACGGCGATCCGCGAGCGGCACGCCGAGCCAGCTGCCGATCCGTCCGCCGAACGCCGCGCCGAGCTCGCGCGGCGCACCCTCGCGGCCGAGAGAGGCGCCCGCACCGACAGCCACCACCTGCAGCGCTCCGTCGCTGGCGACCGGGCCGATCGCCATGCGGGCCGTGCCCGAGTGCAGGGCGTGGGTGACCGACACCGTCGACCGCACGATGCGGCGGTGGATCCACCAGCCGATGCCGACGACGGTGCCGCCGATCGTCAGCGCCACGATGCGCCGCAGCGCACTGGCCTGCTCGATGCCGGCGAGGAACGACTCCTCGGTGTAGCCGAACGCCAGGTGCTGGACCAGGTGCAGCAGCGACAGCAGCAGCACGCCGCCGAGGCCCGCCACGATCCCGGTGAGCACCGCCCCGACGAGGAGGCGCGCGAGCCTCCCGACCCGGTCGTCACGGCCGGACCGCGAACCGGCGTCGCGCCCGCGCTCTGCCGCCCACGGCATGCGCGCCCTCACGACCTCGGGCCGGAGCCGCGCCCAGTGCGGGCGACGGAGGCCGAGGACTCCGCGCCCCGGGCCACGGTCGCGGGCCGACGCCGTGGCCGAGCGGCGGGTGGCGAGGGGTCCGCCCCCTGCGCCTCGAGCGCCTCGACGAACCGGGTCAGCGCGGGGATGGCGCGGGTGAGCGACTCGCGCTCGGCAGGGTCGAGCGCCCGCAACCCTGCCTCGATCCGCCGCGCGTTGGCCCGCTGCCAGTCGCGCAGGGCGGCCCGGCCGGCCGTCGTGGCTGTCACCACCAGCACCCGCCGGTCTGCGGCGTCGGGACTGCGTTCGACCAGACCGGCGTCGACCATCTGCTGCACGAGCGTGCTCACGGTGTTCGTGGCCAGGTGCTGGCGGGCGGCCAGCTCCCCCACGCGCAGCCCGGGCTCCTCCTGCAGCCGCTGGAGCAGCTCCACCTGCGCCATCGGCAGCCGCTCCCACGGGATCTCGCTGCGGATGCCGGAGCGCAGGGCGCGCCGCAGCCGGGTGACGAGGCCGGCGAGCGTCGTGGCGTCACCGACGGAACGGCCGGAGGCAGGGCTCATGCCCGCAGATTACATCTGACACAGAACTGTTCTTGGTCAGAACTGCCCCGACCTGCGACGTCAGACCGACTCGATGTGGGCGGTGAGACGGGCAGACGCGGAGCGGAGGGCAGCGGCGACCTCGGCGACACGGGGTTCGACGTACGCCGAGGCCTGGTTGTCCGCGAAGAGCGCGAGCTCGTCGAGGCGCTCGGCGAACCGGATCCACGACGCGCGGCGGTGCGGCAGGAGGAAGTTGCCGCGGTAGGGCAGCTGGAAGTTGGCGCCCGCGGTCGCGCCCGGGTGCTCGGGACCGACCGGCATCCCGGCCAGCAGGAGGCCGAGCGGCTTGATCGCGGTGAACATGAGGTCGACGGCGACGTCGGCGAGCACGGCGCGCTGCTCGGTGGTCTCGTGGCCGAAGGCGAAGTACCGGGCGATGAGCTGGAGCAGCTGCTCGTACACGGCGTTGAACAGGTCGGAGCACGCGGCGGTCGCCGGGTCGGTGATGTACACGTCGGGCGCGACGCCCTCGACCGCGCGGACTCCGGCTGCCACGGCGGGGTGCACGACGTCGAAGGACGGGTCGACCGCGAGCCGGGCGAGATACTCGTCGCGCACCGAGAGGAACCGGCCGTAGTGCGCGTCGGTCCACGCGCCCGTCGCCCCCTCCCCCTGCTCCACGATGCGCGCGATCGCCGCCTCGGCCTGGGCCAGCGTGGTGATCGGGCCGAGCCAGTCCCAGCCGAACGCGGAGTCCTCGGTCTGGTGGAACGCCGGCCCGATGAACAGCCGGTCCTCGCCCATGCGGTCGGCGAGCTGCGCGAGCCCCCGGGCGCACGAGCGGTAGAGGTGGCCGACCGTCGAGAAGTCCTGTCCTCGCGGCACGATCTCGTCGGGCCGCATCGCCCCCAGCGACTCGCCGGCCGCGTCGAAGCCGACGCCGTCGACGTCGTCGAAGCCCTCCGGGCGCTCGAGGTAGATGAAGTGCTGCAGCGCCGTCTCGCCGAAGGGCAGCAGCCGCAGCTGGACCCCGGGCGGGTAGCCCTTGGCCTGGTGCGGGAGGTGCGGACGGCCGACGTACGGCGCTGATCCGACGGCCGACAGCAGGTTCTGGACGACCGCCCAGTGCAGCATCTCCTCGCCCGCGATCCGCAGGATCGAGCGGCGCCAGCCCTCGACCAGTGCGATGTCCTCCGGCGCGAGACCGTCGGCCTCCGTCTTGAGGCTGAAGGCCGCGTACAGGTACTGGCACATCAGCGCGTGCTCGAGCTCGGCGCCCTGGCTGAGCAGGTACGTCAGCTCCTTGCGGTTCGCGACCGTGATCTCCGGCTCGGCAGGCACGTCGTGAGGCTACTCGCGACCGGCGCGCACCGGAGGGTGGTCGCCGCGGTCAGGCCATGGAGATGAACAGCTTCTGCAGCTGGGCGGTCACCTCGCCGCTGTCCTGCGGCGAGGCGACGATGCACTCCTGCAGCGTGGTCGCGATGAGCTGGAAGGCGGCGCGCTCGACAGCCTTGCTGGACGCCGAGAGCAGCAGCACCACCTCCGCGCAGGACCGGCCCTCCTCGAGCATCGTGATGGCGCCACCGAGCTGGCCCTGCGCTCGCTTGAGCCGGTTGACGACGGCGTGCACGACCTCGTCGTCGGACACAGCGGGACCCGCCTCGAGCGTCTTCTCCTCGTTCTTGCTCATGCGTTCCTCCTGGAGGCTCGCCGTGCGTTCAGCTGGTGATGACCTGGGCCGTCTCGTACGCGGCGACCACGACGAGGAGGATCCCGAACGCGCGCTGCAACGAGGCCGCGTTGACGCGGCTCTGCGCGATCGCGCCCGCGACGGCTCCGACGGCGGTGGCGGCGGCCACCACCACGGTCAGCCGTACGTCGAGGCCGCCCACCCCGTGGGCGAGGAAGGCGACGAAGGTGTTGATGGCGATGACGAGGAGCGCTGTCGCGCTCGCGCGTCGCATCGGCAGGCCGACTGCGAGCACGAGCGCAGGAACCGCGATGAACCCGCCTCCGACGCCGAAGAAGCCGGTGATGAGACCGACGCCGGTCGCCAGCAGGATCACCCGACCCCACCGCAGGGTGGCCGGTCGGCCGTCGTCCTCGGCGGCCGACGGCTTCTTGCGCAGCATGGCCCAGGCGGCGACGAGCAGGAGCACGACGAATCCGGCCATCTGCAGCCGGTCGTCGACGACCGTGGAGGCCCGGGAGCCGAGGACGGCACCTGCCGACCCCACCAGGCCGAAGATGGTGCCGACGGTCCAGTCCACGCGTCCGGACCGGCCGTGGGTGGTGAGACCCGCGATCGCGCCGATGAACACGACCACCAGCGACGTCGTCGTGGCGGCCGCGTAGGGCAGCCCCAGCGCCAGCAGCAGCGGCACCGCGAGGATGCCGCCACCACCACCGAGCAGCCCGAGGACCGTCCCGAGGACGAGTCCTACGGCGAGGGCCAGCAGCAGCTCCACGGCTCTCCTCGATCAGGCGACGCGGCCGGCGTCGCCGCTCGGTGTCACGACGGGCAGTCCTGCGGCCTCCCAGGCGCGCATGCCGCCCGCGAGGTTCACGGCGTCGATCCCCCGCGCCCGCAGGGCGTCGGTGGCCGTGCGCGACCGGTTCCCGCTGCGGCAGATCACGACGACCTGCCGACCGGCCCAGCCGTCGGTCGCCGTGGCAGCCAGGGCGCCCAGCGGCACGTGCACCGCGGCAGGCGCGTGGCCGGCGTTCCACTCGTCGGGCTCGCGGACGTCGAGCAGGACCGCGCCGTCGACGACGAGCCGGCTCCCCTCGGCCGCCTCGACCTCGGGCGTGGCATGCATCGCGGACCGGTCCGTCACTTGCAGGTGCAGCGCTGCTCGGTCGGGACGTGGACCATCACGGCGTCGACGTGCTGGCCGCACCCGGCCCAGGTGGTCTTCTGGCAGGCGGGGCACGCGGCGGGACGGCACATGTCGGGGCTCCTCGGAGTCGGGGGCGACACCTCGGGACGGCGTCGCGCTGGGGCAGACAATATACCCCGGGGGGTATATTGTCGAACCGAGGACCGCGCGGCCGACGCCCGACGCGGCCGGCTCGAGGGAAGGGATCGGACCCGCATGAGCTCCTGGCGCGTCCTGCGCGGCTGGCCCGCCCGCCGATGGGTCGCGGCCGCTCTCTCCGCCGTCGCGACCGTCCTCGTGGTCGGCGTCCCGACGGTGCTGGTGCCCAACCCGGTGTTCGGGCGCGAAGTGGCCGTGACGTGGTGGGCGTGGCCCGCGCTGGCGGTGACCGCGGTGCTCTCGGGCCTGCTCATGGCCAGCTACGTCCGGCACCCGGCGACGCTGTCCGCGGCGCCCTCGCGGGCGGGTCTGGTCGGTGGCTTCCTCACCTACCTCGCTGTCGGCTGCCCGGTCTGCAACAAGCTCGCGCTGCTGGCGCTCGGGTACGCCGGTGCGCTGCGCTGGTTCGCACCGGTGCAGCCGTTGCTCGCCGTGGCGGGCGTCGCGCTGCTGCTGTACGCCCTGCACCGACGCCTCGCCGGCGAGATCGCCTGCCCCTCCCCTACCGCGAGCGCGACATGACCGCCGACCTCGATCAGCTGGTCGAGGCGGCCGCTCGCGCGCTCGACAGCGCCACGGGCAGCGCGGCGGTCTGCACGTTCACCCGGTCCGGCACGCCGGTGCCGGGCATCAAGTACGCCGAGGGCCGGTGGGCGGCGCTGCGCGAGGTGCAGCGCAGGGTCGGCAAGGGCGCGTCGTACGACGACGCCGTACGGACCGGTCGCGAGGAGTGGTCGACCGCCCTCGAGACGCTGCTGCTGCGCGGCGCGGGCAGCGACTGGGTCGCGTACCGCACCGGCGGCGTCGACGCGCTCGACGAGATCGTCGATCCCGCGGCCCCAGCGAGCACCTCATGAACGAGCACCTCGGGAACGAGCGGCACGTGCTCGTCGGCACGACCCCGGAAGCAGCCCGCACGTGCGCCGCGCTGCTCGAACGCGGGGCCGAGGTCGTCCACCTCGATGCGCCGACCGACGCCGAGCTCGCCGCGGCCCTGCGCGACGACGTCACGAGCCTCGTGGTGCTGCTGCACGACGACACGCAGGCGCTGCGGTACTGCCTGGCCGCCGAGCACCTGCGACCCGGCATGCCGATGGTCGCCGCGCTCTTCGACAAGACCGCCGCCGCGGCGCTGGTCTCCGTCGTCCCGAACTGCCGGGTGACCTCGCCCGCCGACGTCGCGACGCCCTCGCTCACGGCCGCCTGCCTGCCCGGCGGCCACGCCGGCATCGGTCGCGCGGACGAGGGCTGGACGGCGTACCCCGACGGCTCGGCGCCGGCCGTCACCTACCGGGTCCCCGGGACGCTGCGGGCCCGCGCGCGGCTGGGCGTGCTGCTCGGCCAGCTGCAGCCGCACGACTCGGGATCGACCCTCCTGCTCGCCGGGCTCGCCGGCATCGGGCTGCTGCTCGCGATCGACACGGTGCTCGGCCTCACCGTCCTGCACGAGCCGTTCGTCATCGCGCTGCACGGCGCGGTGCGCACGGTAGCCACGGTGGGACCGGTGCCGGTCGAGCACGCACCTACGGCCTACCTGCTCTTCGCGGCCGCCGCGATGCTGCTCACCATCGGCCTCACCGCGGCGTTCACTGCGGGGATCGTCGAGCACCTGCTGTCCGGGCGCCTCATCGGGCTGGTCGGTCGACGGGTGCTCCCCCGTCGCGGTCACGTCATCGTCGTCGGCATGGGACAGGTCGGTCTCCGCCTCGCCGCGGAGCTGCGGGGGCTCGGGCTCGCCGTCACCGGGATCGACCGGGACCCCCGTGCGTCGAACCTGCGCACCGCCCGAGCGCTCGGGATCCCGGTCCTCATCGGCGACGGCAGCAGACGACGCGTGCTCACCCGCGTCCGCGCCGACCAGGCGCTCGCCCTGTGCGCCGTGGGCTCCGACGAGCTCGACAACGTCGCGGTGGCGGTCACGGCACGCGCCGTCGCGCCCGACCTCCCCGTGGTCCTGCGCGCCGGGAACCACGACGTCATCGCCGAGACCCGCTCGCTGTTCCGGATCGGGACCGTCGTCGACGTCACCGGGCTCACCAGCGCCTACGTCGCCAGCTGCGTGTCCGGCGTGCGACCCAGCGCCGTGCTCACCGATGCCGAGGGCACCTGGGTGCGGCACGGCGACCAGGCAGCGGTCGCGCCCACGACCACCACCGAGTGCCCGCACGTGCCGAGGCAGCGCACAGCCTGAGCGTCAGTCGAGGACCGGCGTCGACGGCTCCAGCACGTCGCGGATGCGACGCGCGAGCGCCGGCTCGACCACGTCGTCACGATCGCGGATTCCGGCCACCGCACCGGTGACGCCGACCAGCGCGGCGTACAGCGGGGGGCAGGTCGGGCAGGTCTCGAGGTGCTGCTCGACGCGCAGCGCGCTGCCGGCCTCGAGCTCGCCGTCGAGGTAGTCCGACACCTGCGCCCGTGCGTCCCAGCAGCGCAACGGCACCCCGTCGAGCGCGACCCGCCGTTCGTGGCCCGACGCGAGCGCGGTCACCAGCGCCATCCGACCCCGTCGGAGCCGCTGCTTGGCGTTGGGCAGGCTGACGTCCATCACGTCGGCGACCTCCTGGGAGGTGAGTCCCTCCATGTCGTGGAGCACGACGGTGGCGCGATAGGCGTACGGGATGTGGACGAGCGCGTCGAGGACCTCGTCCTGCGTCTCCGCGCGGAGCACGACGGCCTCGGCGTCGACGCTGTACTCGTCCTGGTGCCAGAGCGCCTCGACCTCGTCGACCAGGAGCTCGGAGGGACGGCGCGCCTGGTCGATGGCGAGGTTGTGCATGATCCGGCGCAGCCAGTGGCGCAACGACGACTCGCCCCGGAAGCCCTCCGCCTTCTCGAGCGCGCGGACCACCGTGTCGTGGACCAGATCCTCGGCGCGTGCGGGATCGCGGACGAGCACGCGCGCGGTGCGCGCCAGCGCCGGCAGCTCGGCGACGATGGCGTCGCTGAGCCGAGCCGGGTCGAGGGGCGGATCCTGGGCCATGACCGTCAGGATGCCGCGCCGACCTCGTCCTGCGCCGACGACGTCGACGTCGTGACGGCGCAGGTGCTCACGCCGAAGAGGCTGTAGAGCGGGCACCATCCGACGGCCGCGGTGACGAGCATGATCGCCGCGACGACGAGGAGCACGATCCCCGCCACGGTGGTCATGCCGAGCACGGCGGCCCCGGCCACGGCCGCGATCGCGACGACGGCACGGATGATGCGGTCCACGCTGCTCTCGTTGCGCTTCATGGTTCCTCCTGGTTGTCCGACGCCGTCGGCGTCGCTGCGGGTCCTCTGCTGTCCTCGACGGTCCCGGGGCGCGCAGGGATACACCGTCGGCCTGTGCGCTGCATCACCTCGTCGTCGACGCCCCCAGCACGGAGGGATATACCCCCTGGGGTATCATGGCCGCTCCACCCCTCACCGAGGAGTCGTCCCCATGTGCACGCGCGTCACCTGCCGCCGATGCGGCAAGGCCACCTGGTCGGGCTGCGGCCAGCACGTCAACCACGTCCTCAAGGGCGTCCCCAAGTCGCAGCGGTGCACCTGCCCGCCGGCGCCCTCCCTGGTCGAGCGGCTCTTCGGCGGGCGGAAGAAGGCCAACGCCTGACCCGCGACACGACGGGACCCCCTCCAGGAGAGGGGGTCCCGTGGTGTCGCGGAGAGCGAGCGGATCACGCGTCCTGGAGCTGGCGGTCCTTCTCTCCGGCGAGGGAGTAGAAGAAGAGCGCGACCGGACGGTAGATCGCGTGCGCGAACTTCGTGAACGGCAGCAGCAGCATCAGCTCCATCGCCACGGCGACGTGGAACAGGAAGAACCAGTAGCCCCAGGCCGGCACCGACGGCGTGTAGAGCGCGACCTCGATGACGAACCC
>JAKOVT010000446.1 GCA_029781935.1 Actinomycetes bacterium | reverse complement strand
TACTGGGAAGACCCCGAGCGCACGCGCGAGTCGATCGACGAGGCCGGCTGGATGCACACCGGCGACCTCGCGACGATCGACGCCGACGGCTACTGCAACATCGTCGGCCGCGTGAAGGACATGCTGATCCGCGGCGGCGAGAACGTCTACCCGCGCGAGATCGAGGAGTTCCTGCACACGCACCCGAAGGTGCAGGAGGTGCAGGTGTTCGGCGTGCCCGACCCGCGCTTCGGCGAGGAGGTCTGCGCGTGGATCGTCCTGCGGGCCGGCCAGCAGGCGAGCGCCGACGAGATCAAGGCGTTCTGCCAGGGGCGCATCGCCCACTACAAGGTGCCGCGCTACATCCGCTTCGTGCCCGAGTTCCCGCTGACCGCGACCGGCAAGCCGCAGAAGTTCGTGATGCGCGAGCAGACGATGCGCGAGCTCGGCCTGTCGCAGGCGCGCACCGCCTGAAGTCGGCGGGCGCTCACGCGGCGGTCGGCGAGACGTCCGATCGCCCGAGGTGCCGCCGCAGCTGTTCGTGCAGCGCCGCCGGATCGACGGGCTTGTCGAGCACGGCCCGGATGCCGCCGGCGCTCAGTTCGGCCTGCGGCACGCCGTCGCGGTAGCCGGTATAGAGCAGGATCGGCACCTCGGGTCGCAGCGTCGCGACGGCGCGCGCCAGCTCGGTGCCGGTCAGGCGCGGCATCGTCTGGTCGGCGAGCACCACGTCGAACGCGATCTCGCCGTTCGCGACGCGACGGTGCGCCTCGACGGGATCGCCGATCGCGACCACCTCCAGTCCCCAGTTCTCGAGCAGCTCGCGCATGAAGCCGAGGACCGACGCCTCGTCGTCCACCAGCAGCACGCGGCCGCGCAGCGGCCCGAGGGCGCTGCGCTCGGCGGCGGGCGGGCGAGCGCCGACCCGGCCGCCCTCGATCGCCGGATCGAGCGGCGGGAGCAGCACCCGGAAGGTCGTTCCCGAGCCGGCCGCGCTCTCGACCACCACGTGGCCTCGGTGGTCGTGCACGATGCCGTGCACGGTCGCCAGACCCATGCCGCTGCCCTTGCCGACCTCCTTCGTGCTGAAGAACGGCTCGAAGATCCGGTCGAGCACCGACGCCGGAATGCCGGGGCCGGTGTCGGTCACCGCGAGCTCGACGAAGTCGCCCTCCAGGCTCTGCCGGCACGAAGTGCACACGCCCCGGTAGCCACG